>DIYZ01000180.1 GCA_002427845.1 Chloracidobacterium sp. UBA6041 | reverse complement strand
ACGACGTTGTCGAAGTAGAGGTTTCGCCTCGATCCGCGGAACGGCATAAATCACGGGCGGCAAAAATTCCAAACCTCCTTACCATTCTTGACAGTCTCGTATCATGTCAGGCCGCGACAGAGATGGCTGACCTATACTCCGGTTTACCCTTAATACCCAAGTTGAGGTGGTAAAGCCTGCCGCCGAAATATCCGGCCTCCGCGTCGTAACCGGGAGGCATGATCGGCAGGGACTCGGATTTGGCCGCGGAGGTTATGAAAATATCCGCTAGATCATCTCCGCCAAACGCAATGGCTGATGTCTGTTTAGCCGGGATAGAAATCCGCTGCTCAATGCTGCCTTCTGGATCATAGCGGACGACACAGCTGCCATACCATTGCGCAGACCAGATGAACCCCTCGCTGTCAACAGTCATGCCGTCAGGCAAGCCCTCAGTGTCCGGCACTTGGACAACTACGCGACGATTGCCGATCTCTCCAGTCTTGATTTGGTAATCGTAAGCATAAATGCATCTCGCGCCGCTGTCCGTAAAGTACAAAATGCTGCAGTCCGGTGAGAATCCCAAACCGTTAGCCATGTGAAAGCCCTCGTCGACGATAGCAGCTTTACCGTCCGTATCGACGCGGATCAGCTTACCCATGTCGTATTCCGCGTTTGGGTCATAAAAACATGTGCCGGCATACAAGCGACCGACCGGGTCGGCAATACAATCATTAAGCTGCAATTTGGAGCCATCCACTTCTTCGGTAATCAACCTCACTGTACCGGCACCATCCCAGAGCCAAACGCCGCCGGCATTGGTGATTACAAAACCGTTCGGTCGATTGAGGCGGAAACCATTGATCTGTAACCCTTCACGCACGATCTCATGCCTGCCGGACGATTGATGATAGCGATAGAACCTGCGTCCCGCGATATCTGTCCAGAATAGAGATCCAGCGCCATCCCATACCGGGCATTCGCCGCACAGATCTCCGTAATCGGCTATGACAGACAGTTCCGACATTTCATGCTTACCTTCAGCCCTTGAAAAAAGATCGCGTCTTTCGGATTTTACCGATCGGGTTAACAGGGCGGTCCATCCGGCGGCCACCAGAAGATTCATTCCTGTCACGTAGCCTCAAGTGTTACTCGCTGGAAAGAGAGACCTTGAGCCATCCGTAGATCGCATCACCGAACTGGCGATAACCTTCGGGAGAGAGATGAGCGCCGTCGGAGACGCGCTGCTCCTCGACCGGCATCCTGGCGTTGCGCGGATATGTCTGCATCGGAAAGCCGTTCACGCAGTCCAGGTTTAAGTGAACAGGAACCAGGTAAATGTTCTCCTTTTCCCTCGCGCCGTACTTTTCGATTTGCCTCTCTATCATGCGATGCTGATCGCGCCGGTATTGCCACCGGGTCTGCTTGCGCTTACCCCGGTAGTTGCGATATCCGTGCTGCGAACGCGACAGCGGATCGAGCATGATGACGCCGATCTTTGTCTCCTTACTGTAGTCATGGATCATCTTGATCAGCTAATCGTAATAGCCGAATACCTTGTCGATGATCACGTCGATGTTTTCATCAGTAGCGTTCCAGATGTCATTGCCGCCGAGCTGAATGATCACGAAATCGATGGGCCTGCCCTGATTGAACTCTTTGGAATGAGTTCCCTGCCCTTTTCGCTCTACGGTTGTGGAATCAGCTGAAAACGATGAGGTCGTGGCTTCGCCATCGCGCGCTGCTTTCTAATCAGCTCAGCCTCGAGGAGACTCAAAGCATCAAGCGCTTTTTGCACGACGGCCGAGCGTTCATCTTGCAAGGGGACTTGTATCTCCCGCCACCGGACACGATGAATACCGTTGTGTTCCAGAGTAAACAAGTGAACCGCTTGTGCCTGTTTCATCATCGGTGTAGCCAATGTCGCCAAATTGACGCCTTTTGTCAGCGACTCCTTTGTAAAAGTGCTGATTGTCTCGTCGTCGATCTTGAGTGTGTAGCTCGGAGCCGGCAACCCCGTTACCGTGAGCTGCTGCTGATTTAGAGTTTCTACAACATCAGATGATTGAACAGCCAGGGCCAGGGCCGGATCTTTCATATCCAAAAACATCGGCAATGCTCTATCCGACTGTATCCAAGATAGCCCACCTTCGTTGATGAGCTCCGAGACTTTACTGTTTTCGGCTTTAACTACCCGAGCTGTCGCAGCATCGATTTCGACCGCCGTTACAATCGCGGGGGCATTCCACGCTTTCAGAAGAGCCTGGGCCATCAGCAGGTGTCCGCCGGGGCCGGGATGCACGCGATCGGGTATGATTCTCTTAGCCAGGTTGGCATCTATGTCGTTTGCCTTGGCCAGCGCGGCGACAACTGTTTTATTGAGATCAGCGAGATCCAGCTTCGTCTGTCTAGCCAGTTCCTCGACGAAATCGCCGTAGCGCACGAGCACGGAGTTGTAACCGCCATCGAATCCAGCCTCGCGGGTTACGTCGTCGTAGGGCGACGGTCTAATCAAAGTGAGGCGAAGGCCGGGTTGTGCGTCTTTCAGCCTTTCGACAATACGTCTGTACCCGGTGGCAAAAGTATTAAAGAGCGTGGGATCGTAGGGCTTCACATCGCCATCGTTCATTCCCAGCATTATGGTCACTACCGTTGGGTGGTAGGCGATGACGTCCCGCTTAAGGCGCAGGTCTATTGAGCCGCCTCTACCCCCGGAAACTCGATCACCACTCCAACCTGCATTGACAAAAGTAATATCCAGGCCGGGCCACCGGGTCACCACGAAGGTTTCAATAAACGTCGTGTAGAGCTGTTGTTCCGTAATGCTGTCGCCATAGAAGACGACGCGATCCCCATCCTTTAAATAAAATCCGTCCCGCTGTGCGCTCGCCATGCCTGCGAGAGTGATCAAGGCGAATAATAAGTGTAAAACTCTAGATGTGTATTTCATCCTTTTGTCCAACTACTGAGACGTCTTCACAGAAAGTTCCCTGCTGCCTAAGAGGGTGTACTGTTTGATCTCCTCACTACGTTGTTGTGGCGCGAACAGGCTGCCCAGGTAGCCAACGACAAGAGTAACCAGGCATCCAATCGGGGCGTACCAGAGCCAGTGAATGGAAGTCCATCGCGCGCTGGCGGCAGTGGCAACGAAGCCGACGATTGCGCCAGCACTTACGGGCCACGCAGAAGCCCGCGTTGTTAACATCCCCAGGAGAAAAATTCCCACCAGCGGTCCGGCGAAAAACTGGTAAATCGAGTTGAACCTTTCCAATATTGTGAGCTTCAAATCCACCATCAGCGTGGCTCCCGCGGTTGCCGCCAATCCCCAGAAAGCGCTAATCAAGCGCGCCCAAAACAGTTCGCGATCGACTATTTTTCGGCTCATCTTCTCCAAAAGATCCTTCAGCGTACTAGTCGCAAGAGAATTGATACCCGAAGACATACTCGACATGGTTGCCGCAAAAATGCCTGCTATCACCAGTCCACGGAGGCCTGTCGGCAAAACGTTGACAGTAAAATGCGGCATAACGCGGTCAGCGCTGCTAAGTGACGCACGCATGTCGGCATGATCGTGATAAAACGCCGTAAACCCGATGCCGATACCGTAGAGGAGCAACAGGACAGGGAGAAGAATCATGGCTGAGCCGGCCGCAGCCCAGATGGTTTGCTTCAGATTTTTGGTGGCAAAATATCTCTGGACATTGATCTGATCCGTACCATAAGTAGAGAGTTGGTACACCAGCAACCCGATCAACATTCCCCAGAATGTGTATTCACGGGAAGGGTCTAAAGAAAAATCGAACATCGTGGTATGACCGGTTGCTGTGGCGACGTCCCATACTCGAGTAACATCCCAGCCGTAAGCGAATAGAATAAAGAGCGCGATAGCTAAAGCTCCGCCCAGTAGCACGAAGAATTGCATGAAATCGGTCCAAACAACCGCCTCCATCCCTCCAAGAAAAGTATAGAGAGTGGTGCTGATGCCGCAGATCAGAATGGCAACATACGTATTAATACCTGTGATCTCTGTCAGGACAACGGAGGTTGCGAAAGTCATAGTCGCCAACCATGCCCCACGGCCTCCAATAAAGAGACAAGCCGCCAATAAACGCGTCGAAGTATTGAACCGCCGTTCGAGGTACTCATAAGCAGTGTAGATATTTAATCGGTATAGCAAAGGCACAAAGATGATAATTACCAAGGCCATCTGAAACGGGAACAGAAACGCGCTCAACATGTATTTGAGATCGTGTTTATAGACGAGCGCGGGAATTCCCATATAGGAGATTGCGCTGAGGTCTGTGGCGATTATCGAGATGGCGATCGGAAACCAGGACATTCGCCGGCCGGCTAATAAATAATCTTTACCGCTCTTCTGCTTGCCATAGAAGGAGCCGCCGATAATAACGACTGCGATCAAATAGAAAGCAAGAACGATCCAATCAATTGTTGAAAAGCCTTTGTTCATCTATTCTTTCACTCCTCGTGCGCGCAAAGCGGACTATCCTTTCTGAACAGACACGCACCCAGCGAAAATGTCTTGCGCTATTCAAGCCTTAACAGTGCTAATGCATCTCGTTCAATAATCATCTTGATCTGCTCAGTTGGTATTAGCGGTAATCCTGAGCGTCCCGGGATTTCGTTGATTTCGTATAAGGCCTTCAGTGTTGCCTCAGGGGTTGTGAAGGGATAGTCCGAACCGAAGAGAATCTTTTCCATTACCCCATATTCGAAAGCGAGCATCATCCCGTTATAAAACTGCCAGGGACGGTAGTGAAGTGCCGATAAGTCAGCATAGAGATTCGGATGTTTGCGGATCAGTACAATAGTTTCGGCAATCCAGGGGTGACCAAGATGGGCAATAACCATTACCAGGTCGGGATAGGCAAGCGCCACGTCCTCCAGCAGTATCGGTGAAGCGAACTTCAAGGGTGCACGGCGCGGAAATGTAGTCCCCTGATGGATGATAATAGGAAGGTGATTTCGCTCGCAGTACTCGTAGACGGGAAGTATGCGTTCATCCAGCGGATGGTAGTTCTGATAAATGGGCCCAAGCTTTAGACCCTGCAATTTCAGATCTTCCACTGCACGGTGTAATTCGTCCATGTAACCGATTTCATTGGGATCGATTGAAGCAAACCCAATCAGTTTTTGAGGATGCTTAGCCACGTATCCGGCTACGTAATCATTCGGCACAACCAGGCCAACGTGGTGAGCTCGCAATCCGAAAACAATGGCCCGATCCACTTGTTGCATCGCCTGCTGGTGGTCCTGCCATTTCACCGTTAGTTCGACCGCATGCCCCCGTGCGCGTGTTGATTCAAGAGTAATCTCTTCGCCCCAGTGCTCTGCGCGCCAGATATGTGTGTGACAATCAACTATCATTTTTTCTACCGACCCAGGAGGTTCTAGCGGTCACCCGGAACCACAGTCAGCCCGCCATCCAGCGCCGGACCTCTATCCACGATCAGGCACACAGAGTCTCCGGGATTAACAACGGGGATCGCCCTTAACATACCGACCAGACCTCCATGCTCGGTGCTTACCTCTTCGATAGTCTGACCAAATAGATCTCTAACCACCGCCACAACCTGATTCGGACACACTTCGTCTAAGACTCGTACTTTAGGGACAAAGAATCCCTCCGCATTAACGGCGATTGTCCTATCAAGATCACCCGTTCCAATTAGATGAACGTCGGGAAGCCGCCGCTCCACAGTCCCCGGAAGCATCTGGAGATGTTTCAGCAGATTAAATATCCCATTAAATCCCATTAATGTAATAAGGTAGTTCCTTTTCTGAAACCCTCCCCCCGCTGGGAGCTTCAACATATAACCAGGGAATGTTGCGCGCGATGGCTACCGACAACGAACGTCCCGGGCTAATTTCAGGGTGCCCCCACATAACGGGAGTACCGAAGTAAAGGGCTGCCTCTTTTGATTCCCTTCCTTGCGGCGTGTCGCTCGCGTGGTATCCGATCATGGTGGGAAGGACATATGTAAGACCAGAACTGTGAAGATCGATAAAGAAGTCAGCATGCGGGAGAATCATTTCGGATAAATAGTGTGCGATACGCTCCGTTACGGTACCGTCCTTTCGGCCCGGAAATGTTCGCGCCAGATTGAGTACGTCGATCGGGCTGATGCGCCTGGTGACGCGATAGGCGGGAAGATTGGCTACCGTGACGGCAATCACACGTCCACTCAGCTCTGCGGGATCTAATTGTAGAAAGACCTCATGAATAGCTTGCACGCCCTCCAACTCGTCACCATGTACGCCAGCGAAAACCACCAATGTTTTACCCGGCCGCCTCCCCTGAGCGACCAAAACAGGGATACCCAGATCTTCCGCGTTGCCAGGCCGACATAGATTAAGAAAGAAGCGCTGTATGGTGCCGGGGGCGACTGAACCAGGATTGAAATCCTCGATCGGTATTTTCACTGCCATTTCCAGGGGCTCCAAAAGAGATATAAGATCAGCAGATCCCGCAATCCTGCAGGATCGTTTCAATATATGTGTGTTCTTTTTGATCGACAGAATGGTATGGGCGGGCGGTCGCCTTATCGCAGATACCGAGATAGTTCAAGGCAACTTCGAAAGCGCCCCAGATTTCACCGTACTCGAATATTTTGTTTACCTTTCTCAGTTTTTCTCCTAATTCCGCTGCCACGGCAAAGTTGTTGGCCTTCACCGCTCGGTAAAGATCGACGGCTATACCGGCAGCGATATTATGTGAGCCGGCGACTATTCCGTCGGCTCCCAGCATCAGTGCTACGTGAGGTAAGATCTCTGTGCCTATGAGCACACTAAAACCTTCACTTCGGCCCACAGTATTGGTCAATTGCGTCCACCGGCTGCAGTCCGGATTTGTTTCTTTAATGCCTGCAATATTGGGCTCATCGCTCAATGAATCAATTGAGTCCAAAGACAAATTGAATTTGGTAAAAGTTAAATTGTTGTAGATGAACAGCGGTTTCGCCACAGCCTGGGCGACATCTCGGTAAAACCTGACGCAACTATCCTGGGTCAGCAGATAATAATATGGTGGCAGTGCGGTCAGATAATCTACTCCCATTACCTCCACTTGCTTAGCCTTCTCTATGACCCGCTTGGTACCCGTATCGGATACCCCGGCGATCACCGGCACACTGCCGTTAACCTCATCAACAACAGTTTCCACAGCTAAGAGTTGCTCGGTGTCGGAAAGCAGCGCGAATATTCCCATCGTTCCGTTGACAAAGAGAGCATCTACACCTGCACCGAGTAGATAGCGCACAAGTCTACGCAATCCTGCGATATCAACTCTCTCGTCGGGAGTTAGCGGGGTTCCGATTGGAGGAATGATGCCTCTCAATTTCATGCAAGTGCTCATCGGATTTCGAGTTGGTCCACCTCGTTTCTCAATAAGTTAAGAGCCCGCCGTCAATCACGATCGTTTGGCCGGTGATATACCCAGCGTCTTCAGAGGCAAGAAACACGACTGCCGAACCTATTTCTTTCGGCGTCCCGCGGCGATTAAGAGGGACGTTTCGTAGATACCGTCCGGTGATGCCCCGTCCACGCATCTCGTCGTGAACGTTTTCATTACTCTCAGTTTTAATGAGCCCTGGCGCGATACAATTGACGCGAATTCCAAAGACGGCCAGCTCCAATGCCATCGCCTGAGTCAATCCAACGACACCCGCCTTCGTCGCACAATAGACCGACGCCCCTTCTTGGGCGGCAAAAGCCCCGACGGAGGAGATGTTAGTTATCGATCCCCCGTGGTCCACCATGTGGCGAGCGACTTCTTGAGAGCAGATGAAGGTGCCTTTCAAGTTAACATCCAGGACTTGACTTAATAATTCGTCAGTACAGTCTAGAAACGGGGCAATCACCGCAGACCCCGTGAGTGCGGCATTATTCACAAGAATATCAATCTTTCCCCATCTCTCGATTGTCCCTCGCACCATTGCCTGCACCTGTTCGCGGTATCGAATATCTACAGGCAGAAACAAAACCTCGGCGCCTTCCAGGGAGAGTTCTCGCACTGTCTGTTCCGCAGCCTGCTGGTGCGGCTGGCCAATGACGACCCTCGCACCTGCCTCCGTCAGCGCGCGGCTAATCCCGCTTCCGATTCCAGTCCCGCCTCCAGTAACAATCGCCACCTTTCCGGATAATTTCATGATCCCTCAATGCTCTGTATTTCATCCATCGGTTGAACCGGAATTCTCTGCAACAAGCTCCATCCCCTGCTGCAAACATAGCCAACCAGCATACTGACCAAGAATCCGACGACAATCCACCAAAGCCATGAAACAGTTGTTAAATTGGCTACGATCAGGGTGGCAATCAACCCTGTGAGCCCACCCAGAATGACCCCCACTGAGTTGGCCCACTTGCTAATCACGCCCAGAGTGAAGAGCGCACAGATGGGCCCCATGAAGAAGCTTTGGAGCTTACCGATTATGGCGAGTACTGAACCGAGGCGACCTACATAGAAAGCAGTCACGGTAATCAACACCCCGAATAACAGTGTCACCCAGCGGGCATGTTTCAATTGCTGGTCCTCCTCTTCGCTGATGCCAAAGCGGACCAGAAAATCTGTCATCAGTACCGCAGAAAGAGAGTTGACTCCGGCGGAAATAGTGGACATTGTGGCGGCGAAGATGCCCGCCACGAGCAAGCCTTTAGCGCCTGCCGGTAAAACATTCATAGCGAAATGAGGAATGATTCTATCGGCCCTCGACAAGGTGTGCGACAGTTCCGGATGAATGGCATAATACGCAGTCAGGGCGATACCGATAAACATCAGCAATGCCACCACCGGTATTGTGATGAAGGCTGCGCTCAACATAGCTCGGCGCGTTTCAGATTCGGAACCGGTGGTAAAGTAACGCTGCGCAATCACTTGATCCGTGGCATAGGTTGTCAAGAAGTATATCGACATGTAGCATACAAGGCCCCAGACCGTCACTTCCTCTCGCAAGTCGAAAGCAAAATTGAACATCCTCGTATGAATACCGGCCAATTGCCACATCTGCCCGACGTTCCAATCAAGAGCACTCAGAGCAAACATCAAGATCACTACAGCTCCGCCGACAAGCACGAAGAACTGCATGAAATCCGTCCAAATAACGGCTGTCATTCCCCCCTTCAGTGTGTAAAGAGTGACGGCAATACCGGTTATCGCGATCGACGGAATCAAAGGTATTCCTGCAATCTCCTGAAACACCAGAGAAGGGGCGAAAATTGCTGTTGCCATATGACCGACACGAAGCAGAATGAATAATAGTGCTGTGAATGCTCGAACATAGACGTTGTAGCGTTTTTCCAGGAACTCATAAACACTTATTAGATTCAATTTCCGATAGATCGGTATAAACAGCCGTATGATAAGAATGATAACCACGGGCAGGAGGAACGTGAACATGAAGTATGAGATGTCCCGCTCATAGATCCACCCGGCGATTCCCAGGTAGCTGATGGCGCTTAATTCAGCGCTTACGATCGAGATGGAGACAGGGAACCAACTCTGTCTTCTCCCGCCGAGGAAATATTCCTCTGAATTGCTATTCCCCTTCGCTGCACGCAACCCTATGTAGATAGAGAGGAGCAGATACACTGCGATGACACAGTAATCAATCCAGGAGATGTGACCGCCCAAAAGACCCCCTATCAAAACAGCCATTGCTGTTCACTCAATCAAGCCTCAGTTTGATCCACCGGATATTCGTTAGACAGCGTTCCTGACACCAAAAAAGAATTAGCACTTCACTAGCGGAAATCTGTCGAATACTGGGATGTCCGAACTGTAGGCCGCTCAGTTCATCGGCACTATTTAGGATGCCCTTCATTCCCGATTCCGCTCCTTGCCACAAAGGCGCCTCGCTAAGATTCACCCATTTACCTTCTTCCAGTCGGGAGAGGGTTGCCCATAGCCCCGCTCTGTCGTTTCTACGATAGACGCACAACAGTCGGCCATCGAGCAACCGAAGCACCTTGCACGTCTGCGCGTCGAAACCGGTATGACGGGGCTCGGTAAATGTCGCTCCTCCGTCTCGGCTAGTGGAATAAACAGAAGGCTGCGTAAGGCCTGTTTTCTGGTCGTACACCCAGGAAACTGCCAGAAGAGATTCATCATCCAAATTTACAAGAGATTGCTCAAGATAACTTAATTGGTTGTGGCGACCATCAAATGTAATTCCGTATTTGGGCCAGCTTTCCCCTCGGTTGTCGCTGATCAGGGCCACTGCGCGGTCTCCAGGATAATCGTTACCGTCCCAGCTCCGCCAAGTTGAGGTCGGAGCGATCCACCTGCCGTCGCTTGTCTCAACTATAGAGTGACAAATCTCCCAGGACGGCCCGATCAGAGCCGGCTCCACCATCCTCGGACTCGTCCAGGTCCGTCCGCCGTCAGTGGAACTGACAGTAAATAGGTCAACAGGAACCAGCCCAAAGGTCTGCCGGTTCACCAGATCTTCTTCGAATGTGCGCCGATAGAATCCTCCGAAACCGATAATCGATCCGTCTGCGGAGCGGCTTGTGCGCACGCTATGAGTAGTCGACGGCGGCAGATCTTTGAGCAATGGCCCCTCGAATTCCCAGGTTTCGCCCCTGTCGATGGAGCGCGCGACCACGGTGTGATAATCGAACGATTCCACCGCCTGGCCGATATCGAAGGTGGCGAGAAACTCGCTGTTACTGAGCAAGCTCAATGATGGATGATAAGCGACTACGCTGCGCAGGTGAGGGCTGGGGTTTCTATACACCACGCCCGTGCTTTCGATAGTGATTCTGCTACTCAAGATGTTTTCTAACTATGCTGACTGACGCGGAAATTCTATTTCTCGGCAAACTTCTACCGAAGGGAGGAGGGACTCAGCCGACCGATATACAAACCCGGGAACCGGGAACCGCCTTTATCTTCGCCGGTCGCACCGTAAAACGAGCCATTCTGGAAAAAGAACTTAGAGTCCAACAGGGGAGAGGGAAGATGAGAGACAAGCCGATACTCGTCCCGTTCCGGTCGATAACGGTAGACCGTGTCTAGACTATGCTGGCCACCGCCACCGACTAGGTATATTGAACCTTGGGCGACGGCTGCCCCGAACGCGCGGCAAGCCTGCAGCATCGGTGTTAGTGTGGTCCATTTTTTAGTGACAGTATCGAATCGATATGCGTCATTCAGGTCGGTAAGTGCCTCGCCTTTGCTTTGTGTCGCACCCCCGAAAAGGAAGATGGAGTTTCCGATCGAAACAACGGCGTGGACCACTCGAGGTTTACCGGGGAAAGCGTCAAGTTTTTCCCACTGGCTGGTAGTCGGATCAAAGGTCCATGTCTGATTAGTGGCCGTGGTAAGATCAGTGTTGCTGTCGCCACCGCCCAGTACATATATCTTCTTCCCGACAACTGTCGCTGCTCCATATATGGATCCCGCCGGTGCCACGCCTATTCTGGTCCATTTCCGGCCGTCCAGGCGAAACATGTCAAGGGAAAGCCTATCCTCTACCATCCCGCCGATAAGATAGAGTTTGCCACTTACCTGGGCCATCACGCCGTAGGCCAGGGTTAAAGGCAGAGGCGGCCATTCAACCCACCTGTCGCGTGAGGGCTCATAGTAGCTTACCGAGTTGGTCCACAGCTTCTTACCATCTTTCCAGTACGTACCACCAGCTATTAATAAGCCTCCCTCATACCATGAGGCATAATACCCTCCTCTGGGCAAAGGGATATCGAGGCCTCTGGACCATGAGATCGTTTCTTGAGTAACTTGTGGCAGCACGTCAGCGGCATCCCATGCGCCACGTGCTGCGGGCATAAGATCTCCGAGGGAGGCCAGGGCCAGAAAGAGCAGACAAAGCCTTGTCATCTAAAGTAATCCTCTCCACAGTCGTAATCATTTGAGACCAGTGCTTCTTTAGGGTTTCACGCCTGACGAGCACGTCAGGATCTGTATCTCTCGGGGTCGATTCCCTGCTTATCGAAGAATGCTTTCACTTCCTTCATCTGTTCATCCGTGTACGAGAGTTGGGGTGGGCGTAAATAACGTGCCCCTACCCCGAAGTATTCGAGCGTCGCATGCCACCACTGGTGCGTGAACCCCTTCAAATAGGGATAGTCATATTTTGTCGTGATCTGGACCGCAGCTTTTAGGTTTCCCGCTTGGATGGCCTTCCAGAACTGCATGGAAATGTCCGGAGCGAACGTGGTGTAAGTGCTGTAAAAGGCCTTCGCACCATAGGGGTAACCGACCAGATACCGGTATTCCTGTCCACCCCCGAAGATCTGGACGCGGTCGCCGAAGGCGATCTCGCGCTCTATATATTCAGAAAGATCCCGATCCTCTTTCATGGCCACAACTGAGTCTATTCGCAACAACTTCTCAAACAGGGAGTTCGAATAATCACCGTGTAAGACCAGTCCCAGCTTGGTGTTCAGAGCAATCGTCTCGAAATGCCTGACAATGGAATCCTCGCCACCAGAGCGGCTTGGCCGCAAAACCTGCAGCGCGTCAGCGCCTATCGATTCAGCATAGCGCGCGTAGTCCACCGCCCGCTGGGTCCACCAGTCACCGGTCGCGGCGATGGTTAGTCCCTGACCATTGACAGCTTCGACCATCACTTTGGTCAGTTCCTTAATCTCGTCATAAGACAAGGACTGGTACTGACTGTTGCCGGCCGTAAGCGCAAAGATCTTTACCCCATAACGCAAGGCGCGCTGAACTATCTTTCGCACCGCTTGATAGTCCACATCAAAGTTAGCCTTAAAGGGAGTTGGGTTTGACAGGATTGGCCCCTCCAGACGGCGTCTGAACTCGGCCGGACTAATGGGCGCTTTGGCGGCTGACTGATATGCATATTCGAATAGAGAGAAGGCCTTGGTGGGCGTAACTTGGATGGTGGAAATACCTGCCGCCGCAGTAGCTGCGGCATACTTCAAGAAGACTCGCCGATTTTTTTTTGGGGTGTCATCCATCACGCTATGTTTCATTCATGAGATTTGAGTTGGGGTAGTTGGCTGTCCAATAGGTTATTTGCAAGTCTGATCGCTAACACACTAAAAGAATCGCACAAGAAAGAGCAGCTCTCCTCGATGCCCTGGCCTCAGTTGGACTCATGAGAACCGTTGAAGTGCGTCACGATTAGCAATCACCTTGTTGCGCGCTGCTGCACTTCGACTATTTGTCCATTTGTTGAAGAACAACAACCTGTTGCCAGTGGCCCCATCGACGTAGTAGGCGTTATAATTCGAATAATTACCCCGCTCGTCGGTTGTAACCGTCCGCGCTATACGAGTTTCCACATTGAGCACAACAATCTGCGCCGAAGGCCGGACGCCGCCGTTTATGTCACTGATCGTCCCCACTATGGCCCCTTGATTGGTGGATTGGCCCAGGCACAAAGGAGCAGCCAGGAGAATCACGGTTAGGAGAGCCATCTGATACTTTTTCATGTCATGTACCTCTTCGTCAGAGTTGATTTCAACTGATCACCTTCATCGTAGGTGACGGTGGAGAAGGGCGCCGACTTACATCCCTTCTGCCAAGTGTGGTCGATACCACTGAGCGGGTTACTTGATCTCGCCTGAATGTCAGGCACTGAAGGCCGCTTTATGCTGTGGATGAATAGCTTGGCTTGTGAAGCCTCTTCTGTAAGAATGCCAAAGATCTCAGGCTTTCTTATTCGTGGAGCACGGAACAACTCAGTGGCCCAGGGCCTCTCATTCACTCGGCAGCACAAATGGAGCCTTCAGGCCATCATTTATAGGACAGAAAGTTTATTTGTAAATCAATATCTTCATAGAAAGCATGTCTCGTCCAGCCTGTTGGATAAATAATTCAAGTGCGCATTTACGACCAATGGCACCGAACTCATTCCAGGTTGCTGAGAAAAGTGCCTTTGGGTTTTCTCGTAGAGGAGTGGAAAGGAACCCCGGCGAGGCTGCCACAAAAAATGTGTCCAACATGCTGGACGGCTGAGCTTTTAGCAGAAGTTAAGGCTTGAACAAAGGAGGGGGTGCATTATTATAGCGTAGTCATTACTTATTTAGCTCTCAGAAATGAATTATGGAACTAGGCCAATCAGCTTATTACTTTGCTATTTACAGTAAGTCTCGCCAAGAAAACTTGGCGTGACGACCCTCGAACGGCCTGACATCGTGGTGTAAAGGTAGTTAAGAGTCTCTCGCTTTGCCTTGAGCGCGGTCACTCGCTTGTGCCCCCCGGAAGATATACGGCGGTTGGCGGAAACCGACGACGATCCCGGAGCGCAAGCGGTTTTTGTTGGATGTACGGGCCAGAAACTCGCACAGCATCTGAATGCGAATGGAAACTCTGCTTGGTAAGCCCGTTTTGACTGCCAATCAAGTGACTTCATGGCACGCCCTTAAGTTGATGGGCCTAGAGCCACAACTGGCAGGGCGCGGCCGCTTGTTTGCGATGGGGCAGGCCGCCCCCGTTTTTACAAGCTACTAATCCCCATCCTGACGTTGGATTGAAGTTCAGTGAATTGATTCAAGGAGGATATGCTTATGAGCACAAATCCGAAATCATGTGAGATTCTTAAACACAATAGTAAGTACATTCCAGGCGGTGTTGTTTCCGTCAATCGCAAGGTGGAGCCTGAAATCGTATTTGTACGAGCCGACGGGGCATACATGTGGGATGCCGACGGCAAACGTTACATTGACTATCACGCTGCTTTTGGGCCCTATTTTCTCGGTCACAATCATCCTCGCGTAGTCGAGGCTGTAGCGAAGATCTTACACGACGGCACGAGTTTGCCCGGGACAGGAACGACAGTTCTTGAGGGACAGCTTGCGGAGCTGTTGTGTGAAAACATCGAAGCGATCGAAAGCGTCATCCTGCTGAATACCGGAAGTGAGGCGACCTCCCAGGCAATCAGATTAGCCCGGGCGGTAACAGGACACGACCACATCATCGTGACTCAGGGTGGCTACAATGGTTGGTATGACGACGTTGCGCGGCAAGTCATGACTCCATTGGAGGAGATTGGCCCGCGCCTCTCTCCAGGCGAGTACCGTTTCATTCCGATGGGCTCAGGAATCCCTACATCTCACCAGCAGACAACTCACATCATCAATTTTAATGATCTCGACTCCGTGCGTTACGTCTGTGAACGCTACCGGGTGGCGGCGTTGATCACAGAGCCGATTCTGCAAAACATCGGCATCGTTAAACCGCAGCCAGGCTATCTTCGAGGGTTGCGCGAACTGGCCGACCGTTATGGCTTTGTTCTCATCTTCGATGAGGTGAAGACGGGGTTCCGGCATGCCTTCGGAGGCTACAGCAAACTGAGCCAGGTGAAGCCTCACTTAGTGACTTACGGCAAAGCGATTGCCAATGGGTATCCGCTGGCCGTCTTGGGAGGTGAAAGGGAGCTAATGGACTATTTCGTTCACCCCGACAAGTCGCGCCGTCCGCTGCTCGCGGGAACCTACAACGCACACCCGGTCCCCGTGTCAGCGGCCATCGCCACGCTGGAACTGTTGCTGGAGAACGACGGTGAAATCTACCGGCAGGTAGATTCGCTCGGTGCGAATATGCAGGAAGGTATCGAATCTATCCTGCAGTCGCTTGAAGTGAGGGGAATCGTCGCCCGGCAAGGATCGGCATTTTCCGTCTATTTCATGGATCACGCGCCACAAGACTGGCACGATCTAGCGGAAAATCATGATTTCGAGGCCGACGGCAAGTGGCGCCGCGCGTTGATAGACCGGGGCGTCTATATCTTCCCAGAAGCGACCAAACAGTGCTCGATCTCCGCTACTCATACGGAGGCAGATATTGCCTTCACGCTTGAGCGGATGCAGGAAACGCTGCAGATAATCACTTCAGACGGTGCAAGCAGGTTGAGGATTAGCCGTTCTGCCACTCGCAATATTGAAAAGCATCCATCCCAGTTGAATGAGTCGAGCGTATCAAACACAAATTTATGATTGATGGGTAACCGTTTGGTGGGACAAGCAAAGATCAAACGAGCAAGAGAGAAGGCATGGCCAGATATATTGAAGTAGTTCTGGAGAAAAGAGACGTGCGCTGTGTCGCACGTCTGTTGGATGAGGAAGCTCCGCGAACCGCCGAAGCTGTATGGCGTGCCCTGCCGCAAGCGGGCGATGTGTATCACGCGAAGTATGCTAATCACGAGCTATACACGCTTGTTCCAATCTTCGCGGAAAAAGAGCCGGGCTTTGAGTACCCCACTATCACGCCGATTCCGGGCGATTTAGTCTATTTCTACATCCGTCCTGGAACATGGGTGCCGCGGGAAGCAACGGAGATGGATGCGGATTCACACGCCGTGGTCGACCTCGCCGTATTCTACGATCGGAATAATCTGCTGCTTTCCCCCGCCGAAGGCTTCTTTCCAGGAAATGTGTTTGGCACGATAGTTAAAAATCTTGAGGCAATGAAAGAAGCCGGCTACAGAATCTGGCGCGAGGGCGGAATTGGGGAACGCCTGATTTTTCGCCGGCTGGAAGGTGAGGCCCTTAAACAATGGGGACTCGAAGCGGATTGATGGGTCCCCAACCAGCCAGCGACCAGAAACTCTGGGTCGACCCCTCTCCCTCCCGAAAATTCAGTCTGACATGCGGCGGCAGCTTTGTTCGGGTCAGCCTTGCAGTTCCCTGCCCCGAGGTATTCGCTTTTGTCTGTCTCGTTTCACACCGGCAGCCCATCGAAGCATGCTCCTGCTACTTCGACGCGCAACATCTGCCTTCGATCCGGCTACTGCGGTCTACATTTCAACCAATCACTCTTATGCTGCTCTCAGGGGTCGTGACTTGGGAAGAGGTGATTGGAGCTCAAGCAGCAGCTTGAAGAGTGAGATCGTCGACCGACAAGATGAGTAAGCATGGGTTGATCTAATCTGCTACGGTCGTTGTCTTTTTCTCATCAGTTTAAGTTGACAATACCCTGTAACTCGTAATTACGGTCGTCTTACTCCGATAGGCGAATTCCGCACACCTCCTGTGCCAGTTCCCACGTGACATCCGGCTTCAAGTCCGGCACGGTTGGCTTTGCGACTAAGCAAGCCGAGCTTACGACGACCGTCCCTCACGCCTAATCGTCGTGGACACCCCAGCTCAGATAAAATCCGGACCGTTCGAGTGCGTCGGCCACTTGCGAAGTGGTTCGGTGATCGAAGATGGGGAACTGTTCCCGAGTGTGTGAATCGTTTTCAGTTCCTGTGTAGCCGCCGGGTGCTGTGCAACTGCCCGCGCTCATTTGGGTGATGCATATCCTGGCGAGCTGGTCGCGCAGCGAAGGTGGTTCGCGCGTCGAAAGGACCAGGTCTGCGGTGGGAAATGAAAACCGAAGGGCGCAGTACAGCCGGATAAATGTTTCGTCGTCCACGGCGACGCCAGACTTGAAGCCGTCCGGTGCTTCGTGAATGCGGGGCAAGCTGAACGCCAGTTTGACTTCAGGAAACCGGTCGAGCAAATACTGACCGTGTCGAATCAGGCAGCGAATGTCGCGCGCTGGATCAGCCAGGCCCAAGAGAATGCCCAGTCCGAGCCGTTTCATGCCTGCCTCTGCGGCGCGCTCCGGCGCTTCCAATCGCCAGTCGAACCACACCTTCGGGCCACGCGGATGGAACCGGCGGTAGAGTTCCTCCTGATAGGTCTCCTGATAGAGCGTGACACCGCACGCACCTGCTCGCACCATCTTCGCGTAGGACACGGTGCCTTGCGGGGCCACTTCCACGGCGACGCTGAATTCGCGTGCCACCAGCTCCCGAATGGTCGTCACCAGGTAATCGGTAGACGTGAGTTTGGGGAAATCACCGGCAACTACCAACAGGTGCTGGTGGCCCCGGTTGCGAAGGATTTCGGCCTCGACGATCACCTCGTCCACGCTCAAGTGCACGCGATCAAGTTCGTTGGGAAATCGAAAGGCACAGTACAAACAATGGTTCACGCAGTAGTTCGATAAGTAGAGTGGCGCATAGAGTCGCATCCGCCACCGCCGCGGTAATTCGCGAGGTGCAAGTTCGTCATCTCGCGCCGTCCGCTGCGTCGCATCGGATGGTGGAGAACGAAAGTGGCGCAAGGTCACCAAGGCTGCTTCCCGCGCGATCTCTTCCACAGGGACGTGAGGATCCAAAACCGCCTCGAACCCGGCAAACTCGCTCGATCGCGACCCTTGATCCAATTGGCTCTCGGAGCACGCGCCTGAATGAATGGCAGCTCGTGGCGCCTTGGGTGGCCGCGGGTGACCTTGCAAAATCTTGCTGGCGGCCAAATCGAGTACGGCGATGAGCCGCCGGTCGTTCGCTGAGAGCTGGGGACCGTACTTGTTCAGTCGTTGATACCGCCAGCGCTCGAATTTCTCGGCGAGCGACTGTCTTTGATCCTCTGAAATAGTCGCCGCCGCATACAAAACGGGGGCGGCCTGCTCCACGAGCGGCAAGCGGTGGTCGGCGTCCTCGTCTGTCGCCTTGACCAGTTCGACGAATTCGGCAATCGGAGGCAGATCCACTTAGTTCACCAGATCGAAATGTTGTCCTTCGCCAATACTTGATCGGACACCGTTTTCACTGAGTTTCATCATGCTGCTCGCCGTTCATAACGAATTGAACCGGTCAGCCGTTCCACGTTAGCATTCTGCCAGGGACTGCGCGGCGCGCTGAGGACCTCCTTCAAGCCCAGCCGCGCACCCGTTGCCGAAAGTAGTCGCCATAGATTCTATCGCGATCGCGCAACAGATAACGCGCACTCACCGCTTCCGGAAAAGCTTCAACCAGTTGCTGTGCCGCCCAATAGCTTCGTCCAATAGAGCTTAAAACCTCTACGATGCCAGCCGACGACAGTCGTAGGTTTGACGATGATCAGCGCTGCGCGCCAGCCAGACCAAGTTCGTGACAGCCAAATCCAGAACACCCGATCCCGCTGCTTAATCTTGAGTCTCGTCTGCGACCGTTTCAGGACTGCCAGTTGCTGACGCAATGCCAGATTCTCAAGGGAGAGATCGCGCCGCTCCTTAAGCACTGCACGCAAGCAAACATAAGCCAACAAAAATAAGTTCCTCATGCCAGGAGTCTGAGGCCAGAGGCTAAAAAGTCAACAGAATTACTCGAGATCGGGTTTTGGCGAAGGACAGGTAGTGTCTGCGCACCTCGCGAATCCGTAAAAATTTGATTCATTTGTAGAGAGTTTTTTCGCTCAAGAAATCTAAAGGCGGCCACTCAGCTTCGATCCGCTGGTTTCTCCACTACTAAATCGCCATCTTTGAACACCATCTGAAGCTTTCGCAGGTTGTTGATATCTTCCAAGGGGTTGTTTCGAACTACTATGAGATCTGCGATCTTGCCCTTCTCAATCGTTCCGAGTTCGTCGGCCGTCCCACAAACCTCAGCGGCTCCGCTCGTTGCTGCCTTAATCGCTTGCATCGGTGTCGCGCCATCGCTTACCCATAGTCCCATCTCCAACAAAGCCCCGTCTTTCAGCGGTCCCATGTCTGAGCCAACCGCCATTCTGACCCCAGCCTTCAAGGCGGCCTGAAACCATTTCTTATGCTCCTTGCTAGCCGCATCGGCCCGGGCGAAGAACTCGGGTGGTATTTGCCTGGTCCACATCTCCATAAACCTCTTCTCCCATTCGTTCGAAACCTGACTGGGAGAAAGATGGCTTACGCAAAGGGTTGGAACGAAGATCGTCCTCTTCTCGAGCATCAATCGGATGCACTCATCGTCCAAAATATAACCGTGTTCAATAGACCAGGCTCCGCGCTTGATTGCTTCCTTTACCGCCAGCGGATTGGTGGCATGGCACATCACCTTGTAGTCCCGCTGGTTGCAGAGCCGAAACACCGCATCCATCTCTTCCGGAAGAAGCGCGTTCTGCCGGTTCCCGTCCCATGGCGGCCCCATGATGCCACCGCTTAGACCTAGCTTGATATGGTCAACACCGTTCTGGATCTGCTCCCTGACAGCGCGAGAAAAGTCTTCAGTACCATCGCATTCGCGGGTGTGTATATAGCCGTGCCCGTGGCCCGCGGTCGTGGTGATAAAGTACCCTCCGGCAAATATTCTCGGGCCGAGATACTGTTTCGATGCAAACGCCCGTTTCCAGGCCACGTCGATCCAATTGTCAACTCCGGCAGTCCTGATACCGGTAATTCCAGCCTCGCGTAGTCCCTCGATGGCGTTTGCACCGTATTTGATAGTGCGGGCGGTAAGATCCTTCGGAGGCGTGATATCAGGGAACTGCAAATGAACATGGGCATCCCAGAGACCCGGCAGCAACCACGCTCCACGGCAGTCGATTAGACGAGCTCTTTTTTCAACACTTACTCCGCGGCTAGTGACCAAGTCCGCTATTCGTCCATCTTCGATGATAACGCCAGTATCCGGCCTCGGCTCGTCGGATACTCCGTCGATCAGATGACAGTTGGCAAGGACGAGCCTGCTCCCTACCACCTCACCCGGAGTTTTTGCAGAAAGTCCCCCGCCTGAGCGCTTGGACCCAGCGTAGACGGTTTCTCTCGGCAGTCCGGATGCCAAAGGGAGTCCAGCCAGGCAAGCGGCTGCACCCCGTAGAAACGAGCGTCTTGCGGTGCGACGCGCGAGACGACCCAACTCCACGCCTTCTGATTTTTCAAGCTGTTTGCGTGTCTTCATATCCTCTTCCTTAGAGCGCTTGTTCAAGAGAAATAAAACCGATTCTGCTACGCCTTGCCTGCCGATTGCCAAGTACCCGAGCCCGTGCCGAGTGGGGCATCCAGCCGATGAAGCAGGCCCCAGAAGAGGAGAGCCATTGCTTCCTCAGACGGGGGCGCTCCTGGCGTATTCTGCATGGGTGTACAACGTATGGTGCTCCCAGTCAGGCCACCACCCCTGCCACCTCAGCGTCCGAATCATCCACTACCGACATCTCCGGTGTCAGATTCGTATTTCAGAGCATCGTGAACAGATTTTTGGCGCAGTGTGCACCTCTGTTCAGTTTTCTGACAGAGCGACTAATCGCCTGAGGCTGGAGTGACTCGAAAGGGAGCAGACATCATGGCCTCTACTAAAACAATTGGAGGATAGCCAGAAATGTCAGATCAGAGGGTCTCTACGGAGGACAACATGCATTGGGATTCCTCCATGATTTGTGACCCGATAAGCGGACCGAAGTTTCGCCAGTAGAAGTTATCCAAATGAGGCTGTCCCTATCGAAAAGTCAATCTGACGTGCGAGAGCAACATTCTTTAGATTTAAGCCTCGCCGTTTCGGGCCCTTGATACTCGCTTTTGTCGGCTTCAGCTCACACAATCTGCTCATCAAGGCATTACCCTGATACTCCGAGGCGCATTGTTTACCTTCGGGCTACGACGGCCCACCTTCTAACCCTACTGATGCTATGCCGCTCTGCGGTAGCGATGATGCAGGCCGCCAACCTGCGGGATGGAGATCACTCTGCCCTTGTTTGGTAGTTCTATTTCTCTTCGCAGCGGCGAGTTCTTCTCCAGTGACTGATGCGGCCGCACTTCATTATAGTAAGCAAAGTACTCTCGTAAAATGCGTCGTAGCTGCATTTCATTAAGCACGATCAGATGGTCGAGACATTCACGCCGAATACTGCCGATCAATCTTTCAGCGTAGGGATTTTGCCACGGTGATTGCGCTGCCGTTACGATTTCTTCAATGCCCATTCCCACAACTCGACAGCGAAAATGTTCTCCATAGATTTGATCGCGATCTCGTAGCAGGAATCGTGGCGCCGTCTCTTCAGGAAAGGCTTCAATGATTTGCTGTGCGGTCCAGAGGGCAGTCGGATGGGCCGTCACATTGAAGTGGACCACCCGCCTTCTGTCGTGCAGCAGGACCACGAAGCCATACAACACGTTGAAAGTCACAGTGCGTACTGTGAAGAAATCAATTGCCGCGATCTGTCCGGCATGATTCCGAAGAAAGCTCTTCCATGTTTGTGAAGGTGGCTTACGACTTCTTACTCGATACTTTGCTACAGTTGAGTCCGCAACCTCATAGCCAAGTAGATGTAGTTCTGCTTGGATCCGCGGCACTCCCCAGGTCGGATTCTCAAAAGACATGCGTCTGATCAACCCACGGATTTCCTGATCAATCCTCGGGCGTCCGACGTGACCAGACTTCGACTTCCAGCGCCAGTAGTATTTGAATCCTTGCCGGTGCCACTTAATCACAGTCTCTGGTTTGACGATTACCAGGATGGAGCGCCAGTTCCGCCACAGTTGTGAAAGAGCCATCCAGAACAAGCGATCTCGGTGACCAAGCCGAGGCCGATTTGACGAACGGTGCAGGACCAGCAGTTGTTGGCGCAGCGCGAGATTCTCCGTCACCAGGACGAGCCGCGGCACAAGCAGGCCGCGGAGGAGATGATAGAGCGCAGAGCAGACAAACATTGATGTGTCGCAAGCAGCCAGAAATGGAATCTACGAGCAGCTGCAGCGTACCTTAAGTCCTAGCTCTAACTGTAAGAATTTAAACGCCGGATGATATTTTCGGTATGCCATCTGCCGGACTAGCTCTCGTATTTCCCGGCTCACGCAAGGTCGACCCGACTTCCCTGCTCTGCTCTTCCAACTCCAATACCAGACTGAGAATCAGCGTTGTCTGCGTCGATGGTTCTTCGCCCCAATTTATCGAGCGCGCTGTGCCCAAAAAATAGATCGCTGAAGCTCTTCATCATTGTGATGTGCTCATACCAACCACGAGGCCGCGCCGGACCGCCATCTCCCTGGCGATAGCTTCCAACTCCGTCCGATCCAGAATTCTCCCCGCGAGCGGAAACAGCTCGTTGTCTTCAACTGCGATGTGCTTTTCGTAGATTGCCCGCAGCTCTTTAAGTAGGCTGATGAAAATCCGGGCATTGTCGGGCGAGAGCTGTTCATCTGCGAGCCACGCGCGTCCCAGGTCGTCCACCCTTTGGTGCTTTATCTCTGCCTCCGTGTGATCAGCGTGCAAACCATCGAGTAGAGCGAAGGCAGTCAAGCTCTCACCATCCTTGTGCAGCCGTAGCCGAGGAAAAAGCGATTCTTCTTCGTCGAGCGTATGCTTCGGAGCAGCCTCGCGGAAATAACGCAGACCCACTTCGAATTGCTGGCGCTGCACATCACTAAGTTTGTTTCCCTGGGCTTCTTCCGAGATAGCGATCAATCCATCTAGGAAGCGTTCGATGCGACGATGACAGTCGCTGAGCAAACCCAACGGATTGCGAAAATCGCTCTCCAGTTTTTGTCCAATCGCGATGGGCATCAACGACTCCCTTCCAACTCGATCGCTCGCGGAAAGAGAATGTTGTTCTCAAGGTGAATATGCTGATGCAGATCCTTCTCGAATGCTTCAAGCGCCTGATAGAGCGTCTGGTAGCTGATGCAGCCATCGGAAGGCACGGTGTAGTTCGAGCTTAACGCGCGCAACTCCCGCAACAGGTCTCCTACTGTCTCGTGCTCCATCATCATCATGCGCACGGGATTCTTGACGGTGCCGAAAGGCGGAAAGGGCGCCGGCCTATTCTGGAGAGAGGCTTTCTCCATTTCGAGGATGTAAGGAAAGAGGATCTGTTCCTCCTTGAACATGTGTGGTTTCAGATCTGCGCAGAGTTGTTGGAAGAGTCCGCCGATGCCCCGCAACTCCGGATGGTTCTCACCATGCGCCGAGATGACCTTCTCAATCAGGGGTTCAAGTCTTGCCATCTCTTCCTTTGTATAGACGTGATGCTTATCAAGGATGTGGCCGACAAGCGCGCCTAGTGTGGCTTTCGCGAAATCAAGTGAGCCGTTTCCCGGGGCCTGTCCAACCTCTTCCAACATTCGCTCCAGATTTGCGACCTCTACCCCGGCGGTGGCGCAAGCTTCGCCTAAAGGTCTATCGCCTCCGCAGCAGTAATCAATTTTCAGTTTCTCGAAAACTCTTGTTGCCTGCGGTAGTTCGAGTACCACATCCCGCACGGTCCTGTCTGAGCTAAGTATCATCAGTGCCTCCCATTTTTCTCTAGTTAGATCGGTCCTGCCTTCACACGCAGTAATCCGAGTGTCTTACTAGAGCAACGTCTGTGCCGAACTGCAAATGTGTATTAGCTGGCACTAACCGCAACGTGTCTGCGGAATATCATCAGGTCGGCTGCGAAGAATTACTCAAGACGGAACCCTGGTGCAGCACGTGGCATTGGTTCCCGCCTGCTCGTGAGAGACTTCCAAGGCCGCTATCGGATCTGCGAAAGACTAAAGGTCCCTTGACAGTACACCCGCGCTTGTCGACGCTTCAAAGGATGGTTGCAGCATAATTGTGAGCGAGTGGTAATCTGCATTATTCTCAATTGACCATAGTTACCGTGAGGAGGACTTAGCGATGTCTACCAAGTTGCCCCAACCTGTCGAAGACTTCAGAACAGATTACGCCGATGTCTGGAAGGCCTTTACCGCGTTAGGCGATCATTGTCACAGGGCTGGACCGTTGGATGAAAAGACTCGGCGCCTCGTCAAGGTTGCCCTGTCGATCGGAGCGGGGCTTGAAGGCGGGACGCACTCCGCGGTACGCAACGCTCTAGCATCTGGACTCAAACCAGAAGAAATTCGGCACGCCGCCGTACTGGGCCTTACGACTATCGGGCTACCCGCAACGATTCGAGCATTGACCTGGATTAATGACTGTCTAGCACGAGGGCAATAAGGCAGCTTCCTACAGCTTTGGAATTAGGAGGAAATACGATGCTCATCACAGACAAGTTGAAGAGCAAGCCGCCAGGCAAAAGCTCATGCCCATTGAGCGTGTAATCCCTGTCTCTTATCAAGCGTTAGTCACGATCTTGGGGAACTCTAACAGGCGAGAGTCAACGAATCATAAACAAAAACGTCAAGAGACTATCAATAACGCATCAAAAGACCGTCAGTCCGTAACCATTTTCTCCAATCGGTGTGATACTTCCAGAGGAGGTGAATAGTAATGACCGAAGCTCAACCGAAAACATCCGAGGAACTCACTGCAAAGGAACAGGAGTTGGCAGCCCTTACGGCGCCGCTGCTCACATTTAACCTGACGGCCGAAATGGAACGATTGCGCCGGGAAGGACACTGGCTGAAGGATGGGCGGATCTCAGAGACTCTGGTGAAATACTCGGATTTCAGAATCGTTCTGATCTTGATGCAGGCCGGAACGCTGATGCAGGAGCACAAAGCCGATGCCAGAATCTCGATTCACGGCCTCAGCGGACGACTGATGGTCCAATTGCCGGAGAAGACAGTCGAGCTCTCCGCGGGAGACTTACTGGTGCTCGAAAAATGTTTGCCGCATGATGTCAGGGCCGTCGAGGACAGTGCCTTCCTGCTTTCGATTTCCTGGCCGCACGGAGATAAGCAGGAGTCATAGGATCGAGATCAATAGACCCGTCACCGCGGAGACATCAAGGTAACCCTTCCCCTTTAAGGTAACCCCTCCCCTTTGAGGAGCGAGCGCAGATATTCGCGATTCATGCGAGCAATGAAGTTTACGCTGATTGCCTTCGGACACACGGCTTCGCATTCGCGATGCATCGTGCAGTTGCCAAATCCTTCGCGGTCCATCGCCTCGACCATCTTTATGACGCGACCTTCGCGCTCGGGTTGACCCTGTGGCAGCAGGGCAAGATGGGAAATCTTCGCACTCGTGAACAGGGATGCTGATCCGTTCGGACACGCAGCAACGCACGCGCCGCAGCCGATGCACGCCGCGGCGTCCATGGCCAGATCCGAGTTTTGTTTGGTGACCAGAACGGAGTTGGCTTCCGGAGCGCTGCCAGTGGAAACAGAGATGTAACCGCCGGCCTGAATGATTCGATCAAAAGCACTGCGATCCACAACCAGATCTTTGAGCACAGGAAAGGCTCTTGAGCGCCAGGGTTCGATGTAGATGGTGTCGCCGTCCTTGAAATGGCGCATGTGCAACTGGCAGGTCGCGGTCGCCGGACGCGGTCCGTGAGCAACGCCATTAATCATCATGCCACACGAACCGCAGATGCCCTCGCGGCAATCATGCTCGAAAGCGATTGGCTCTTCACCCTTTCCGATCAGCTGCCAATTGACAACATCCAGCATCTCTAGAAAAGACATGTCCGGATTAATGTCATCCGCTTCGTAGCGAACCATCCTTCCTTCCACGCTTGCATTTTTTTGTCGCCACACATTAAGCGTCAGGTGCATTACTTGTAACTCCTTTGGCTCGGTGTCACGTACTCAAACTCGAGAAGTTCTTTGTGCATTACCGGCTTGCCCTGCTCGCCTGCATACTCCCACGCCGAGACGTGGCAGAAGTGTTCATCGTCACGTTGGGCTTCACCGTCGGGTGTTTGGAACTCCTCCCGAAAATGGCACCCGCAAGACTCTGCTCGCTCAAGTGCGTCAAGGCACATCACCTCCGCTAACTCAAGAAAATCGGCGACGCGCCCCGCTTTCTCGAGCGCCTGATTTATTTCATCATCCACACCAAGGACATTGACGTTCCGCCAGAATTCTTCGCGGATCTCTGGAATCTTTTCGAGCGCCTGCTGTAAGCCTTGCTTGGTGCGAACCATGCCGCAGTTGTTCCACAGCAGCTTGCCGAGTTCCTGATGGATTGAATCAACCGTGCGCTTGCCCTTGATTGAGAGAAGCTTTTTCACTTGACCGGCAACCTGACCTTCGCTCTCGTGAAAGGCTCGGTGATCTAGGGGCGCCTTATCAAGTTTCGCGGTGGCCAGATAGTCGCTGAGCGTATACGGCAGAATGAAATAGCCGTCGGCTAATCCCTGCATCAGCGCGCTCGCTCCGAGGCGGTTCGCCCCGTGATCAGAGAAGTTCGCTTCACCGATCACGAATAGGCCCGTGATCGTACTCATCAGGTTGTAGTCAACCCATAAGCCTCCCATCGTGTAATGCACCGCCGGGTAGATGCGCATGGGTACCTCATAGGGATTCTCGGCTGTTATGCGCTCATACATCTCGAAGAGGTTGCCGT
>DIYZ01000165.1:48535-57453 GCA_002427845.1 Chloracidobacterium sp. UBA6041 | reverse complement strand
CGCTCCCGGTTCTGTATTGAGTGACAGCAAAAAGCCAACCTTAGTGCGGCTCCTCGGCATCGGAAAGTCCGAAGCTCATTTCCATTTGTTGTGCTCAGGAGAAGCATTTGCAGTTGGGTTTAAGAAAGGTATTCAAACGTGAAGAATAGTATTCTCAAATCATTCGCAGTTGCGCTGATATTTAGCTTTGGGGTTGCAGTGATTGGCTTTGCACAAAGGAGCCGGACCGCGACCGTCGCAAAGGAAGTTCCGTCCTTGTTGTCATCTCTGCCACCCTCCGATGCGGTGGCTCTGGTGAACGTAAACCGTGTGCTTGATGAAGCGCTGCCGAAACTTCTCGCTGAGAATCCCGCGAAGCTCGCCGAGGTCAACGCTGAGTTAGCACAGTTTAAGACTGACACGGGCCTCGATCCTGGTTCCTTCGATCAGATTGCGCTGGGTCTGAGTTATTCCTATCCGCGCGAGGGCGTGACAAAAATCAAAACCGTCGCGCTTGCGAAGGGAACCTTTAACGCCGGCGCCATTGTGGCCGCCGGCAGGCTGGCAGCAAATGGTAAGTATGTGGAGCAAAAGTATCAGGGCAAGACAATTTACCTCTTCACTCTCAGCCGGCAGGTGAAACTGCTCGGTTTGTGGGACTTGAAAGTGACAGACCTGGCGGTTGCTTCTCTTGATGGCAACACGCTTGCTCTGGGCGATTTGAACAGCGTGCGCGGCGTGATCGATGCGAACAGAACTCACAGGCGCCCAAACGCCGAGCTGATTGCGCTGGCCAGTCGCGACCCAAACGCGATTCTGGGATTTGGCGGAAACATTTCAGAAGCACTGCTGCAAAGCTTGCGCGTTAGTAATGATGGAGTTGCGCGCGAGTTGACGGCGGTGCGCCAGGTCTATGGCACGTTGGGCATGACCAGCACGGATCTGGAATTGATGGTGGCGGCTCGGACAGTGGATGCCTATGCGGCGAAGAATCTCAGCGACACTGTGGAGGGCTTGAAACAGTTTGGCGCGGTGTTTATCAACCGCCTCTCAGCGGCCAAGGGCGATCTCGCGCGAAGCGCATTAAACAATCTAAAGATTGGCACTCAAGGCAATGAACTTCAGCTTCGTACGGCGGTGGCACAGTCGCAAGTTGCCCCGTTGATGCGCGGATACTAACTATGACGAGTAATGAGTGATGAGTTTTCTCAGTACTCAGTACTCAGTACTCAGTACTCATCACTCATCACTCATCACTCATCACTTTTATTACTTCGTGGGAAATGGGAGTTGTGGACGCGGAGCCGGCGCAACCTCAGGCTCATCTTCTTCCATGCTGGCAATCACGTCCTCGTAAATTTTTATCTTTCCAGCCTGCTTCATCTTCTGCTCAACTGCCCGGATGTAGTCTTCGAAGACCTGACTCTGCCGCGCCGAAAGCCTCGTCTGCGTCAATTGCTCTCTCTGCTTGGCAAACTCGGCGAGATCGGCTTCATGTCGATTCGTCACTCCCAAAACAACCCAGTTGTCTCCGACTTTCACCGGCATCCTGGAGACCTCTCCGGTCTTCATAGCATAGAGCGCTTCATCCAGCGCCGGACTCGTTCCTGCTTTGCCCAGGGGCGCGCCGAGCTTGTACCCTTCCTCGTTGGCAACCTCAAACCCTGCTTTTTCCCCGGCTGCTTTTAGGTCCGCAACGCCGGACAGCGACGCGGCGATCTCTTTAGCCTTTTGATCCAACTGTTCCGTCGCGCGCTGTTGTTTCAGCGCTTGAGCCACCTTCGATTTGACTTCGTCAAACTCAGGAATACGCGGCTCTTTCTTTTCGACCAGCATCGGAATAGCTAAGCCGCCCTTTACGCCGGTGTGCTCACCTACGTCTTTTGGGTTATTCAGAGGAGCGATAGCCGCTTCGAATTGCTGGCTGCTGCCGATGTCGGGAACGTCGTCCCCGGGTATTACAAAGGGTGTCTCTTTAACCATCTCGGCGGGCTTCATGTTCGCATCGGCTGCTAACTCCTGAGCGACTTTCTGCGGATCCTTCGTTTCCTTCAACCGGTTTTCAGCACGCTGAGCAAGGCTGGCAGCAATTGCATAACCCTTGCGATTGTGCAGCGACGCCAACAATTCCGGCTTGGCTTCCTCGAAGGTTTTCGGCACTGACGCTCCGCGGCGCAGGATATACCAGTTACCGGCGTACTTAATGGGAATATCAGAAACGTCGCCTTCCTGCATGTCTACAGCGCGATCATAGAGGGCCTCGACTTTGTTTGGATTCTTCTTGACTGGCCGCGGCAGGTAGCCACCACTCTTAGCCGTCGCGGCATCCTCAGAGTTTCCGCGCGCCAGATCGGCAAACACTTTCTCACCTGTTTCCGGGCTTGCCGCGCGAGCTTTATCTATCAGGTTTTTAGCCTTCTGTTCCACTTGTGCATCAAGGTCTTTTCGCGCCACCTTCAAAAGAATCTGCTGTACTTTCACGCCCGCCTGCTTATTTTCCGGCGGCAGCTTTTCAAATTCGTCGCGTAGGTCTTTGTCTGAGATCTGAACTTTGTCGCCCGCCTTTGCCTGATCGATGTAGACGTAGCGAATCTTCTTTTGCGGCTCGAGGATGCGGTAGTCGGTTTTATGTTGCTCGTAATAATTTTTCAGCTCATCGTCAGATATCTGAATCTTTTCGGCGAGCTTGTCGGGCGATATGACCATGTAGCTGACGTCGAAAGAGGTCGACTTGCGCTTGTAGTCTTCCTGGACTTCGGCATCAGAGACCCGCACAGCCGCTGTGACAAACGCTCTCAATTTGTCCTGCGCGATTTCGTCTCGCACATTTCTTTCGAACGCTTCCAAACTACCGTAACGTCCGGTTACCGATTCCTTATAACGGTCCAAGCCGACAAACTGACCCGAGGCGTCGGAAAACTGCTTGCGAATCTTCTCTGCGACTTCCGCATCGCTGGCAGCGAGTCCCAGCCTCGCAGCCTCCTGTGCCACTACACGGTCGCGAATCAATCCGTCGACGAAGCGTTTAGTGCCACCCAGCTGCGCCAGGCTAACCCTGCCGCCAAACATTTGCTGGTAGTTCTCCTTGAGCTGAGCGACTGCGGCAACAGTGATCTCTTCGCCGCCAACCTTGGCAACGACCTGAGTGCTTTTGCTGGGTTCTAAGTTGGTGCTATTACGACCGGGGGCGTAGAAGACGATTAGACTCACGGCCATCAAGACTGCGAATCCGACGATTATGATGCCGCGGGTGCGTTCCATCCGCGATAGTAGTTTGAGCATTATTATTACCTCTCCAGCAAATGGCGGATTGTAAAGGAGACGGAGTGAGCGTGCAACCGGCCCAGTTGTTTGGTGAAGGGATCAGTTTGCGCAGACTGCAACTTCAGAGCGGCACTCCATACAGAACCGGGAGCCATAGCGACCGGATGCTAGTGTCCAGTCAGCCTTAGTGCTGGTGTTTTACGATCAAGCGACCTGAGGTTCGTTTGCCAGCTTGAATCTAGACCCGGTCGAACCGCTCCCGGTTCTGATTGAGTGTCAACCGATTGCTGCTTTCTGAACCGGATGGTATTTTACTGTCACGAATGAACTCGATTGGCAACTCAGCGGGTCTATGGATCGGCTTCTCCCTCTTGATCCTTTTCATGCTGAGTCTGGACCTCGGACTCTTCAACCGTAAAGCACACACAATCAAGTATCGCGAAGCTGCTATCTGGAGCGCCGTCTGGCTCGCTTTGGCCATGAGCTTTGCCGGAATTGTCTTCTGGTATCAAGGTACGGGCCGCGGGCTGGAATTTGTTACCGGCTACTTGATTGAACTGTCGCTGTCGGTGGATAACCTGTTTGTCTTCCTGCTTATTTTTTCTTATTTCAAAGTTCCTTCAAAGTATCAACACCGCGTCCTTTTCTGGGGCGTGCTCGGCGCGTTGGTAATGCGCCTGACGATGATCTTCGTCGGCGGCACGCTAATCAATCGCTTCCACTGGATCATTTATATCTTCGGCGCCTTCCTGATCTTTACGGGTATTAGGATGTTCACCCAGGACGACACCGACATTCAGCCCGAAGAGAACGCTTTGGTCCGGTTGGTGACGCGCTATATCCCGCTCGTACGTCGCTATGAAGACAAGAAGTTTTTTACGCGTGTCAACGGCAAGTTAACGGGAACATTGTTGCTATTGGTGCTGCTGATCGTGGAAGTCGCGGACCTTGTTTTCGCCGTCGATTCAATCCCGGCAATATTTGCCATCACTACGAATACGTTCATAGTTTACACGTCAAACGTGTTCGCCATTCTCGGGCTCCGCTCGTTGTACTTCCTATTAGCGGGAGTAGTGGAGAAGTTTCACTACCTGAAGACGGGGCTGGCGATCGTGCTCACTTTCATCGGCGCGAAGATGCTTGTGGTGGCTATCGGTGTAGTCATCCCTATCTGGTTTTCACTTCTCTTCGTGACCGCGGTGCTGCTCGGGTCTGTCGTCGCCTCCCTCATCTGGGCCAGGAGAGCAGGCCTGCGAATCGAAGTGGATCTGCCCGAGGATTTTGAGTGTCCTTTCGAAGAGGACGAGGATCAAAAGCAGACCCGCCAATTGCCCTGATTAGACACTGCTTGAAGGTACTCTGGCCGCTGTGCTAGATTCGCTAGGGTAGTGGTTGCTGTTGACGCCGCGAAAACAGTAGCAAGCCCGGCCTCGCGGTAGCATTGCAGCCCCGACTTCACACCTTAAGAGTCGCCCGTTAGGTCGACCATGCAGGGTCGGTTTGATTCGCAAGAGTAAGCTCCTCGACGTTTCGCGGTTGCCCCTCAGTTGTAAATTGCTTCAATAATAATGATCACTAAAACCCGTCGTTTTGTATTTGATTGGTGGGTAGTACAGAAGCGCTTCGTCTACCTCTTTATCGCGCTCGCCATGCTTTGCGGGTTTGCCGGCGCCACTGCGCTTTACGTTTGGAAATACGGCAATCCTCTGAAAAACGTCGGCACCGGAACAAAGCCGCCCTCAGGCGCGCGCTTCATTTCATTTGAAGGAGACGTGCGCGTCATCCGCTCGGCCACCCGCGAGACCATCGTTCCCGGCAGCGACACCGAACTTTATCCCGGCGACACGGTGCAAACACAGGCCAGCGGACGAGCGCGAGTCAGCATGGCCGACGGCTCGACGCTTGTCGTTCGTCCTAACAGCACCATCATCGTGAGAGATAACGCCAGTGACGACGATGGCAAAAAGACAAACGTGCATGTCGTGGTGGATAGCGGTCAGATGTATGTGCGCACGGAGAAACAACCCGAGGGAACAAACAACGTCGTCGAAACCCCTAAGACGAGAAACAAAATTGGCGAGCAGACCGGAGCGAGCTTTGGCGTCAATCCGGAAGGTACCGAGGAGATCCGGGTGAATACCGGCGCAGTTGAAACGGCAAACCGCATTGGTGACAAGACGACGTTGCATGGCGGAGAGTACGTATCGGTAAATCCTTCCGGAACAATTTCGCAGCGGCAAAAACTTTTGGATGTTCCCTTGACGTCTGAACCAAGAGATCTCGAAAAGGTTTTCGTTGGTGTCAATGGCTCGGCCAACATTTCCTTGAAATGGCTGCGGCCGCAGTCCGGCACTGCTGCCTTTTATAGGGTCGAGGTAGCCACCTCGCCATTCTTCGTTGCTGGCGGCAAAGTGTTCGAGCGCGATCAGCTGGCATCAACCGAATTCACAGCCAGCGATCTCCGACCGGGAGTTTACTTCTGGCGCGTTCGGGCTACCGCTGCAACCGGACAAGCCAGCGACTGGAGTGAGCCAAAAAAATTCATCATCGCTACTCGAGGAACAGGATCGCGTGTTCCCGTTTCGAATCTGGTTGCCGAACTGCTGGGCGGAAACGTCTATCTTATTCGCGGACGCTCAGAGCCGGGCACCACTATTCGAGTGGCTGGACGCGAGACGCTGGTCCCGACCGACGGTGCTTTTCAGCTGCAGATCACTGCGGCGGCCGGTACGCAGGAAGTCAACGTTGACGCAGTAGATCCGCAAGGAAATAGTAGCCAGTATCGATTGTCGCTCGCCGCTCGCCGCGGGAAGAGTTAGGTCAGACAAAAGTGAGTTTCCAATGTCCAGGCACGTCATACTTCTAACCGACGCCCATGAAGCACCGGCTTACGAGCTGATCGAAGCCTTGCGTATCGCTGGTGTGAAGACTCTGATCGAGGGACTGCGCGAGGCAGAGGTGGAAGCAGCTCTGAGCCGTCGCAATCCTGAGAGTCGGGTCGAACTATTGGAGGAACCGCCAATCGCGGTCCTTTATGAGGTAGTCGCCGGTGCTGACATGGTTGAGCTTCACGGCGCCATCGAGCATGCGACCGCTTCCTGGCCAGGGACTCCCATCATCGCCTGCCGGCGGCAGCTGACCGGATATCAACACCTCAGCGTGCGCGGACTCGATGGGGCCACGCTGAAGCGGTTGGGATTTCGTGCGATTGCCGACAAGGCGGCGCAGCTTCCGGCTATCCTGCACGAAATCGAGGGCCATGGGTCGACCGGTGATCTGAAGTTACCCGAGATCGTTCGCCCGGTGACAAAAACTGAATCTTTTTCACTGCCGCCACAAATGAAGGCAAGAAGTTTGCGCGCGGCGTTTCAGCTGGTCTCTTCTCTGCATTTCATTGGAGATCAAAATAGCGCTGCGGACACCGCGCTTGCCGGACTTACTTCACTGCTGCAGGCTGATCGCTGGACCATATATCTCGTGTCGGATTCGAAAACGACCGGGGCTACTGAGTTGGAATCGATCGCGGTACTCAAGCCCGCTGAGAAACCGGCCCCTGATTCCCTGGACGATTGGCGCCGCTTACTGATTGGGGCAGATGATGTCCCGCCCGGGTCCGAATCGAGGGCCACGAAATTAGCCGCAGCCGGAATGGGCACGACCAGGAAAAAAGAACGGGGACAACACACCATCGCGGTTCCCTTAATTTGCGGCGAAAGAATTCTCGGCGTGCTCGAAGGAGTTCGCGAGCGACGTTCGTTTAAGAAATCCGAGATGGCGATCCTCGATGCGCTTTCGTTACCAATCGCGTCGGCGCTGGCGAATGCAGTCCGCATTGGCGAAGCTGAACGACTCTCGCAAACCGACGACTTAACAAAGCTTCATAACGCGCGTTACTTGCGGCAGTTTCTTTTAAATGAAATAAGGCGAGCGCGTCGCTATGGTTCGAACGTGGCAGCGTTGTTCCTGGATCTCGACGACTTTAAGCGCGTCAACGATGCCCATGGTCACCTCGCCGGCTCACACGTCCTGATGGAAATGGCCGGAGTCATTCTCTCGTCCATCCGCGATACCGACGCGGTGGCGCGCTATGGAGGTGACGAGTTTGTAATCGTGCTGCCGGACACGGGGATCGAGCTTGCCGGCACGGTAGCGGAACGCATACGCGCGAAGATCAGCCATCATTATTTCAATGGCGGCAGGAATCTAAAGCTTTCGTTGACTGCCAGCTTTGGAGTCGCCTCTTTCCCCGAACATGCAGCGTCGCCGCAACAGCTAATCGCCTGTGCCGACACGGCAATGTACGAGGCGAAGGCGGCAAATAAAAACTGCGTTCGTTTTTCAACGAGGCCTATTCAGGTCACGAAACGGCTAAATGACCTCGGCCTGGCGTCCGAAGCAACAGAAGTCGACGACGGAAAAGCTTTTTCTTGATAGCGCAAAGATCGAAAATAAGTGTATCTTTAGTGCGTTGGTTGGTGAATGGTAAGTGGCCCCGATGAATTAGCCAGATTTAAGTGGTAAAAACCCTTAACTCAAAATTCATTTCTTACCATCAGGGAGCGGGGTCTTGCCCACCGCGTCGATGCTTTCATTTCACATTCAAAGGGACGAAAATTAATGGCTTTTAAATCGATTTTCAGTCTGTTTTCCAGCGACCTTGCCATCGATCTGGGAACAGCAAACACGCTCGTCTATGCCAAAGGACGAGGCATTGTCGTTTCAGAACCTTCCATAGTTGCAATCAATAAGGTTACTAATCAGGTTGAGGCGGTTGGCCGAGACGCAAAAGACATGCTCGGACGAACGCCGGGTAATATCGTCGCTATTCGGCCGATGAAAGACGGTGTTATCGCCAACTTCGAAGTCACCGAGAAGATGCTGCAACACTTCATTCGCAAGGCGCACAATGGCAAGACCTGGGTCAGCCCTCGAGTTGTTATCGGCATACCTTCGGAGATCACGCAGGTGGAGCGGCGCGCAGTTGAAGACTCCGCTTATCGCGCGAAGGCATCGGAAGTCTATCTAGTCGAAGAAGCAATGGCCGCGGCTATCGGAGCGGGACTACCGATAACTGAACCGCACGGCAACATGGTAGTTGATATCGGTGGCGGCACGACTGATATCGCCGTCATCAGTTTGAGCGGCATCGTCTACTCGCGCGCGGTCCGCGTTGCAGGCAACGAGATGGACGAAGCGATCATTTCCTACATCAAGCGCAAGTATAATCTGCTGATTGGTGAAAGGACCGCCGAGGCAATCAAGATTGAGTTGGGCTCAGCGTATCCACTTGAAGAGCCGCTCTCCTATGAGGTTCGCGGGCGAAATCTGATCGAAGGAATACCGAAAACGATCACGATGACGGATGAAGAGGTTCGCGAGGCACTTGCTGACTCGGTGTCAACGATCATCAACGCAGTTCGCGTCGCACTGGAGCGCACCCCACCGGAGCTTTCGGCGGATATCGTTGAGCGCGGCATCGTATTGACTGGTGGCGGCGCGCTGCTAAAGAACCTCGACAAGCGTCTTTCGATCGAAACCGGCTTGCCCGTTTCACTGGCTGACGATCCGCTCGCTTCGGTCGTGCTGGGAACGGGAAAAATGCTTTCCGACTTTGATCTGCTCAAGCGGGTTAAGTGGGAAAATACGATGACCAGCGGAATGTAGGGTGGCAGTGG
>DIYZ01000165.1:24902-48385 GCA_002427845.1 Chloracidobacterium sp. UBA6041 | reverse complement strand
GGGACTTGAGACGTTGGATTTGGGACTTGAGACTTAGTTAATGGCCGCCATTCGCACGCAAAAAGAAATTCGCCAGCGCGCGCCAATCTGGCTCGCGATTCTCTTATTTGCCAATCTCGTGATTATGGCCGTAGACGCGCGGGACAATGGGACCAGGCAACGGCTGATCCGGGTTTGGATTCAAGCCCTGGCCTCCCCGGCGCAAAGCATATCTTCCCGCGCAAGCGGCGCTGGTTCCAGTTTCATCGGACAGATTATTAACTTCCGCAAGAGCGCAATTGAAAACGATCGACTGAAGGAAGAACTTTCCCAGGCCCGGCTCGAGTTGCGTAACGCGCATGAGACGTGGGCGGAAAACGAACGACTGAAGGGCCTGCTTAGTCTCAAAGAAAAAACGGGCTACGATCAAGTGGCGGCCCGCGTCATCGCGCGCGATTCATCCCTCTGGTTCAACACCATTACGATCAATCGAGGCACTGTCAACGGGGTTGCTCTCAATATGCCGGTTGTCACGGCAGGCGGAATAGTTGGTCGCGTAATTGCTGTTAGTCCGTGGACGGCACAGGTGATGATGATTACCGATGAAAAGGCCGCGGCGGGCGCAATCGTGGGACAGCTTAGCGAATCAGGCGCGCTTGGGTCGGTACGAGGCCTCGGCGAAAGCGGTCTCATCGAAATGCATTATGTTTCCGGGCTACAGAAAGTTGAAGTTGGCGATTACATTTTAACAACCGGCCAGGACGGTATCTATCCGCCGGGTTTAAGCGTTGGTGAAGTGGTCCAGGTGAAGCACGGCACTGCCACACAGCCTCACCAGATTCTAATTAAGCCCGGCGCGAAATTAGATCAATTAGAGGAAGTGGCAGTATTGCTCTATCATCCGCCACAGCGGCCTGCACCCGAACAGACCCTGCCTAACGTAGACAAGACTAGGAAGTGATGAGTGATGAGTGATGAGTAATGAGACAAACCATGTCGCTTTAATCATCGCTCATAACTCATCACTTATCACTTTTTGACAATGCCCCAGCTTAAGATTGCGGCCGTTCTCGCCCTTGCCATAATCCTGCAGTTGACGGTAGGGGCTATTTGGGGTCCCCTCTCCTATATTGACTTTCCGCTGATGGTGGTTGTCTATATCGCTTTGCAGCGTCATGCCTGGCAGGCGCTGATCGTCGGCACCATCGCCGGACTTGCGATTGACGCCGCTGGCGGCGGACTCGTCGGCGCTGGTGGCTTTTCGAAGACTTTAACCGCGTACGTCATTTACTTTGCCGCCACGCGAGTCAACCTTGAAAATACGCTGTTGAGAATCCCCGTGCTGGCAGCCGCGACTCTCCTCGACTCGGCCATCTACGTATTCTGGCACCGTTCATTGGGATACCCGGCAAGTGTGCCTTTCGTACAGACACTGTCTTACAGGTTGATAAGCACAACCATTGTGGGAACATTTGCCCTTTACTTGCTGGATTCCGTGTTTACAGAGCGTGCTCGTCAGCGGCGGTCATTTGCTTCACGACGGAAAGGGGCACGACGCCGAAGCAGCCCGCTGAAAAGAAGATAAGAAGAAAGTGATGAGTTATGAGTTAAAATCCACTGCGGCAAACGATCGCGGGCCGTTGAGGACTGGGGCTGAACGGTCTGCCGGTGACAGTCAGCCGTCAGCTACGGAGTACTGACCACTGACTCCTGATTACTGAACCACTGATTGCTGTTTACTAGTTTCCTCTAAAATGAAATTCGAAGACACCTCGCAAAATCTCCGCAGCCGGCTTTGGATCGTGCAGAGCCTGGTCGTTTTGTTGCTTGCTCTGTTAGGCGTCAGACTTTATTACCTGCAACTAGTCCGCGGTCAATACTACGCCGAGGTTGCTCAGAATCAGCGCATCAGACTTTTGCCAATACGCGCGCCGCGCGGAGACATATTGGCCAACGACGGCAAGACCGCGCTGGCTAATTCCAACCCAATCTATAACGTGATCCTGTCTCGCGAAGATTTGCGGGATCGCAAACTTGCTTCTCTGGTTAAGCCACTAGCCGAAGCGCTCGCGGTTGACAGTGACATACTGCAAGATCGCTTTGAGCAGATCGGTTCGCAGCCGGCGTTTGAATCCATTTTGGTGAAACAGGACGCGACTCCCGGCGACATCGCCTGGGTGGAAGCGCACGAATTGGAGTTTCCCGAGCTGCGTGTCGAGCAACAGCCGCAGCGTCGCTATCCCGCCAACGGCATGCTGGCTCATGTGCTTGGTTATGTGGGTGAAATCAGTCCGGAACAGTTGAAGCAACCCGCCTACAAAGACAAAGGACTCAAGCCGGGCGACGTGATCGGACAGAGCGGTCTCGAGCAAACCTACGATGACTACCTGCGCGGCAAGGACGGCTACAGAAAAGTGATCGTTGATAGCCGAGGGCGAATTCAGGATGAGATCGCCATCGTGCCGCCGCAGCCCGGTCAAGATCTCGTCTCGACGATTGACCTCGATCTCCAGAAAACTGCTGAAGATCAATTGCGCAAGTCACCGCAAGGGCGGGGTGTAGTCATTGTGATGAATCCCAATAACGGCGAGATACTGGCGCTCGCCTCCGCACCCACGTTTGATCCTAACCTCTTCTCGCGCATGGGGAGCAAAGAAGGCCGCGCAGAATACGCGGCGCTGCTAAACGATCCCAAGAAGCCACTTATCAATCGCGCTATTCAAGGGCGTTACCCGCCCGGCTCGACCTGGAAGCCGTTGATGGCGACTGCGGGGCTGCAGCAAGGCGTCATCTCAATTGACGATTCAAACCTGGTGTGCGGCGGCGGCATCACTATAGGCAATAAGTTCACTCGCTGCATGGGCGGCAATCATGGCTCACCAAATCTCCACGTTGCCATCATGAAATCCTGCGACGCCTACTTTTACCGCCTGGGTTTGAAGATGAAACTTGAAGGCATTCAAGCGATGGCAGATGAGTTTGATCTAAACAAGCGCACCGGCATCGATCTGCCGCAGGAAGTCGTCAGCACCACACCCTCGCGTGAGTTGAAAGCGCGACTCTATCCGCGTGACCCCGACTGGAAAGATATAGACACAGTCTACTCGTCATTCGGTCAAGGTCAGGATGTGCTTACGCCAATAGCTTTGCTGCGCGCCCATTCAGCGATTGCCATGGGTGGCAGAATGTATGTTCCGCATCTGCTAAAAGAGATACGCCCAGTGGCGGCGGTGGGCGACGATCCCACCAGTCCGGACTACAGGCAGGCGCGTCTGGCAAGAAGCTTCGACCGTCCTGAACCGAAGATTCTTCCCATTCCCAAAGACCAAAACGAAGTGGTTGTGAAAGCCATGTGGTCGGTAGTCAACGAAGCCGGTACGGCAACCGGCATCAAGATAGCCGGCTTCGACATTGCGGGCAAAACCGGCACGGCCCAGGTCGTCAGCCTGGGGAAAGACGTGGGCGAGCACAAAGACCATTCATGGTTCGTTTCTTACGCGCCAGCTTTCAAGCCAGAGATCTCCTGCGTGGCCCTGATTGAAAACGCGGGACTGGGCTCCCGTTTCGGAGCGCCGACAGTGCGTGCTATCTACGATGTTTATTATCAGAAAACGCGAAATGAAGCGGCGCCGGGCGCGTTGCCGGTCGCTAAAACGCCGAGGCTGGAAAACAAAACTCCAAAGAAGCCAGAGACGCAGATAGCACGAAATCAGTGATCCAGGTTTAGAGTTCAAGCTTTAGCTTGTTTCTATCGAAACCGACAACCTAAAGGTCTAAACGGTCGTCGTTCCATTGGTAGCAATAATTAAAAAAAGAGGTTTACGCGATTTCGACTGGCTGCTGGCGCTGCTGGCGATCGGCATCGTGTGTTTTGGCACCGTCCAGATTCGCAATGCACAACCAACCGAAAACTTTTGGGTGAAGCAACTCATCGGTCTGGGGATTGGCGTGGTGGCCATGCTCCTGATCGCCTTTAACGATTACCGGAAGCTGTTGAATATCGCTCCCGCGTTTTACGTCTTCGGTCTGCTTCTGCTCGTGATCGTTCTCGTTCCGGGGATTGGTTTGCGGATTAACGGGCAGCGGGCCTGGATCAAAGTTCCCGGGATTGGTCAATTTCAGCCATCCGAGTTTGTAAAAGTCACCACTGCCATGATGCTTGCCCGCTACTTCGGCAGGCATAGGGCGGGAGCTTTAACTCTGAAAGAGATGGCGATTGGCGGGTTGATTCTTGCCCTGCCTATCTTTCTTATTCTGCTTGAACATGACGTCGGATCCGTTCTGACGTATCTGCCCATCCTGGCTATCGTTCTCTTTCTCTCGGCGATACGAATGCGTTACGTGGTGGCTTCCCTCGTTTTAGGGACTCTATTGCTGCCTTTCACTTACTGGGTGGGAGTGAAGACAAAGCTGGTGAAGAATTATCAGCAGGAACGCATCAACGTGATCCTGGAACCGGAAAAGGCGGATCGTCGCGGGTTTGGTTACAATACCTGGCAGTCGATCCTTACAGTTGGCGAGGGCGGACTGCTCGGCGCCGACGCCTCGTCAGGCCACTCTCAAAGCAGTCTGAAGTTTTTACCTGAACCGCATACCGACTTCATCTTCGCGGTTACCGCCGGCAATGCAGGTTTCGTGGGCTGCATTCTGGTATTACTGGCTTATGCGATCCTGCTCTCAAGATTGATCGCGGGCGCGCGACGCGCGCCTGACCGCATGGGCATGCTGGTGATTATGGCGATCGTAGGCGGCATGACCTGCCAGATCTTTATCAATATAGGAATGGAGCTGGGAATCTTACCGGTAATTGGCGTGCCGTTGCCGCTAATGAGCGCGGGCCTGGCTTCACTAATAGCTACCTTCATCGCGATTGGCTTCGCCATAAGCGTTCAGTTGCGGCGATTCGTCAACTAGGGATGTAACGCAAACTGTCAGTTTGCGGCGGACGCTGACAAGTACATCAGACGCAAACTAGCAGTTTGCATGACAGTTTCGCTTCGCGTTTGCTGCAGCTTCGGTTTATACTCGCGTTATCTCGCCTCTGCGGAGTTTTTAGTTTCGGCGTCAAATGCCCTTTAAACAAACAAGCAGCACGAAGGAAACTCAGTCGAGTGCCGTGCTCCCGACAAGCGAGTGAGCGAATTTTTGCGGTCGTCCCAAGCGGACGTACCATTCAACTTTTTCATGGTGAGCCGTTGACGTGGTCGCAAGGCCAGGAAAAAACACGCGTTGGGACGCTCTCGTCCCGTTGACATCCAAACGAAAGCACAACAGGTCGCGAGCACATCCGCTAAATGTCGGATGTTCTAATGCCTTGGCGGTTTGAAACTGAAAGGCGCTCTCTGTTTCAAGTTTTCTACTGGATACGCGAAGCGGCTAGTTAGGGTTCTTTTGAATAGTTCTAGTGACCGTCGCGTTCTGGACGAAGCGGGTCCAGATCCAAATCAATCGGCGCGCGACCAACAGCCCATCCATAAACGGCCAGAGGGCATTCCCTGGCGAGCTTCGGTAACGCTGGTTACCGAACGGAATTGCCTCGCCGGATTGATCCGGGAAACTTATGCTTTTTCACGTCTATCAAGGCCAAACACGCGGCCACTAATTTCCAACGAAACAATTCACAGCGCGGCGCTCAAGCGTCACGCTAATCAGCAGCCGGGGCGCCTCGCTTTTCAGCTTGAAGCGCGACTCGGCTACTTCACGATTTTTAGTAACGTTCCCGCCACACTAAAGAAAAAGCAATTCGATATGCAGCGTTTCAGGCTCGAAAGCCTGACTGAGTAGTTATCGATCAGGAGATTTGTGGCCGACGTTCAGGAGACAACGAACACACAATGGCAAAAGAATTAATCGTAAGCGTCAACGGACGCGAAAAGAAAATCGCGATCATCGAGAATGAAAAGGTTACCGAGTTTTACATCGAACGCGGTGAGGGTAACCAGGGCATCGTCGGCAACATCTACAAAGGTCGCGTAATGCGTGTATTGCCCGGCATGCAGTCCGCCTTCGTGGACATCGGCCTCGAGCGCGACGCCTTCCTTTACGTATCAGACTTCTTCGACGAAGAGGAAGAGTTTGAACGCATAGTAATAGACAAGTCGCAGAAGGGCGACGTCGCGGAAGCCCAACGAGCGGCGGCGGAACAGATTGCGCTGGGCCGCGTGGAACGGGAACACCGTATTGAAGCCACCCATGAGCGCGCGGAGCCGCTGCGCGAAATGGAGCAGGATCCGACCGCGCTCGAAGCCGAACAGCCAATCGAGCAATTGGCTGAGACCGGGGATGCCGGCAAGAGACGGAGCCGGCGTGGACGCCGTCGCGGCCGCAGCCAGGAGGGCGCAAACGAGCGCGCCGATGAAGCCGGGTCAGGCAAACCCGGAATAAGCGCCGAAGAAATCCATACTCCATTTGTCGCCGCGGATCCTTCGATTCTTAGAGTGGTCGACGAGGAAGAAACTGCGGCCAACGGCGAAATGTTCAAGGATGCTCGACTGCAGGAGCGGCTCTTCGATCAAATTCACGCCGGCGAATTCAATCTGGAAGACGACTTTCGCACGGCGGAAGTTGGCTCGGTAATCTCCTCGGTCGATTATCGTGATGGATCGTTTCAACGAGTTGACGACGGCGACGAGTCAGCGGTGGTTGAAAGTGAGGTACCGCGGACCCGCGAGCAAATCGCCGCGCGCATTGAAAGGTTCGTCGATGACGTCGATGACAGCACGCTTCGCCGCGGTAGTTTCCAGCGCGTTAGTGATGACGAAGAGAGCGAAACTGAAAACAGCGCGAGTATTTCAAAGAAGGCCTTAATTGAGGATAGCGGAAACAAAACTCGCGAACGTTCAACTGCAAGAAGATCAAAGGTGGGTAAACTTCTCGGCAGCTTAACCGGGAAGAAGAAAACTACCAGCAAACGATCAACTAAAAAACCCGCTAAGGAGCTTGCCGCGGACGAGTCAGAGATTACCGAAGTTGCTGAGATTGGCGCTGGCGAAGATAGCTACGCAGACGCGGACGCCAGCCTTGACGAGAAGCGCTCACGCGCAGAGTTTGCTACGCGCCGCGGCGGAAGAAGACGGCGCCGCCCAGGTAAACAGAGCGCCGCCGATGCGCCAGTCGCGGACACCGATGGTGAAGCCGTTCCCACAAACGGTGAGGACCGGGAGCCGGAAGCCGAAATCGAAACGGCGCCGCCAGAGAAAATCGCTGAAGTTCCGGCCGTTGTTGCCACCACTCCCCGCGACACGCGCGAGACGCGAGACTCACGCGATACGCGCGATCGAGGCCGTGATGGTCGTGGTCAACGTGGATCTTCGCGAAGGGACCGCGATCGTCATCAGCCGACAATCACGGATCTGTTGCGCGAAGGTCAGGAGATATTGGTTCAGATAGCCAAGGAACCCATTGCCAAAAAAGGCGCGCGCATCACTTCGCACATTGCGCTTCCGGGCCGCTTTTTAGTTTATATGCCAACCGTCGAACACGTCGGCGTGTCGAGAAAAATCGAGTCTGATAGTGAACGCCAAAGACTGCGTAAGCTAATCACGCAGATTCGCGGCGATGAAGACATTCCGTCGGGTGGATTCATCGTGCGCACGGCCGGTGTTGGCATCAGCGAAAAGGAGTTGCGCGAAGACGTTCGCTATTTGGTGCACACCTGGCTCGACATTCGTGCAGCCGCTGAGAAAACGAAGCCGGCAACCATGGTCCATAAGGATCTCGACCTCGTCCAACGTATACTGCGCGACCAATTGTCCGACGACTTTGCCGCGATACGAGTAGACTCTGAAGAGGAGTATCAGGCGATAGTTGAGTTTGTGAATCGCATCCAGCCACGCATGGTGAAACGCGTCAAGCTCTACACTCGCGATCAACCCATACTCGAAAGCTATGGCGTGCAGGCTGAGATTGATAAGGCGATCAAACCCCGAGTGTGGCTTAAGTCGGGTGGCTATTTGGTGATCAATCAAACTGAGGCGCTGGTGGCGATTGACGTCAACACCGGAAAGTTCGTCGGACGCGGCAGTGGTCGTTTGGAAGACACGATTACGCGCACCAACCTTGAAGCGGTTGATGAAATTGTGCGACAGATTCGGCTGCGGGATCTGGGCGGTATCATCGTGCTGGATTTGATCGACATGGAAGAGCGTCGCAATCGCACTCGTGTGATGCAGGCTTTGCAGGAAGCGCTGCGCAGTGATAAGTCGCCAACTAAAGTGCTTTCGTTTAACGATTTCGGGCTGGTGATCATGACCCGAAAACGTGTCAAGCAATCGCTCGAAAGGACACTTTGTGCGCCTTGCCAGTATTGCCAGGGGGCAGGCCTGATTAAATCTCCGCAGACGGTCTGTTACGAATTGCTCGAGGAAGCACGAACACTCGGAAAGGCGATGAACGGAGACAAGACAAACAAGCAGGCCACGCTGCGCCTCCATCCGGAAGTCGCACGCGCGTTGCGCAGCTCCGAAAAGGATGTGTTGAATGAAATTGAGGAGTACCTCGGGCCGGTCGACATCAACAGCGACTCGACCATCCATCAGGAGCAGTTTGATTTCGCGTTTATCTAAACGCCGGATTTCGAGTTTCGGGTTCTAATGACCATAACGAACTCGAAACTTGAAACCCGAAACTCGGAACGTTCTTATGAGTAAACTTGGAAACATCTGGAAGACAGTGCTCGCCGGCGGAGCTGGCGTCGCCGCTCTGGCGGCGCTCAACGCTGTGATTCAACGTAATGCCAGCGAGCCGGATGAGAGCGCCCTGGGCGGAGAGGCCCACTTCTTTCCGTGGAAGCATGGCCGGGTTTTTTACAAGGCAGGCGGACAAGAACATTCCGGACCACCGCTGGTCTTCATTCATGGAGTTGGTGCTGGGGCATCAAGCTTCATGTGGAGAAAAAACTTTGACGAGCTGGCAAAAGACTTTCGGGTTTATGCCTTCGACCTGCTGGGCTTCGGCTTTTCTGACAAACCGCCTACCGCTTCTTACTCCGCGGATCTCTACGTTGAACTCATCAGCGATTTCATTCACGAAGTATCCGGGTCTCCGGCAAATATAATCGCGAGTTCACTGGGAGCAGCCTACGCCATTCGCGTGGCCGATGAACATCCTGAACTCATCAACGAGATGATCCTCAATGCTCCAACCGGATCCGATACGCTGAACCGCCGGCCAGGAATGGCGGGAGCTGCGTTTTATGGCTTGCTGCAATCGCCTGTGCTCGGTACGTCTTTTTACAACGTGATGGCAAGCGAACGCAGTATCAGGGATTACGCTCGCGACAATCTATTCTACGATCACCACCGCGTTACCGATCGGCTCGTAACAAATCTTTACACCACCAGTCACCAACCGGGGGCACAACACGCAATCGCTGCGTTTCTTTCAGGCTATCTGAACACCGATACACGATCTCCATTCTCACGATTGACCCAGCGCGTGGTTCTCGTCTGGGGTAAACAGGACTTTACGACGCCAGTGGATAAAGGACTGTCGCTGCTCGACTTGAACCCGCGCGCCAGGTTAGAGGTGTTTGACTACTGCCGCATGATGCCTGAGCAGGAGCAGCCCGAAAAGTTTAATGCCTTGGTTCGCGATACCTTCCTGGCACGCTCGATCGCCGCCGGTTCCGAGGGATCCTGATAGTTAGCTTTAATTCCGCGCTGATGGGATCGATTCACGAAATCAGCAACAGCACTCGCGAAACCTCGCGGCCGGCAGCATAAAGCGCGGGCACTTTTTTGATCTGGCAGCGCGTTCGGGCAACGGTCGTATTGGCGCTCCCTCTTGCCACCTAGCTCGTGCTCACAAACTTCTCGCGTTGAAGGTGTCAACCCTGGCGGATGTCGCCGGTCTCCAGTCCTTTGCGAAACCAGCGAATTCTTTGCTCCGAAGTGCCATGAGTAAACGAGTCGGGGACGACATAGCCCTGCGCTTCCTGCTGCAAGCGATCGTCGCCGAAAAGTCTACACTCAATCTTTAGCCCCTGGATTGAGTAATGAAACTTAGTTTGACTATTCGTTTGCTAAAAGTGATCTGAGAGTGCGGTGAGTGAATTGATAAAGATGTCGGGACTATAACTCTCCAACTTCCAACTCGTCGGATAAGCGCTGCGCACGCCCACGGTCAACATCCGCGCACGTTTCCCCATCTCAATATCCTCGGGGCTATCGCCGACATAGCACGATTCCTCCGGCGCACAACCGAGTGAGCGCATGGCGGTTTCCAAACCTTCAGGGTGCGGCTTCTTGTTTTCCATCTGCTCATTGCAGACAACTACCTCAAACAGACTGTCGAGGCCCAGCTCTCTTATTTCACGAGCGACACGACAATCACTGCCACTGCTCACAACGCCCAGGTGATATCCCTTTCGCCGGAGTTCTACTATCGTCGCTTTTGCGCCCTCAACCGGTTGCGCGGTTTGCTCTCCATAGTGCTGAATCCAAAGCTCGTCGGCCTTCTGCCATTTGTCCTTCGGTAATCCCATCGCTTCATAAACGGAATACCAATTCGGAGAGTAAACGACGCGATAGATTTCGTGATCGAAAGCAACCCCAAGCGCGGCAAACGACTGCTCGAAAGCTGTCAGACCGAGTTGGGCAGAATCAACGAGAGTTCCGTCCCAATCGAAAAGCAGAGTGCTGACCGACGCTGTTTGGAGCTTCATTGGGTAGAAGGAATTCGCCACCACCGGGAAAAGCCTTGCGGCAGATTAGTCGGCGATGGCCACGGTTAACTCAGCAAGCGGCGTGGATTGCGATACATCGCCAGTTCCAGACTCAGCGCGATGAACGTGACGGTAAAGAATATCTCGTTGTTGAGGAATAAACCCTGCCTCGCGAATCAGGTAGCGCAGCATTGCCTCGTCTGCTCGATTATGGGCCCCCGCCGCCGACACCACATTCTCTTCGATCATTATCGAGCCCATGTCATTGGCGCCGAAACGTAGCGCCACCTGCCCAAGTCTTAGTCCCTGCGTCAGCCACGAAGACTGAAGGTTTTCGATATTATCGAGAAACAGTCGCGAGACGGAGAGCATTTTCAGGTAATCAACGCCCGTCGGCTCATCTTTGATTCGCCGGCCGAGCGCAGTGTTCTCGCGCTGAAAAGTCCACGGAATGAATGCGGTAAAGCCGCCGGTCTCATCTTGAAGATCGCGCACTCGTTGTAGATGTCTGACGCGGTGCTCAACCGTATCGCCAATTCCAAACATCATCGTCGCTGTCGAGCGCAGTCCAACGCGGTGCACCGCTCTCATCACTGCTAACCACTCATCCGTCGTGCACTTTGTCGAGACGCGTTTGCGCACTTCGTCATCGAGTATCTCGCCGCCGCCTCCGGGTAAACTATAAAGACCGGCGTCTTTCAACCGCGCCATGATAGTTTCGTAATCAAGTCCGGAGATTAAATGCAGGTTGTGAATCTCGGGTGGCGAAAAACAATGAAGCTGGAAATCAGGATACTTCTGATGCAGCGTTCGTAACAGATCTTCATACCATTCAATGCCGAAATCGGGATGCAAGCCGCCTTGCATTAGAACACCGGTGCCGCCCAGCGAAATTGTCTCGTCGATTTTTGCGCAAATCTCTTCGACGGTGCGGACGTAAGTATCCGGAGCGCCGGGCCGGCGATAGAAAGCACAGAAGGTGCAAACAACGTTGCAGACGTTCGTGTAATTAATATTTCGATCAATGATGTAAGTAACGATGTTTGCCGGGTGTTTTCGCTGTCTAATCTCGTCAGCGGCAGCGCCAATCCGAGCGATGTCGTGCGACTCGAGGAGGGCTGTACATTCGTCGGCCGTCATACGACCGCCCGAAACGACTTTGTCGAGGATTGATTGAATTCCGACTGGCGACATGCACTTAGTTTATGGCGTAGCCTGCGAATTTCAAAACCAGCCGCAACCAGGGCCGGGCTCGGTTTTGAAATTCTGCACTCTGTATGCGGCTGGATTCATTGAGTTTGTTACTAAGTTACGAATTGGAAGGGCTTCGCATTTTCGATCAAGCCGTGTTTTTTGGCTAACTCAAAATACAAACGCATGCCTTTCTCCAGGCTCTCATCAACATGAAACGTTATGTTATCCCTCAAATATTTCCGGATCTCCTCGCGCGAGAGAGGCAGGTCATTTTCATACTGCGAGACAATGCTCTCTATTTGGTCCAATCCTTCATCGCGAGCACCAGCAAAGTCAAGTTTGCTAATTGCGTCGATTACGTCGGCACGGGCCATCCACATTGCAAATACAAAACCGGCATCGGTAAAACTGCGCCACAAGGTTGCAAGATCGAACACCCGGTATTCCTTCGACGAAATCTTCATTGCGGGATCGCCAATCAGCAACGCAGCATCATTTGTGTCCATCATAGCCTGGAGGTCGGGGCTGCATGTTTGCCATTGCGGTTCGAAATTCAGAAACTCGCGGAAAATTATCTTTACCAAAACCTGCGACGTTCGCGATGAAGTATCCAGGGCTACTCTTCGGACGTATCGCAAATCATCATATTTACTAACGAGAACGACGCTCCGCACAGCCGAATGAGAACCGACGCAGACGCTCGACACAACTCGGATGTCAGGGATTCGTTCGTACTCGATTATTGGCACGAGTGCCGCATCGACTTTTGCCTGCGCCAGTAAATCCGCACAACGCGCCGGCGCGGCATCAGTCACCAGACGTACAAGATGCTGTCGCGTTCCGTGTTGGAAGCTCCAGATGAGCGGCGCTGTGTTGAGATAGCTCGACGCCGCGAGGCGTGGCAGCCCATCATAATCAGATTGAGTTTTAGTACTGGGCATTCGCTGGGTGTTTGCTGTTTGGCATTCGGTTTCTGTGATCAAACCCGAATGCTACCGCACTCCGCCGATTAGTCGCAAAATGAAGTGATTGGCAAAGTCGTGTGTTTACTTTCGCCGGCAGCGGTTTCGAACTATATTTAGCGCTGAGGGTTGACTCCGCTTACCAGACCAAACCAACGAATGCCAATCTATGACGTCAGCGTCCCGCTTTCCGCGAGCACACCCACTTATCCGGGTGATCCGGCAATCGATATCCAAAAGTGGCTGACGCTCGCTAACGGCGACTCCGCGAATGTTTCACTGTTACACTTCGGCGCTCATTCCGGGACTCATGTTGATGCGCCGGCGCATTTCATCGAAGGCGGCGCAACAGTTGAATCGTTATCGCTACAGACTCTGGTTGGCGCCGCGGAAGTTGTCATGGTGCCGGATGACGTTAGAGTCATAGACGAAGCGTTTATCAGCGCCCAGTCGTTTGACGGTTGCCAACGAATTCTTTTCAAAACACGCAATTCCAATTTCTGGAATAATACTAAGGAAGGGTTTCACACCGATTACACTTATATCGATCCAGGTGCGGCCACGCTTCTGGTAGGCTCAGGCATCAAACTTGTCGGGATTGATTATCTATCGGTAGAACAATTCCAGTCTGAGAAATTTGAGACCCATCACATCTTGCTTTCGAACGGCGTGGTGATTCTGGAGGGCTTGGATCTGCGAAAAGTCGCGGCGGGTGCCTATGAGTTGTTCTGCTTGCCACTTAAGATTGCTGGCGGCAGCGGCGATGGGGCTCCGGCACGCGCGATTTTGCGCACCTTAAGTTAAACGAATCCGGATCATTTATTCAGCGAAACATCATGGCCAGAGACCCTGACAAAGACTATCGAGAACGAGTCTATCGCATCGTTCGCTCGATTCCTCGAGGTCGCGTGATGACTTACGGCCAACTCGCTGAGATTCTCGGTGAAGGTTACACGCCGAGGACGATCGGGTTTGTAATGCACAACGCCGACAACAAAACTCCCTGGCACAGAGTCATCAATGCACGAGGAGGCTGTTCTACCGGAAGAATCGTTATCCCTCATGACAAGCAACAACGAATGCTGCAAGCCGAAGGCGTTAAGTTCAACGAACGCGGCTGCTGTGCGCTGGAAACGTACCTTTGGATCCCAAAGGAGCCAGGAGATCAACGCAAAGAACGAAAACAGAAAGCCACGCTATTCTCAAATTAAAATCCGCAGAGGAAACAAAATGGACAGAGACCCCCTTGATCAACAAACGCCTTACGCAGTTAGTCCGCCCCATTATTCTGTTTCACATCAAATGGTGACTACCGCATTTGAGGTGCCCAATTTCCGCATTACCCAAAATCTCGGTATTGTTCGCGGCATCGTAGTTCGGTCGCGAAACATATTCGCCACTATCGGCGCCGGTCTGCAAACAATCGTGGGCGGAAACATTACCGTCTGGACCAGGCTGTGTGAACAAACCCGCGCTGATGCCTTTGACATCATGATTCAGCATGCAACGGAAATCGGAGCGAATGCGATAGTCGGAGCGCGCTACGATGCGACAGAGGTTTCCACAGGAGTTACGGAAGTGTTGGCTTACGGCACGGCTGTCATAGTGGAACCTGCCAATCCCGAATCGAGTTACCGCTCATGACCGGAAGCAAGCTTTCCCGAGTCCAGCTTAGGCGAGTTCAGAAAGCCATAGGAACGGTTCCTTACGCCAGGTTGCTGGGCATCGAGGTCGAGGAGGTTAGCAGCGGAGTGGCGACACTAGCCCTCGAGGTGCGAAAGGAACTTACGCAGAACCACGGCGTCGTTCACGGAGGAGCCATTGCTTCGTTAATTGATACCGCAACTGCCTTTGCCATAATTTCCCTGCTTGCCCCAAAAGAAAGAGTTACGACCGTAGATCTAACCATCAGTTACCTGCGCCCCGTCAACGGTGGACGCCTCAGGGCGACTGCTAGAGTTGTAAGGGCGGGACGACGACTGTTTGTGGTATCGGCGGAAGTCTTGGATAAGACGGGAAAGCTAACTACCACCGCACTTAGCACATACATCAAGGTCTAAACGTACGTGCGCAGGATCCCCGGAATTTTGGTAGACACTCATTGTTGATCTATGTAAAATAACTTTGGCCTTCCGTGCGGACCCAAACGGGTAAACGCCCTCGCAAAAGACCTACCATTTGAAACTATTCCTCCTGGTGAACGTTCACCCATGTATTCGCTTTATCACTCCCTCCTGGCCCAGCATCCCAGACAGTTGATGCCAGTACCCTGTGCTGACTCGACGATCGCGCAACTTCATCGTTACTTCGAGGACGTTGTACTGGAAAATAATTTGGGCGCTCTGGTAGTCGAGAGTCTTCCCACCGCAGCCAAGAGACCGGCACGGGACATTGCGCGAATTAACGAGCTTGACCTGGCGGCCAAGAAACTCTTCCTTTGGTTAAGTCCTCAGGATGCTCTCACAAGCCTTGTGCTTAGCAAAGGAAAAGAGAATACAAACTCCGTCGTGATCGACCGAACCGACCAGGGTCAGAGCTACGAACGTTTCGTAGTAATCGCCGACGCTCGCTTCTCTGCTCTGCTTGCATCGATTCACAATGCGAACGAAGAAGACACTTCCCGCGATCTCGTGATTTGGACTTTCGAGCCTGACGTTGTTTACTCCGCTCTGGAATATTTGATGGCTCGCGTCACCGCCGAGCATCCGTCTCGTTCCAACGCTTTTGCGAAAGCCGTTCGCTCGTCGATGCCTAAAGCGACGTCGCTTCAATTGACGTTGGGCGTGACCACAAAACTTGCGCGGCTCTTGCAGGAGCAGGCGGAACGCGAGATTGCCGTTAACCGCCTCGCGACCGCAATCAGAAACTCCCTCGAACTCGATAGTGTTTTGCAAACTGCGGCAGATGAAGTGGGTCGCGCGCTTAACGTGCACTCTTGTGCGGTAAGAGTTGAAGGCGCTCTCGTGGGTCACCAGATGACTAAGTGTTACTTGCGTCCTGACGCGGCGAGGAATGATGGTGTAACGGCAACGTTACTCGGCGATGTGGACTCCATAAGTGACCGGCTGGCGAATTCTCCCGAGAGTTATGTCGTAGATGGTGACAACTCTCAGGGCGGGCCAGTGCTTGCCGATGCCGTAGTTCCTCTCATTTATCGTGGGAATTTTATCGGAATGCTACTGGTGCGTTCGGATGATGTGTCAAGGGTTTGGGCCGACAACGAATTATTGCTGCTGCACACAGTCGCCGATCAGCTAGCGGTTGCCGTTAACCAGGCCCATTTGTTTGCGCAAATGCAACAGCAGGCTTTAACCGATAGCTTGACGGGTTGCTACAACCGTCGCTCATTTGAGTTGCAGCTTGAACGTGATCTGCATTTGGCTACGCGCATGCGCCAGCCACTATCGTTGATTATGCTTGACCTCGACAATTTCAAACACATTAACGATCAAGCCGGTCATGATGCCGGAGACGTGGCGCTATGCATGCTCGCAGAAAATCTGCGCGCGGAACTGCGGGCCGTCGACACCGCCGCGAGATTTGGCGGTGACGAGTTTGTAATAATCCTGCCGCAGGTCAATACCGAAGGCGCAATGCTCGTCGCCGAACGTTTGCGCAAACGGATCGCACAGACCGAAGTACCCGGTTTTGGTCAGGTAACGGCTTCATTCGGAGTCGCAAGTTTCCCGAATCACGCTTCCTCGCGAGATACGCTGGTAGTCGCCGCAGACCGCGCGCTCTACAATTCCAAGAATGCCGGACGCAATCGCGTCAGCTTGCCCGCGGCAGATGCGTGCGAGGTCAACGTCAGTGCCTTTCAGGCAAGCGAGCTGGAGATCGATCTGCAAGACGCAATGCAACGGCTCTAAGTCTAACCCGGCGGCTCGCGTTCTTTACCTGCTCCTTTGTCTTCAACATCTTCGTCTGCTCTCCCTTCTGGCGTCCAGCCGCAAAATCGCGCATCATAACGCTTCGCAGTCTTAACCGAAGGTTCTGACGCTTTGCGGTTTCTTGCGCATGGACGATCTAAGAAAATTCGCGCGCTACTTTCTTCCTTACAAAGTCTCGCTGACGATTGGGATCACTTGCATTTTGGCGAGTGTCCTTTTCAATCTCTACATTCCGCTGATCGTCGGCCAAGCGATTGATGCAAACTGGGCACAGATTTCCTGGTCTCGCCTGACAGTATCGGCGCTGAAGGTACTGGGCGCCAGCGTCGTTAGCGGCACCTTCCTTTTTCTCCAGCGTCGCATTCTGATTGGAATGTCACGCCGGGTTGAATACGACCTGCGCCAGGATTTCTACGCCCAGCTTGTTCCTCAGCCTCAATCGTTTTTTCAGGAACACCGTATTGGCGACTTGATGGCGCGCGCGACCAACGATCTCGCGGCAGTCAGGCAACTGGCAGGTCCGATGATCATGTATTCGCTGCAAACCGTGTTCGTCGTGATAATCGTTCTGCCTCTCATGTTCCTGATCAACTGGCGGTTGACGCTGCTGTTGTTCCTAACTATGCCCTTCGTTTCGCTGACCGTTAAGTTTTTTGGTCAGCAGGTTCACATCCGATTCGAAAAAATTCAGGAGTTCTTCTCGCAAATTACAGCACGCGCGCAAGAAAACTTTACGGGCGTTCGCGTTGTTCGCGCTTATGCGCAGGAAGACGCGGAGATAGCGGCCTTTAACCAACTGAATCGTCAATACGCGGAGAAGAATCTTGCCCTCGTCCGAATTGACGCCCTGATGCGGCCGTTGATGCAGTTTCTAATCGGAATGGGCTTCGTCGTGATTATCTGGGCGGGTGTGCCGGCGGCAATTCGGGGTGAGATCACAGTCGGCGAATTTACTGTTTTCAACATGTACCTGTTCCGGCTCATCTGGCCGCTCATTGCTCTCGGGTATGTTGTAAACCTTTACCAGCGTGGCACGGCGAGCTTGAAACGAATGAACGCGATATTCGCTGTCCAGCCTTCTATTGCGGACACTCCGGGCGTGAAAACACAGCCGCCGATCGAGGGCAAAATAGAATTCCGGAACTTGACTTTTAGCTATCACCAAAACGGCGAGCCCGTGCTCCGCGACATTGATCTCGTAATACCCGCAGGCCGAACTGTGGCCTTCGTGGGCCGAACCGGCAGCGGCAAATCAACGCTCATTAATCTTATTCCGCGAGTGGTTGAAGCTCCGGAAGATACCGTGCTTGTTGACGGAATTTCCGTTCGCAATTATCCGCTTGCGCAATTGCGTGCCAGCATCGGCTATGTGCCGCAGGAGACGTTCCTCTTCAGCGACACGCTTGCCGAGAACATTGCGTTCGGAGTGGAGAAAGCTGAGCGCAGTCAAATCGAATGGGCGGCTGAAGTGGCAGGGCTTACGGAAGACATCGAGAGCTTTCCCGAGGGATACGATACCATGGTGGGCGAGCGGGGTCTCACGCTTTCGGGCGGGCAAAAACAACGGACGGCCATTGCTCGGGCGATACTGCGGCAGCCAAAGATTTTGATTCTTGATGACGCCTTGTCTTCAGTAGACACCTACACGGAAGAAAAAATTCTTGGAAAGCTTCGTGGAGTCATGCGCGGACGAACCAGCATCATTGTTTCGCATCGCATTTCTACGGTCCGCGATGCCGATTTCATTTGTGTGCTCGATGAGGGACGCATCATCGAACAAGGCACTCATGACGAGTTACTTGCAATTGGCGGCGAGTATGCTGATCTGTATGAGCGGCAACTCCTTGAAGAGGAACTGGCGTTGACCTGATCCGGCGCCTAGCGGAGTTAAGGCTATGGACATCGATATCAACAAAAGGCAGCAGACACTCGTCGTGCTGTGGTTTGCGTTGCTCATGAATATCGGGATCTTCTTCTTATTATCGTTGTTCATTGCTCCCGAGATTAAGAATGAGCCTGGTAACCCGCCCCGTTCCCTGCTGATTTTTTCGCTGACGGCCCTCGGTACATTTCTCGTGATACTTTCGTTTGCGGTTAAGCGAAAACTTCTGGAGCGCTCAGTTGAAAAGCAGGACGCTTCGTTAGTGCAGAAGGGTCTTGTAGTCGCTTGCGCCATGTGTGAGGTGAGCGCAATCCTGGGATTGCTCGAACGTTTCCTGGTTGGCAATCGCGACTATCATCTGCTGTTTCTGATCGCAGCTATCGGCACCGCGTTCCATTTTCCGAGGCGCGATCAGCTATTGGCAGCCACTTACAAAACTTCATCGGACGGAGCTCTCTCTTAGATTCATGTCAGCGGCAGTCAAGCAATTTCACGAAGAAGAAGCGATTGGAAAGACTTACGACTTTCAGATCGCGCGCCGGTTGCTGCGCTACCTACGCCCTTATTTGCGCTTGCTGATCCCGGCGCTTGTACTCACCCTGATGCTGAACCTGCTGGGAATTCTGCAGCCGAAGTTTACCCAGTACGCGATCGACTGGTACATCCTGCCCCGGAAATATGCGGGCCTGGAATTGCTTGTCGGTCTATACGTCGGCGTCCAGCTCTTGCGTTTGGCGTTTTCTTATTTTCAAGCCTTGTTGCTCAACACGGTCGGGCAGTATGTCATGTTTGACATGCGCCGCGAGCTTTACGACAAGCTGCAGCATCAGGAAGTAGCCTATTACGATCGCAATCCCGTCGGGCGAATCATGACGCGACTTACCACCGACGTCGATTCGCTGAACGAACTCTTCACGGCCGGCATCACTGATCTGCTGGGCGATCTGGTTATGATCTTCGCGATCATCGGCGTGATGTTGTGGATGGACGTGCGCCTTACACTGGTCACCTTGTTGACTGTGCCCATGCTGTGGGCGGCGACGACGTGGTTTCGCAAGGGTGCGCGTAAGGGCTACGACATGGTGCGAACGCGCATCGCGCGCATCAATTCATTTCTCCAGGAACATTTTGCCGGCGCGCAAACAGTCCAGATCTTCAACGCCGAACGAAAGTCTCTCGAAAAGTTTCGCGAGATAAATGCCGATTACCGCAAGGCAAACCTCGATACAATTTTCTACTACGCCGTTTTTTTCCCGCTGGTTGATTTCATTGGCGCCGCGGGTATCGCATTGATCATCTGGTATGGCGGGTATCAGGTGATGCAAAACACTCCTGAGCACACCGTGCTGACGCTTGGTGCGCTGGTAGCGTTTATACAGTATTCGAGTTTTCTCTTTCAGCCCATTCGCGACATCTCAGACAAGTACAACGTGCTCCAGGCCGCTGTCGTAGCTTCACATCGCATCTTCAAGACGCTCGATCTTCCGGTTGCGATCACCTCTCCGGCAAAGCCTGCCAGGTCAGGCCGCGCAGTAGGGCATATCGAATTCGAGAACGTCTACTTTGCTTACAAGGGCGAGGATTGGGTGCTTAAGGATGTTTCTTTCAAGGTCGAACCGGGTCAGTCGATCGCGCTGGTCGGCCACACAGGCTCCGGTAAGTCAACGATCACAAATCTGCTGATGCGTTTTTACGACGTGCAGCGCGGCCGGATTCTGCTCGATGGTGTTGACCTCCGCGAGTGGGATCTCAAGTCACTCAGGGAAAACTTTGCGGTGGTCTTGCAGGAAATATTCCTTTTCAGTGGCACGATTGAAGGGAATATTCGGCTCGGACGTAACGACATCACTGAAGAGCGCGTAAGGTGGGCAGCTCAGGAAGTGCATGCGGAGCAGTTCGTAAAGCGGCTGAAAAGCGGCTATCAGGCGGAGGTGAAAGAGCGCGGCGCCGGGCTTTCTGTGGGCCAGAAACAATTGATCTCGTTTGCGCGGGCCCTGGCTTTCGATCCGGCGATTCTGATACTCGACGAAGCAACCAGCTCGATCGACACTGAAACCGAGCAACTGATTCAGCAGGCAATCGAACGCGTTATGCGCAACCGTACATCTATCGTGGTCGCGCACCGGCTATCAACTATTCAGCGCGCCGATCAAATCATCGTGCTTCATCATGGCGAGATTCGCGAGCAAGGCACGCATCAGGAGTTGCTCGCGCAACACGGTCTTTATTGGCGCCTCTACAAACTCCAGTATGCCGACGGCGCCAGGGCGCAGATCTCTGCGCGGCCATCTGAAGAAGATGCGGTGCAGCCGGCAGGTCAGGTGCAATTCAGTGAATAGTTTGTAGGGGGCGAGGCTTGTCCCTGCCCAGGTCGCTACCGGCTTCACTTATTTGATGCGGGCAGGGACAAGCTGCCAACTACAGACAACAACGATTTAACACCAACGAGGAGGGACGATGAGATCAACTAACATCGTGCGCCTTTGTTCTCTCTTTGCGATTCTCCTTCCTGCATTACTGTTTCCAGGAACTGCGGATATGAAGAACGAACCGAGTAACCTGCGTTTTGCGATTTCTTTTCCTGTGTCAAGCACCAAAGAATCTCTTGATGGACGGATGCTTCTCCTCATTTCTACTGACAACGCTAAAGAGCCGCGCTTGCAAATCAGCGAAGACCTCAACACGCAACAGGTTTTTGGTGTCGATGTAGACGGACTAAAACCCGGCGAGGAAACGATCGTCGATCGGGGCGCCTTCGGTTATCCGCTGCGATCTCTTTCCGGGTTGAAGCCGGGAGATTATTGGATACAGGCGTTGCTCCACCGTTATGAAACTTTGCACCGTGCCGACGGCCACACGGTCAAGCTCCCAATGGATCGCGGCGAAGGTCAACAGTGGAATAGTGCCCCGGGCAATCTCTACAGCAGGCCACAAAAGATCAACGTCCGTGCCAACGACGATCGCACGATTAAGATCACGCTCGACCAAACTATTCCTCCCATCGAGCCGCCTAAAGACACGAAGTACGTTAAGCACGTGCGCATCGAGAGCAAGTTGCTCAGTCGCTTCTGGGGCCGGCCCACGTACCTCGGCGCAAACGTTTTGTTACCCGAAGGTTTTGATAGTCACCCGGACGCTCACTATCCCCTGGTAATCTTCCACGGACACTTTCCCGCAGACTTCGGCGGCTTTCGCGAGACGCCGCCCGATCCCAATTTGAAGCCCGATTACAGCGAGCGTTTTCATCTCGCGGGTTACAACAAGACTCAGCAGGAATATGCTTACAAATTTTACCAGGATTGGACCGGCCCAAACTTCCCCCGTTTGATCATCATCGAGATACAGCATGCGAATCCTTATTACGACGATTCGTATGCCGTTAACTCCGCAAACCTCGGGCCGTATGGTGACGCGATTACTTACGAGCTGATTCCTTCCATCGAGAAACAATTTCGCGGGCTCGGCAAAGGCTGGGCACGCTTCATGTATGGCGGGTCAACCGGTGGCTGGGAGGCGCTCGCGGCCCAGATCTTTTATCCCGATGAGTACAACGGAGCGTGGGGCGCGTGTCCCGACCCGGTGGATTTTCGCGCCTACACTATCGTCAATATCTACCAACACGAAAATGCTTACTATGCCGAAGCGCCGTGGAAACATACGCCGCGTCCCGGAAAGCGAAATTATCTGGGTGAGCTTGCCGCGACCATCGAAGAGATGAACCAGATGGAATTGGCGCTGGGTACTAACAGCCGTTCTGGAGGTCAATTCGATATCTGGCAGGCGGTCTACGGTCCCGTAGGCAAAGATGGTTATCCGAAACCGATCTGGGATAAATTGACCGGCAAGATCGATCGCTCAGTAGCCGAGTATTGGCGCGAACATTACGACCTCGGCTACATCCTGCGTCGCGATTGGCCCAGGCTTGGTCCAAAGCTCGAAGGCAAACTTCATATCTATGTCGGCGGGGCGGATAACTACTACCTCAATGATGCCGTATATCTCGTTGATGAATTTCTCAAGAGCACGAAGAATCCTTACTACGGCGGCGAAGTGGATTACGAACCTCGAGCCGAACACTGCTGGAACGGGGATCACACTTTGCCAAATGCTATTTCCCGTCTGCGCTATCACCAATTCTATGCGTCGAAGATCGTCGCTCGCATTCTGAAAACCGCCCCGCCGGGCGCGGATCTAACGAGCTGGCGCTATTAGCTGTTAGCGAGGGACGCCGGAGGCGCTTTGGAGGATACCTATGCAAGACGATGAACAGGCAATCAGACAGCTTGTGGCAACCTGGCTTAGTGCTTCAAAAGCAGGAGACACTGAGAAGGTTCTGAGCCTCATGGCAGAGGACGTTGTGTTTCTGGTAACCGGCCAGCCACCAATGCGCGGTAAGGCCGCGTTCGCTGCGACTCAGTCGGCGCTGAAAGAATCCGACATTGACGCCACCAGCGACATTCAAGAGATCAAGGTGTTTGGAGAGTGGGCTTATATCTGGATCAAACTCTCTGTTGTCATCATACCTAAGCAGGCGGAGCGCCCATCAAGCGCACCGGTAACACACTATCGATCCTGAAAAAAGAGAATGGCGCCTGGGTTATGTTTCGCGACGCAAACATGCTGGCGCCGGTTCAATAGTTTCCTTGTTACATCTCCGATAAACTAAACACCTGTAATGAATGATCATAAATCGCCTGGGGTGGATCTAGCCAAACACCGAGCAGATCTCTGCGAAGATCCTGCGCCAGACGATCCGGAATTACTACTCGTTGCCGGCGAAGACTATTATCTTGAAAATGGTCTCTATGTCTTTACAACAAGTTTCCTTCTGCGTCGCGGTTACTGCTGCGACAGTGGGTGCCGGCATTGTCCCTATCCAAAGGAGTCTTTGTAACGCAAACTGTGCGGGGTCC
>DIYZ01000165.1:15562-24653 GCA_002427845.1 Chloracidobacterium sp. UBA6041 | reverse complement strand
GTAACGCAAACTGTGCGGGGTCCCCAGCCGGGCAGCCCGGCTGGGGTGCTTGTTAGTTTGCGCGCAAGCTAACAGCTTGCGTTACACCGAAGGAGTCTAACGAATGACGATCCGTCGCATTTCCCTGCTCTTTATCATCTTATTGCTCTCCTCCAGCTCCCAGGCGCAGAAACGCGCTTTCACCATTGAAGATCTTTATCGAGTCAAAAACATTTCCGACCTGCATGTTTCGCCCGACGCGAAGACTTTGGTGTTCAGTGTGACCACTTCCGACCTGCCCCGCGCGAAACGAAACAGCCACGTGTGGGCCATGGATATCAACGGGCAAAACCTTCGCCAGTTAACGACGAGCGAAACGAGCGAGTCTTCGCCTGCGTTCTCACCTGATGGCAAGCAGCTTCTTTTCGTGAGCGCGAAGGATGGAAGCGCGAATCTCTACCTGATGAACCTCAGTGGCGGAGGCGGCGGCTGGCGCAAGCTGACGAATGTCTCGACGGGAGTTTCCGACCCGCTCTGGTCGGCGGATGGCAAGTGGATCGCTTTTTCTTCGGACGTTTATCCGGAGTGTAACGGCGACGACGCTTGTAACAAGAAGATTGCCGGGCGCTGGGAGTCGGGCCCATTGAAGGCCCATATGGCCGATGAGCTTCTTTATCGTCACTGGACAGCCTGGCGCGATGGAACGCGCACGCATACTTTCGTGGCTAACGCTGCGACCGGAGAGACAAGAGACCTCACGCCCGGCAACTACGACGCGCCCACTTTTCAGCTCGGCGGGCAGTTGCAATACGACTTCTCGCCCGACGGTAAGGAGCTGGTCTACGTCTCTAATCATGATGCTGTGCCCGCGAGTTCCACGAACAACGACCTCTGGCTTATTGCACTCGACGACAAAGACCGGAGGCCACGCAACATTACCGCTCCCAATCCTGCTTATGATGGCAGTCCGAAATACTCACCGGATGGAAAATACATCGCCTACCGTATGCAGAAGCAGCCGGGTTACGAGTCTGACCTGTTCCGGATTGCTCTATACGAACGGGCCACCGGGAAAACAAGCGTGCTCACTGAATCATTTCGCAACTGGGTCGATGAGTTCCGCTGGTCCAAAGATTCGCAGTCGATTTATTTCCTCGGCCCTGTTGCAGGACAGAATCCGATTTTCCGCGTTGACATCAGCTCAAAAACCATCACTCAGCTCCTGGCCGATAAGACGATTGATACGTCTGATTTTGACCCGAGCGAAAAGCGGCTGTTCTACATCAAGCGCTCCGTCGGCGAGCCGCAGGAGATCTACAGTGCGGAGATAGTGAACGGCAAAGCCGCGACGCCGCTGAAACTTTCGCATTTCAATGACGCGCTAATGAATGAAGTTGATATTCGTCCCGCGGAAGCGATGTGGGTAACCGGCTCAGGCGGCGAGCGCGTTCAGGTCTTTATCGTCAAACCTCACAACTTCGATCCGTCACGCAAGTATCCGCTGATCCTGAATGTGCACGGTGGGCCCCAGTCAAACTGGGCAGACGCCTTTCGCGGCGATTGGCAAGTCTATCCGGGCGCGGGCTACATCGTGGCTTTTCCGAATCCCCACGGCTCAACCGGCTTCGGTCAGGATTACACTGCGCAAATCTCCGGCAATTGGGGCGGGCGCGTTTTTGAAGATTTGATGAAGGTCACGGACGAACTCGAGAAACTTCCTTACGTTGACCGCACGCGAATGGGCGCCATGGGTTGGTCTTATGGCGGTTACATGATGATGTGGTTTGAGGGACACACGGATCGCTTTAAGGCGATTGCTTCCATGATGGGTATTTACGACCTGCGCTCGTTTCAGGGTGCGACTGAAGAACAATGGTTTCCGGAGTGGGACTTAAAGGGCTTGCCCTGGAATTCCGAGAATTACGTGAAGTGGTCGCCTTCAAATTTCGTCAGGAATTTCAAGACACCGACTCTTGTGATTTCCGGTGAACGAGATTACAGAGTTCCCTACACGCAGTCGCTACACTTTTATACTGACTTGCAGAAGATGAAGGTTCCGTCAAGACTGCTCATCTACTCGAACGCCGGCCACTGGCCGAGTTGGTATGAGATGGCGCTCTACTACACTGCGCACCTCGAATGGTTCAACAAATATCTCGGCGGCGATCCGCCTCCGTGGACGACTGCGCAGTTTCTTCGCAACGCCGTTTTCGATCGCACGACTGGTCAACGCATTATTGAAACGCGCAATTCGGATGAAAGAGACGCGCCAAAGAACCGGCAGGGCAAACCGGACGCGAAACCGACAACTCCGTAGCGAATTTTGCATTTCGCTTCGCGCCTTTGCGAGAACTTTGCGTTCTTTGCGGTTCAGCTTTTTGGGCGGTCTAGTGAGTTCACTACAACTGATAAATACGAAACCGCAAAGGAACGCAAAGGCCCATGTAACGGTCGAGAATAAGTGTGGGAGTTAAGGAGCAGCCATGAGCAAGACCAACACTGCCGCAACCAAAACCGGCCCGGAACTCACCGCTCGTTCCATCATGGTAGGACTCGTTGTCGCCGTAATCATTGGCAGCGCCTATCCCTACTGCGTCTTGAAGCTCGGCTTTGGACCAAACCTCTCCGTGGTGTCGGCGTTCTTTGGTTTCATTGCACTCGTCATCATCATGCGCGCGGCGGGAACTAACGCGCGTGAGAACAACATTGTGCAAACGATGGGAACGAGCGCCGGCCAAACCTCTTTCATGTGTGTCTTGTTAGCCGCCTTCGACATGCTCAACGCCAAAGGCGTTCTCAATCCGCCTATTCATTTGGGCACGGCTCAAATCTTTTTCTGGCTTTGCAGCGCGAGTCTGTTGGGCATCCTGCTCGCAGTGCCCATGCGACGCCACTACATCGACGAGGAAAACCTGACTTACGCCGACGGCGTGGCCGCCGGCGAGACCATCATCGTGTTACACGAAGGCCGAGAAAAGGGCGCGTCGGCAGGACCGGTGAAGGCGCTGGCCCTTGGCAGCCTTGCTTCAGGAATATTGATGATCCTCACAAGCTTTCTCAAGTTGTTTCCCGATACCTGGCTGCTGCCCGGGATGCAACCAATGAACATCGGCTTCAATTGGAGTTTGTTGTCATTTGGCTCCGGACTTCTCGTAGGGTTCCGCATCTGCCTCGCCATGGCGATCGGGACGCTCATTAGCTGGTTCCTGCTGCCTCCGTATCTCGTCTCACACGGCATGATCCCGGAACAAACGTATCCCCTGACGTTGCGTTGGGTAATGTGGCCCGCGACCGGATTGATGGTGGCCGGCGGCCTGACTTCCCTGGCGCTGAAGTGGAATCTGATCGTTAAGACCTTTCGTGGTCTAAAAGGAAGCAGGGTTGATCGTACTGATTTTCCGATGCAGTGGGTGGTGATCGGTTCAATTGTTATGACTGTGGTGATCTGTCTGGTCCAGTACTTCAGCATGGGAATTCCTGTTTGGCTCTCCTTCATCGCCATCCTGTTGTCGCTGCCGCTTATGCTGGTGGGATTGCGTGTGCTCGGCGAGACAAACTGGGGACCAATCAGCGCAATGTCAAACATGATGCAGGCAATCTTCGCTTTCATCTCGCCCGGCAACGTTCCCGTCAACATGTCGTCAAGCGGATTGACCGGAACTATCGCGGTCACTTCCGAGGCGCTGATGCAGGACTTCAAGGCAGGCCAGTTGATTGGCTCGAACAGCCGCAACCTGACCGTCGCGCAATTGATCGCTGCGCCAGTCGGATCCCTGGCAACGGCACTTGTTTACCCCGTGCTGCGCGATAAGTTTGGCATTGGGCCACAAGGTCTTTCTTCACCAATCAGCGTCAAGTGGGCCGGATTCGCCGAACTGCTTACCAAGGGACTCAACGCGCTGCCGCCCGGCTGTCTTGTCGGCCTGGTAATAGGCATTGTCGTAGGAATTGGACTAACGCTGCTGGCCGAAAAGTACGCCGATCACACACCGTCGCCCGCGGCGATTGGTATCGGCATGCTGATTCCCGCTTCGGTGTTGATGACGTTCATTCTGGGCGGCGTAGGCCAGTTGATTTGGGCAAAGACCTCGCCTAAGTCTGAGGAAGACTTTCGTGTTCCGCTGGCGTCGGGTCTGATCGCGGGCGAAGCTATTCTCGCCGTAGTGCTCGCAATCTTCGCTGCCACGGGCGTCAATTTCTAGATTTTAGAAAACTGCGCGCGGTTTCGCTCAGTTTGATGTTTGAAAAGCAACTTTTCGCTGGGAGCGCGGGCGCCCTCGCCCGCAACGCTCCGTAGGCGCGCAGTTCTTGAAAAGTCTTAGTCTATTGCAAGCGGACCACAAATCCGACTGATGAATGTCTCCCACAAACTCACAAAGATATAGTTTTTAGAATCGGCGATTACCATGTGGAGTGATCGCCATTACCTTACCGCTCCAGCTGGAATTTCGGGTATGTCTCGGCGTATTCGGCGGGATTGATTGCACGCCCTGGCTTTCAATCGCTAAATTAGGATCTTCTATTACCGAAAAGGTCATCGAGCTCGCTGAAGCGAGCCGCATCTGCAAAGGCGTCGAACGAGCCCGTCTCCGCGATGCTTCGCGCGGCACGCATGAAGGCACCCCACGCAACACGCGACAGTGCAGAGCCGACTGAAACTCGTCGCACGCCAAGATGCGCGAGTCGGGAGACTGATAGCGCGGGGTTGGGTGTGGACACAAGCACGTTGACCGGTTTCGGAGCGACTGCCTTCACGACTGCCGCAATCTCGTCCGGCTCCGAAACACCGGGTGCGTAAAGACAATCAGCGCCAGCCTCTGCATAGGCGACCAGCCGCTCAAGCGCCACGCGCAGGGGATCGGGTTTTCCGACGAGCCAGGCTTCACAACGCCCTGTAAGAACAACGGGAATACCGGAAGCATCGATGGCGCGGCGCGCCGCTTGGATACGGTCGACTGCCAACTGATCGTCGTAGAGTGGTGCCGCGCTGTTCCCCGTTGCGTCTTCGATGGACAAGCCGGCGACTCCAGTAGCGATGCAAAGCGTGACGTTCGCAGCCACACCTTCAGGTGAATCCGCGTAGCCGGTCTGGAAATCGGCGTTGACCGGCAGTGGTGTTGCCGCAACCACTTCGCGGATATGCGCGAGCATGTCGTCACGAGTAATCGCCGTAACCGTGTCAGGCAATCCTTGAGTAAACGCGAAGCCCGAGGACGTGGTGGCGAGCGCCTGGAAACCCAGGTGTTGCAGATACACAGCCGTGCCCACGTCCCATGGGTTAGGCAAAACGAAGCACCCTGACGAGTGCATAGTGCGAAACTTTTCGATGGCGGCTAACTGTTTAGCGATGGCGTTCATGGGTCGCAATCCTATATTGGTTAGCCATAATGATGCCAGCTTCGTGTGGTGGGTAAGGTTGAAGTTCGAAAAGCAACTTTTCGCTCCCAGTAAACCGTCAGTGATTTAGCTTTAAGTTTCACTTTAAGAAGCAATCCCCCGTCGCTGACGCGATGGATCTTGATCACACGCTTGAATCGCGTATCATGCAGAAGAGTTCCGCAGATGCAATAGTTAAGCCTACGGCGAAGGCTAAGAGTACGAAAAGCTTGTAAGAGCATCTTGCATTGAATACAAAGTATCCGGTCAAAGGAGGCAGTATGAAGAAAGCGGAATTAACGTTGCCAGAAATCGCACTGATTGGTGGTACTCGCGGGCTGCTGGGGGCCGGCATTGCTCTCTTGCTGGTTGACAAACTCGATCAGCGTGAGCGGAAAGCCATAGGATGGACGTTGTTTCTCGTGGGAGCGATCAGCACCATTCCGCTGGTGCTGGAGGTGTTGGGCAAAAGACGGTAGCCCCGATTGAGACAATATTCAATACGCCGCGAACTTCATCTCGGAGATAAATTCTAGTGGAATGAATCTACATAACTGACGGTGGTGTGATGCGAGAGCGGATGAGTAGTCGAAACTACCGAGCCCGAGGTGTTGTACTTCATGCTGGACATAGTGAACTGCGAATTGTCGGTAACTGTAATATCGTAGCGCTCGGACCCAATCCTGCAATACACGGATACTCAAGTAACTTGGATTACTTCTTTGCTCAATTTAGGTGACTTCCATGAGCTATTCTGACAAAGACTACTGTCGTGTCTGTGGCCTTTTACAGCCCGAACCTCCTTGGGGAGAAGAGGGGCGATTACCCTCATTCAACATTTGTGACTGTTGCGGCGTGGAATTCGGTTATGGAGATGCTACCACCGCCAGCAGCGTGATCTTCCGTGAGAAGTGGATAGCCGGGGGCGCGCGCTGGCACATACCGAGCAAGAAACCAGCCGGCTGGGATTGGAACGAGCAGCTTCGCAATATTCCTGCCGAGTATCGATGATGCGGAAATACGTCGTCGTTCCTTCAGTCTTGCCCGGCTAGGGCGTTACACGCTGGGTAACTCAACCTATGCGTATGATGCTGCCGGACGTCGCACTAGGATAGGCGGAGCTACGGCCCGAGCGGATTACTGCCAGCTGCACACTCGCGTTGACTGATTCCACCGGCACGGTGCAAACGGCAATACATCACAGTACACGGGCCGGGAAAATGACGGCACAGGGCTCTATTTCTATCGCGCTAGATACTACTCACCTTCGCTGCAAAGATTCATCAGTGAGGATCCGATTGGATTATTGGGTGGCATCAATTTATATGCCTATGTAGCTAATAATCCGATTAGCTACCGAGATCCCTTTGGACTCGATAAGAATAACCCGGATGACGACACTGACATTGGCGATGCACTTAAGGATTTCGTTAGAAAAGTAGAGAAGTTCATAACGGATACGGTGATACCGGGTGCCGCGATGGAGCCTATAGGCCCCATCCTCGGGGCTTTGCCGGTGCCAAAGACCAATCCCCTGAAAGGGATGAAGCCCGATCAACGTGCTCTCAAAGAACTTGTTGATGAAGCTACCCTTGGGGGAAGAAAACCGCTGTCGGTGGATAATGCAAACACAATTCTTGATTGGGCGGAGCAAATAAGTTATCCGGGTGCTAGAGCAAACCCCAATTGTGTTGCGTGTCCGTCGACTTGGGCTGGCGGCCCGCATTTCCACATTCCTGGAGCAGGGAGGGGTGGACACATTCCTGTCCAGCCAGGTTTAATGCCTCGACCATGACTAAGCGGAACCTTATCAGAGTCAACGGTTTTTTGGTTGTGCGGTTGCCGCACTTGAACAGAGATCAAGCCGGACGGGGTGTTTACCCTGCACAACCTCCTGTTCTAGGCACAATTCATTATGGTGGGATTGATCGTATGCCCTGGTTTGACATCGATGAGGAACTATACCCTGGCGTTTTGCCTGCCAACATCGGACAAGCACGGCAACTGATTGAAGAAGACAACAACGATGACTTCACTGGCATTAAATTGTGTAAAGATTTAGATACTGCTTTCACTCTATTGGAGTATAGCAACCGCTTAGAAGCTGCTAACGAAGTTATTGTAATCCGTTCAGAGAAGCTTACCCAGATTAAAGGTGCAATTGATTTTGACATGTCAAAAGTCTCTTGGATTGGATACGATGTTGTGGTTTTGGGAGACTTATCTCTACTCCGCGAAGGTTTGTTTACATTGCCTGCCAGCTTTCCGCGATGGGAAGAGCGTTTGAATGAATCGGGCTTATTTTCATCACGAGCTTTATTTGATGAGTATGTCGCAGCCTATAAAGCTGTTTCAGTGAAAGGCGCGATTGAGCAACTACCTGACGACACCGCGTATGGGATCGATATGGTGGAAATTGGCAGACTAGGTCCGAAAATCTGAATGTTAACGCGCTGGAATACGGAATCCGCGCACGACAAACATACCGCGGCCATTACGTTTGACAACTTACTCGCTACTTTCCGAGAGGTAGAAGGAAAGGATTAGCTGAGGCTCCGGTAGACTCGCTTTGGTGACTGTAGAAAGATCTAAGACATCACAATATCAAGTTTTCGGCTCAAGCATATTCGAACGATGCCATTCGCCATCTGGCTGAGTTTCATTTCGGCTATCGTCGGCTTCCTTTTCGGCATATTCTTCGCCTTAATATCTTTCCCCACTTTCGGTTTTCGATACGGCGTTTATATCATTTTGGTTTGGATACTGGTGACGCCGACCGTATTCTCGCTTATAGGTCTTCTTGCAAGTCTAATTGGGGCGGTGATCTATAACCTGCTGGTCAGAAGTCGCGGTGGAATGTTGTTCGAATTCGAAGAGCGCACATCTGAAGCTGAGCTTCCACCACCACCGCCTGATTTCTGAGCAGTCAACTCAATAGCGTGAACAACACCACACGAAACCGTGGCGCAATGACAAGAGGCGTAAGAAGAGGACTCCGCTGGATTCTTCTCGTCTGCGTCGCGCTGTTCTCACTTCCGACTCATGCTTTTCAAAGTAAATCCAACCGGGCGGTAAACCTTCCTCAAAAGACGCTCGGCATCCAAGTGCCCATTGGGATCAGTGAGTCCCTGTGGCGAAAACGAATTCCTCGAAATAATCCGTTGTCAACCGACAAAGTAGCGTTGGGACGAGCCCTTTATTTTGATAAACGGCTTTCAGTTAACGGGACCGTAAGCTGCGCCACATGCCATGATCCGGCGAACGCTTTCACTGATCACAATGCGGTAGCGCTTGGCGCATCCGGTAAGCCCGGGACGCGAAATGCGCCTACTATTTTGAATGCGATGTTTAGCGAGCGACTCTTCTGGGATGGTCGCGCGGGATCGCTTGAAGAACAAGCAAAACAACCTCTGACGAATCGGTTTGAGATGGGGTATGGGCAGCTACGATGATGTCGTCGCGCGTTTGGTAGCCCGGCTTCTTCATTCTTTAGCGATTTCAAGTTTCACAATACTGGTATCGCCACTTCCGATAAGAACTTTGAGAGCTTGATGAATCAGGTGAGGGAACTCCAAAGCTCAAATAGTAAAACACTCAGTCTGTTGTCCCACACAGAGGGAGTTTCAGAACTCGGGCGCTATCTTTTAACCCAACAGCCAAAAGACGCCGGCGCCTTCAAGACTCCTACCCTCCGGGATATTGAGCTGACGGGACCATACATGCATAACGGCTCACA
>DIYZ01000165.1:13967-15356 GCA_002427845.1 Chloracidobacterium sp. UBA6041 | reverse complement strand
GCCCCAGACCCGCACCTCGGTGCCGCAATAGCAAGTTCCTGCGATCACGATTATTCAGCCGCCCCCACCTACCTAGCGAGACTCCAGCCACCGGACACTTTGAATATTGCTACGAAACTGCCGTGGGTACTGTCAACTTAGGCTCATGAAAAGTTGTAACCAGGAAAAGGCGCCAAGTTCTCTCGCTTGTTTGCAGCACGAATCCCATTATTCAGGCTTCAGCTTGAGCGCCGACCACCTCTTTCCAAGCTGCAAATCTGCGCTCCATCATTTCTCGATAAACGCCGGAGGTACAGAGGTTACACAGAGATTCGGATTATCCGCAGGGGTACTGGGTCTTCTATCCAAAGTGTCGCGTAACCTCAAACAATGAGATCGGCCGGATCACGACGTCGGTATTTGACGAATACTGAGCCCACAGAATCTACAATCTAGACGCCTAATTAATTGGAATGCCTCTTAAGGTTTACTGTTTTGAATACGCCTCCTAATTCGCCGAGTATCCCGCTATTGAAGAGAGAGAATTGCGAACTCACAAACGTTTCTTTCTCCAATCGCTTTTTAGGTGAGGTGACCTGTTTGGCGGTCGTCGTATCATCCAAAGACGGGAGAACTGGACAGAAATTCCACTTTAAGGAAGAATACTCTTACTCAAAAACCCAGATATTTAAACTGGCTTTTTTTACCTTTGGCCGGCTTGGAACGATGTGGGCCACGCTGGTTGCTTTGTCGCTGACGATCGTAATTGCAAACGCTCAAAGCCAATTCATTTCTCCGGGTAAGAACATCGAAGTTGTCGGCGTTCCACCGATTCCCGCTTCGGTAGTTCGCGAGGTTCAGCCGTATACGAGCATCTATGTTTTACCTTTGGCCGGATGGGACGAGGCGAAGCGCGAGATCCGGTTAAAGGGACTTTCCAGCGCCGCTTGGATTTCTCGTGTTAAGAGCCCGGCGCCGTGCCAGAAATTTCATCGATCCTGGTATTTTACATTGATGAAAGAGGCGTGAACTGGTTTTATCTGGCACTGACAGATCATTGGAAGGCTGCGAGACAATGGCTCGCGTGCGGCAGGGCCTGAAGATTTCATCACGGGTTTCCTTGCGGCAGGCGAGGTTCGCGGGCGTCCCGCCGATATCTTAAGCTTTGGCGCGAACGGTTTTCTCTTAACCGACGATAAGGCCGGTGTCGTTTATTACGTCTGTGAAAAGTTAGTGGTTTGGGGGGTTAGAACAATGAAAGTATGCAAGCGCATTCTGCTGGGCGTTTTCGTCGCCACACTCTATCTGGTTACCTTCCCATCCTACGCGCGCGCGCAAGAGTTACTGCCGCTGAGAGCGCCACGAGCTGTTAAAGAGAGACTCTCGGACGCGCCATCCCGCATACAAACA
>DIYZ01000165.1:8256-13801 GCA_002427845.1 Chloracidobacterium sp. UBA6041 | reverse complement strand
TCGCGGTGCGCGAATTCACAGGCGAAGCACAACTCACTCCCGGCGCAATCAGTCCCGCCGCGCTGCAATTCACTGTTCGCGCAGATTCACTGACGGAAACACGCGACGTATTCACCGAAAAGCAGAAACAGATCATCAACGGTGAGATACGCGACCTGGTGCTTGAGACTGGAAAATATCCTGAGATTGTTTTCCGAAGCACCAGCGTGTCCGGCAAGATGGGTAAAGATGGATACGAGGCAAAGATAGCGGGCGAGCTCACCTTGCACGGTGTCACCAGGCATATTGTGATCCCCGCATTCGTAACGCTAAGCGACACGAATCTGCGAGCGCGCGGCGAGTTTGTGGTGAAGCGCAGTGACTATAAAGTCAATGCTACGTCGGCCCTGCACAACACAATCCGCGTGCGAGACAAACTGAAATTGACGTTTGAAATCGTGGCCCGTCAGTAGTATTGAGTATTGAGCACCGAGGTTCTAAATAGCTCCGGTCCACCTCACCTCTGCGGAATACATCACCGCTGTTGGAGACACGAATGCGAGAACTTTTGGAAGACACCGCTCAGCGCGCCATTTCCTATCTCGACGGACTCGGGTCGAGGCGTGTCGCGCCGTCGGCAAAAGCAATTGCCGAGCTTGCGAAACTCGACGAACCTCTGGCTGACAAATTGACGACCGCCGAACAAACAATCGAGTTGCTGGATGAAGTCTGCTCGCCGGCGACGATGGCGATGGCGGGCCGTCGTTTTTTTGGCTTCGTCATCGGCGGTGCGCTCCCTGTTACCCTGGCAGCGAACTGGCTCGCCGGCGCGTGGGACCAAAACTCCGGACTCTACACTCCGACGCCTGCCACCGCGCGTTTGGAAGAAATCGCGCTGGACTGGCTGTTGGATCTCTTCAACTTGCCGGCGGAATGTGGTGGCGCTTTCGTCACCGGAGCGACGATGGCAAACTTCTCGGCGCTGGCCGCGGCCCGCCATGCCTTACTCAAACGAGCGGGATGGAACGTTGAAGCCGATGGGTTGTTTGGCGCCCCTCCAATCAAAGTGATCGTCGGCGCGGAAGCACATCCAACGTTGTTCAAGTCACTGGGTCTTTTGGGGCTTGGCCGCAACCGAGTTTATAGAGTACCCGTTGACTCCGCGGGAAGAATGCGCGCTGACGCCTTGCCGCCTTTGTCGGGTCCGACGATCATCTGTGTTCAGGCGGGCAACGTAAATACAGGAGCGTTTGATCCGTTCGCTGAGATTTGCGAGCGCGCCCATGCTGCCGATGCGTGGGTGCACGTTGACGGCGCTTTTGGTTTATGGGCCACAACTTCTGCGGCGACGTTGCGTCTCACTAGCGGCCTCGCAAATGCGCATTCGTGGGCGACGGACTTTCATAAGTGGCTCAACGTTCCCTACGATAGTGGTTTGGCGCTGGTGCGCGATGCTGATGCTCTACGAGCAGCGATGGCGATCACGGCGGAATATCTCCCTACGAGTTCGTTTCGAAATCCTTCCGACTTCACGCCGGAGCTTTCCAGACGCGCGCGCGGTGTGGAAGTTTGGGCTGCGCTACGTTCGCTGGGTCGCGAGGGCGTGACTGAGTTAATAGAACGCAACTGCCGTCAGGCCAGACGCTTCGCGGAAGGTCTCGTAGCCGCCGGCTACAAGGTGCTTAACGACGTGGTTCTTAATCAGGTTTTGGTGTCGTTTGGCGACGCCGAGACGACCAATCGCGTAATCGCCGCAGTGCAGACGGACGGAACTTGTTGGTGTGGAGGCACGGTCTGGCAGGGACAGACGGCTATGCGCATCAGCGTCTCGTCCTGGGCCACGACAGACACGGATGTCGAACGCAGCCTGGATGCGATCGTGCGCATTGCTCGTAAGCACTCCGATTGACTGCCACGGCTAGTCAGAAGATGAAGAGCCATGTTTCAAAAGTTAGCACGTTATTGATGATGGCCGCTTGCTTCACAGCATGTTTACACTGGGGCCAAAGTTCATTCTTCGCTAGTTTTTCGCTGCGACAATTAGTTGAGAAGAATAAAATTCATCCCGGTTTGGACTGCGGCGCTGGTGGTGGAGCGGGCATTGGCGGAGGCAGTGGCTTTTTTGGCACAAAGGAATCTCATTCTCATAAAGCGGAAGACTTTTCCTGCCGGCTGAAAGCTGATCGAGTTGAAAGTTTCGATGAGGCAAACTTGATTGCCGCGCTGAAACAGGATGTGGAAAGAGACCTCGGTAAAAGTGGGGCGAAGATCGTAGACAGCGGTAGCGCTGATTCACGCAGCTTCTTTTTCTTATACATCTTGAATAAAACACAGGGGCGCGTAGAGGTTTCCGGCAAGAGAATCGGAGAGGATTATTACACCCTGAAGGCGGATCTGGATGAAAAAACGATTGCGACCGTGAAATAGCACATAAGGAATTTTTGTCCGCACGGCGCCGGGCCAGGCCCTGGAAATGTGAAACAAGCAAACAAGTTCCTCTTTATCGCCGCGCTGGTCGTAACTTTCCTGTTCCGTTTGGCATTTGGTTTGTGCCTGGGGTTAGGGACAGTTGCGGCCGACGAAAAGCAGATCTATTTGATTGGGCTTAAGTATTACACAACAGGGGCCTGGCCATACTTTGGGCCCGACGTTACGAGCTCAATTCAAATCCCGGGAGCTTTGCAGGGACTACTCGTCGGTCTGCCCTTCTACATTCTGCCCATCCCGGAAGCGCCTTACCTCTTATTAAACCTTCTGACATTTTCCGGCCTCTGTTTCTTTGCGTGGTACTGCACCAAACGTTTGCCCGAAATCCCAAAGTGGTTTGTCTGGTCATGGCTATTGACAGCGCCCTGGACACTTTGCTTTTCCACTAACATTTACAATCCTTCCTACGTTTTGCCGGCCGCAATCCTATTCTTTGTGGCCGCGATCGAAACCTACCCGTTTCTTACCCGCGGCATCATTCCGCCCCGGTGGGCGAATTTCATGATGGGGCTGACGCTCTGCTGGATCATGCAGCTTCACCTTTCGTGGGTCATGCTTGTTCCTTACGTGTTGCTTTCGTTTTATTGTCAGTCCCGAAAATTTGGCAGTAGAGCTAGCTCATCTCTCGTTTGGTTCGCCGGCGGCGCGATCATCATGGGGAGTTTGCTGCTGCCCACGTTTATCAAGTATGGCTTACGACAAGGCCTGGGCGGCACAAACGAGACTATCCAATTCAGCTCCGTTAATCTCCGCAGGAATCTAAATGTGGTCGAAGGTGTCCTGGGCAGGTTCTTATCTTTCGCCAGTTACGAAATACCGCGCTTCATAGGAAACAACACTGCCACGCGTTTAGCTTTCCTGAAGGACAACCCCTGGCTGATCCCTTTTGTCATCATTCTCACCCTGGTAGGAATTCTGCAATGCATTGCAATGCTCCTGCTTTGGTTTAAGAAAGAGCATACGCAAAAAGATTGGAAAGCAATGAAATATTTCACGCTGGCGACGATCGCGCTTTTGTATTTCAGTTTTCTCTTTTCTATGAAGTCTCCTGTCTCCCACACTCTTTACGTCACCATGCCGGTGGCGATGTTGTATAGCCTTTACTGTTGGAGCGAATTTCTGAAAAAGCGCAATTGGCAGAAGTTTGCTCTTGTGATGATTATCTGCGGTATTGTCTTCGAGGTGGGATTGGCTGCAAATAACTTCAAGCGAACATCCATCTATCTTGAGCGTAATAGAATTGTCGAAGCGATTAGAGAGAAAGACTATCGCCTCTTAGGCGAAAGACGTGAAGGCGCGAGGTACTGAAGCAACCGTGCCGGAGTTTTGATGTCTTGTTCGGCGCGACGATGGCCTGAGCGCCCGCACTCTCGGAGCCCTGGCGCTGTTGTGACGTTGTGGAAGTTAGTTTATCGTCATCGAGCAATTCACATCGTTCGCCTGGGAGGGCACATGAAACGTAATGCATCGGCTGTCTGGCAAGGCGGCCTCAAAGATGGCAAGGGCACAATCTCGACCGACAGTGGCGTGCTGACCGACACGCAATATTCCTTTAGCACTCGGTTTGAGGATGGCAAGGGTACCAATCCGGAAGAATTAATCGCCGCGGCACACGCAGGTTGTTTTTCAATGGCGCTGTCGGGGCAATTAGGTCAAGCGGGCTTAACGCCCGAGAGCATCCGCACCACCGCAAGCGTCAAACTGGAGAAGACAGACGCCGGCTTTACAATTACTTCCGTTCATCTGGAGGTGAAAGCCAGAGTACCGGGCGCAGACCAGGAGGCATTTGAAAAAGCAGCTAACAATGCCAAGGCGGGTTGCCCGGTATCCAGAGTATTGAACGCGGAAATTACGATGAATGCGGTGCTCGAAAAGTGAAGCCCTGGATTTCCAAAGATAATCGAAAAGAAAATGCTTGATGGAGTCCGCGGTGTCGCGTGGTTATCCCACTGCCCAGGACATAACTGGTCTTAAACAGGAGGTTACCTCTACTGGAAAAAAGGCCTCGAAGCGGCGATGGTCGCACACTTTTCCGCGGACATTGTGATTCATGTCATTGGACCCTCATTCCTGAGAGGTTGAATAACCTTCGCGCTTTTCAGATTTGTTACTGAGCCTTAAGATATGGTTTCACCCCCACAGTTAATAGAGCCAATGGTTGGTTGATTACCAGGCAGGGAGGACGCTTTTGGAAAACTCTCAACAACGCCAGTCACGACGAGGCTTCCTGAATCCAGCCATGGTCAGAAGCATTTCTTTCTGGATCACGAGTGCCTGCATTCTCGTCGCTGTGCTTGCCTCGCTGCTCGCAATCTGGAAGTTTGCCGGCACGGATATTCTATGGCGCACAGTTGCAACTTGTGCCGTCATTGGCAGCGGCACAGTGGCCTTCTACTGGATCAACGTTCTCTTCGGTAAGACTTCGGATTAACCGTAACGTCTTAGTCCATTCCTTAGCCGCAAGACGCGGTACGAAATTCATGACGAAGACTGCAGGCATCGTCGGCGGTATCGCACCAGAGTCGACGGTTGAGTATTACCGCTTGCTGATCGCGTCTTATCGCAAGCAAACGAATGACGGAAACTATCCGCCAATCATAATCAACAGCATCAACCTGAAGAAGATGCTGGATTTGATACTGGCGAACAGATTGGCTTTGGTTACTGATTACCTGGTTGACGCAGTTGAGAAGCTGGCTCGAGCGGGCGCTGACTTTGGCGCGTTCGCGTCGAATACGCCGCATATTGTTTTTGATGAAATTCGCGGCCGTTCATCATTGCCACTTATTAGTATAGTCGAAGCAACTTGCGACGCGGCATCACGCATGGGCTTGCAGAGAGTCGGCCTGTTTGGCACGCGCTTCACAATGCAGGGGCAATTCTATCCCGCGGTATTTTCCAAAGCAGGAATTGAACTCGTTGCTCCCGATGAAACTGAACAAGACTATATCCACACGCGCTACATGAGCGAATTGGTGAACGGCGTTTTTCTGCCGGCGACGCGCGAGAAGCTACTGGGGATCGTGGACCGGTTGAAGGAACGTGAGGGAATAGATGGACTGATTCTCGGAGGCACAGA
>DIYZ01000165.1:7751-8048 GCA_002427845.1 Chloracidobacterium sp. UBA6041 | reverse complement strand
GTTTCTTTACCGTCTATTGCTGCTTGTCGAGAATAAAATACCAGCCACAGATAAACGCGGATAGGACAGATCTGCAAGGGGATTAAGGGAACCGTTAAGGGCGAGTTTGTTTTTCTTATCCGTGTTAACCCGTGTTCCTCCGTGGCTTGCTAACCTCAGCAGGGGAAGCGGCTTTGAGCACCCCCGTCGCACAGGGCCGGCTTAACGACTATCCAGGTGACGATTGCGCCCGCGACGGCGGCGCCTATGATGATCCAACTGCGTGTGGATAATCCCCCGCTCGACTTTTTTACTTCT
>DIYZ01000165.1:4541-7619 GCA_002427845.1 Chloracidobacterium sp. UBA6041 | reverse complement strand
CTGATATAACCTTTCAGCCTCGTGTTATCACGCAGCTTCACTTCGACGCGGGCGTTGCGCCCCGTGCCCAGCTGCTCTACTTTTGCGCGCGCTTTGGCCGCGAGGCCGGCATCGCTACCGGTTTGGGCCCAGGCCGATTGCAGACCCAGAAAGGTAGCCATAAAGGTTAGTGAAAGTGTTAGTGCGAAAATTCTCTTAAACAAAATTAGTCTCCTTCAGCGAAATTCGAAGACTCGCTATTGGCAATTGATATTCCAGCGACTGCAGCGGGCGAGATTAATGTAAAACGCGAAGGTAGGGACGGGCGCACGCGTCGCCCAGGCAAAGACGGGGCAGTAATACTCGTTTAGACGGTGGGTATTTGCTGCACTCCGTGCGCTAGCCGAAGGCGCGACGCTGCGCATCCGTTTTTAAATTGGAACCCTTCGGAAACCAAACGTGTTACGGACTTGGAGAAGCTGGCGCCGCCGGCTTATGGAATTTCGTTTCGTCGATCGGGACGTTGAGCTTAATCTCCGTGAACTTCCGCATTGAACTGTAGAATGGATCGATCGACGAAATGCGAATTGTAAATGGAACCTTCATCCCATCGACGTCACGATAATCCTCAAAGTCAACCTGTTCAGGAATCTGGCCAATCATAGTTGGCATGTTACTGATTCGGCGAAGCAGTAACCCGCTCTGAACATCGAAATAGAGCCGCTCCCTCTTGTTATCGGTTGTCACACCTCTAAGTACATAGACTTCGCGGTCACCTATCTTGTCTTTTCCGCCGACAGCAATTCTGGTGAACTGTTCCTTGAGCTTGATGTCTTTGAAGAGATCCGGATAGCGCCGCAGATAGAACAATTCTTCGCCCTCTAACGCACGAATGCCTCGCGCGCTCTTCTCCCAGCCGGCGGTGCCATCAAATCCACTCTCGAACACACCTTGTTTCGGAGTATTTAGGACCGTGTAAAGCTTGTCGGGCCCGGATTGATATACCTCATAGCCCAGCGAAATTCCATTTGAAGTAAGCCACGTGCCTTTCATGGATCGAGTCTTTAATTTTTCAATCATCGCGCTGCCGCCGAGAGCTTCATGATACTTGGCCAAAATCTGATCGGCTGTCGGCAGCTCTTCTTTCGGTTTTGCCTGGTCCGGAGAAGGCTGAGGCGTAACCTCAGGCAAAGGCAATGGAGGAACACCAACTGGCGACGTTCGTCCGCGATGACACGTGTAGCAACTTACTGTCGGGTTTCCCTTGAAGGTGGTCTTGTTGACGCTGAGCACCATCTTGATCATTTCCCGCGCTGAACTCTTTTCCGGTTTTTCATCAGAAACAAAGTCCCACTTGCCGTCCTTATTAACGTGACAATAGGTGCATCTCACGCCCAAAGAGCCCCTCATGAAATTCATCACCGGAAGGAGTTGTGACTCCGGCAAGCCGGTAAGTACCTTGATGTTTTTCTGTACCTGTTCGACCGTCTTCTCAGCCGTTGTAGTTTGCTGGGTGGCCGGGGTCGTTGAGTCACCTTGCGCGGAGACGACAATACAAACGCATGCTACGAACAACAGCGTGATGCAGGAAACGAGTATGCGAAGTCGAGTTGAGTATTTGGTGCTGTGATTTTTCATGCAGCCCTTTCAGCAGGCAGAGAAGTGTCGATTGAAATTCAGAGTCACACTAGATCAGAAAACCACTGACGAGAACCGCGTGGCTTCGAAACAAAACAGGGAACGTTTGCGCAAATTGAGATAAGCACAAAACCCGCCGCGCGCATTGCGCTGAGCCTTATTCTTATGAGCCGGTGGCCGTCGCCGGGCGCGGATTTTGCGGCACGATCGCGTCGAGCGTCTTATAGATTTGCAGGTAAATCTGCGTCTCGTGCGGAATCAGCGTTCGCCATGCGGCGCCGCCCCGCCTGATGTAGAGCGGCAGGCGGGCAGAGTTGGAATTGTATCCGGCGGCGAGCAACTCCGTCTGCGTGGCCAGTTTCGCATTCAGGGCATATTGCACGTCTTCGTTAGCGGCGAGCTCGTTCCAGGTGTCCTGCATGTAAAGAAGCATTGCCTGAAGCGCGTTTGCATGGTTCCGCATACCGACTACAAAGTCCGGATTGAGTGCCACGCTGGGATGGCGCTGCCTCACGAGGTTATAAGCCCACGGGATCATCTGCACCATACCGCCGGCGCCGGCAAAGCTTACTGAATAACGATAAGTGTCCGGTTCGTTGAGAGCGTAAAGAGAATAGATTTCATCAAAAAGCACGGAACGATTTTCCAACCGAAAGCGATCATGGTCCACGTGCTCAACCAGGCAAAGGCGTTCCGCCACCGTGACAATCTCCGGAGCAATGACGGTTCCCTTTTCACGCAAACGCTTTACCGCGAGATCGATCATTCGGTGCACATAAGCGCGACCAGCGCGTGACAAATCGGGCGAGAGCAAAGCCGGATGCGCGGAAGTGTAGTAGGCCATTTCGCGAAATACCCCGCCCTTCTCAATTGGAAATTCGACCACCAGCGGAACGAGCGAGCGTCCCTGCTCGTCAAAGATTGCCACGGCGGTATTAACGCCATTGGCGCGCAGCACGCGGACACTTAAAGGTGTGCCCTGCGAACTCGTCATCATCGCTTCGGCGCCTTTAGTTAGAAACGTGTCTTTATAGAGCGTGATGAGATGAATGCGAGAAGTATTTCGATCCAAAGCCGCGAGCGTAACGAGATCGACGGACGGTGATGTCATCGCGGTCTGCCGGGGACGAGATTTCATCAGGCGTTCTGCTTCCGCGATGCGTGCCTGAATCAGCGGCGGCGAAAGCAGCGGCAACGCCGTTGCTGACGGCTCAGTGCGCCCGGCGGTCGCCGCCGGTCCGGCCACGGCCGGCGGAGTCGCGGGTTTATTTTCGGGCACGTCTTCCGGTAATGCCTGGCCTGCTGCTGACGAATCTGGAGCTACCGGCCGGGGGCTGAGAGGCAGGGACTGACCTTGAGATGGCGTCGATATCCTTCGCGGTCGTGTCTCGGTATTGGGCGAAGAATTTTGAGTTTGTGCCTGGGCAGCCCCTGCCATTGCAATGCCAAGCAAAAGCAGTA
>DIYZ01000165.1:0-4315 GCA_002427845.1 Chloracidobacterium sp. UBA6041 | reverse complement strand
GCGTTGTGGTTGTCAACGATTTTCTGCCGGAGCGATGATCGCCAATCACGTCCTAACACCGAAGAGCGTAGCCTCGCGTCAACAGATAAGCGCAAAGCAATCACTCCCGAGACACGTGTCTCGGGAGCGATGGGAAAGCGAATAAGAAACCAATTGGTTAACGGCTGGCCGGCGAGTTTTTGACGACAATATCGTGATCCATGCCGCTGAAGGTCACGCTAACCAGTTCTGTTTCGTTGCCAGTGCCTATTGACTTCACTTCAAACCGGTGCGCTTTGCTGCTCCGCTTTGCAGCACTGGTCGACGCTTTGGCAATAACCTTATTGCCTTTCATGATCGATAGTTCTGAAGTTGCTTCGTCAAACGTCACGTCATATTTGCCTTTGTTAACGACGGTGCCGTTGACTTTGATGTTGTTCTGGAAAGTTATTGATTCCTTCTTCGTATTCGCGAAAACCGCCACGCTGGACAGTGCGGCGATTACGAAAGCTACGGTAATTCGACTTGAGAGGGATTTCATCTCGAGACTCCTTGTCATTGGGTGATCACTCCAGGGGAGTACTCGTTAGAACGGCTGAGCGCACGCTAAGTTCCAAAACCTCTTCTTGAATGAGCAGCTTTTCTCTTGTGTGAGGATTCGGATGAACCAGGCGTTCAGCTTGCAGCCCCGCTGGCGGGTAGTTCCTGGCCTTCCAACCAGTCGCGCGTCATGTCACACCATAGGGCGAGGCCCCGCCATTCTTTGAAGCGGGAGTAGTAGCGGGCGATTCTTTTGTCGGTTGTCTTCCGTCCATTATTTCGTATAGAAAAAAATCTTGCTCGTGTCCATGAATCGAGTGCAAGACCGTCATAGCGTCCAAGTAGTTTGAGAAGATTCTCGGCAGCGTATGGTCCAACTCCCATCACCCCTCTCATCGCCTTTATTAGATCCGCGGTAGGAAGAGGACTTTTCAGCCACGCCTCAACATCGAGATTTCCCGCAGCCACGCGATCGGCGAGCTCTTTCAAATACGCGGCGCGGTAGCCGGCGCGCACTTCGTTTACATAAAACTTCACGGGCATAAGGGCCATCGCCTCTGGTGTGGGAAAAGTACGCAGACCGTCATTCGACTCGCGCCCAAGGTTTTCCACCAGGCCGGTGACCATTTTCTCGGTAAGGGCCCACGAGCAATTGGTAGTACAAATCATTTTCACCAGGTCTTCAAACACCGTCGGCGAGCGCAGCATCCGGCCTGCACCCTGCGTGGGAATCCAACTGAAGTCCCGATCATCGGCCAGTAGGCGATAAAACTCGCCCATGTCGTCATCAAGCCTGAGCATGTGGCGAACGTCGCTAACCACTTTGTTCGCGGCGGCCTGACTGAGGCGACGTGAGGGGTTGATTCTTAAAGCCCGTTTCGTCGCCGTAATAGTGACCGTTACCGGCTTACCCTCCTGCAGATCTAACGTGCGCAGGAGTACCCACTTCTCCCGGTTGAGCTTAAACGGAAGCAGCTCATACCAGCCGTGACTGATCACTGTTCGTTTGAAGTTAAATTCGCGCGGCGTCGCAATGGAGATTTCCATAAATGTGGAGGAACTTCGGGACGATGGCGAGCAAAAGTAAGTAACAGAACCGACATTAGATTATGTCGAATCTATTCGCAAATGGGCAGGACAGAACATTCCGATTTTCCGCCTGCCTGATAACCGGAGGCTCGACCCCGCTGCTGCAAGACAGCGGCGCCAGGGGACAAATTTTGCGGCGTACGCTTCGGCTACAGTCAAGCTGATTCTTGACAGGATTTCGGCACCAGCCTAGACTAATACCACTTGAAAAAAGAATAAGGAAGGCTGTACTTGCCACCCCCCTGACACTTGGGGATTCAGGTAAGAGCAGAGTCCAATTACTGCGACTCTCTACAGTTCCACGGTGAACGTAAGCACCGCTTCCGACGATAATCTAGAATCCGGAGCTTTCCGGTTTTCTCGCCCCACTGGGCCATACAATTAACCCCGTGGGGCGATGTCGTGTCTGGGGCCCGGTTCAGAGTTCAACCTTCAGGTTGTGCAATCATGAGAGACGGCAAGCTGAAGCTTGAACTCTCAACTAAGAGCTACCTCACATAAATCGGATTGGAAATAATCCAGGGCTGGTCGCGCGCAGGCTTTGGCAGTTGCGGCAAGTAAACTTCCACTCGATAGATTCCCTTTTCCGTCACCGGGTAGTCTTTCTTTCTGATTCCGTTCTCGTCCAGCATTATCTTACCGTCCTTCAATAACACCAGCCGCCCGGCTACCGGCAAGCTAACAGTTAGGCGCACCTCTTTATCAAGAAGTATTTCGTCTCCCTGAATGCGATTGTCGGCGCCCTTTGCAGCGGAAAAACTGAAGCCGGACGTGTCCCCGAAAAGATCGAATCCAATGAAGCAATGGCCGGCAGCAATTGCCGTCAGCAGAGATTGGGAGTCGAGGACTTTGTCTTTTGGGATCAGAATATGCACACGCACCAGACGGAAACTTCTTTCGTAAGGATCCAGTTTCAGTCCGATCAACGGTTGGCCCGACTCGCTGTCAATTTTGAATCCGACGTTCGCATGCGCATCGTTTCCGGCGACCGCCACAAGTTTTCTGCCGGTTGCGGCCATCACTTCATCCCACTTCTTCAGATTCTCGTTTGGCCTCTGGTAAAAATTGGCGAACAAAAGTTCCGGGTAACGGCGATAGGACCACAGACCATCGAAGAACATTAAGAATGGATTGATCTGCCGGGCGTTGGTGTATACGTTGTAGACTTCAACGCCGTCGTAGTAGGTTGTTTCCCAACCGCGAAACTCCTGCGGATAAGCAACGAACGTCAGGCCATCCTGCCCTCTTCCCCGCTTAACAATTTCTTCCAGAGGCTGGCTATTGGAAGCTTCACCTGCCGCGCCAAGTCCGGGGAGCAATAGTAGACGGCCGGTGTCTGGTAAACTGACCTCGTTGCCGTTGATGAACAAGATGCCGGCATGTACCCCTTTCAAAGTCATCGACGCCGTGTTGAAGTTATCCGACGTATGTTCCGTCATCACGACGAAGTTGAGTTGATTTGATTTCGCCCCCGCAACGATCTCTTCAAAGCTTCCTGTGCTGTGTCCGCCCAGGAAAGAGTGGACATGGACCACGCCTTTATACTCCGCAAACTGGGACTCATCGGGTGTCGTCACACGTTGCGAGTTCACGTGCTGAATTGCCGCCTGCAGACGGCCAAGTTTGTAACGACGATAGGCGAAGGGGATCTGCGTGAGGAGAACAAGAACGAGCAGAACCAGCGAGAGTCTCTTCCAACGCGTCATAATTAGTGGTTAACTCTCGAAGTCAATTGAGGCCACCTGCTCGCTGATGCTCGCGCCCAGTTCGGCAACTTTTATGTGCTCGGGATGGACCGTGTAGGCGTCAATCGCGGTGCGATCGCGAAAGATGGCTACGAGGCCGGTATCAAAGGAGCGCGGCAGCTTCACTACATCGAAACCCACGCTCAAACTCTCAACCTCGTTAATTGCCGACGACAAGCTGCGCAACATGCGCACGTGCTCCTCGCGCACTTCCCGCTCTACGTCAGCACGATATTTCCAGATGACAATGTGTGTAAGCATATTCAGCCTTCAGCCTTCAGTCTCCGGTCTCCCGTCCTCATCTTCATCCTTCATCCTTTCGTCCCCTTCGCACCAGCGCCGCGTCACTTCGTGCCGGTAATCGAAAAGTTTTTGCAGTCGCTTCTCAACTACAAATGGCGCCAACAGCCGTCCCAGAAACCAAAGTGGCGGTTCATAATCTATTTCATCGCGCAAGATCGCTCCATCGGCCTCAGGTCCAACGATATGACGATGCTGCCAACTGCGAAATGGGCCTTTGATCTGAATGTCTTCGAACCGGTGCGGTGGATCGTAGACAGTGTGTTGCGCAACCCATCGCGCCTTGATAGGTCCGAAGACCATGGTCTCAACTATCGCCTCGGTGCCGACTTCTGAAATCTTAGCAGGTTGGATGACCCGCGCGCTCTCCCAGGGCGGAATCAGCAGCGCTAACACGTTCGGTTGTTCATGAAAGCTGAAGACACGCTCGGGAGTGGCCCGGATAAAACTCTGCTTTCACAAATCGCATTAGTACCTGTCCGACAAACTTCAGAAAGCTCTGATCAATTGGAGGCTACAGCTCCTTGGAGTGCGCTGACCTGTCAGCGCTTTGTCCGGTCGCGACCTGTCGCGGCCTCGGTTCGCTTGAGTCGTCTCAAAGAATGCGGTGTCAAGCTGCCGCAGACCAAAGCGCTGACTGGTCAGCGCACTGCTATGTGAAT
>DIYZ01000044.1 GCA_002427845.1 Chloracidobacterium sp. UBA6041 | reverse complement strand
ACGTTGGGACAGTACTGATTACTCATTACTCATTACTCGGCACTTTCAGGGTATCAGCAAAATCTTTCCGGTCGTTTTGCGGCCTTCGAGATCACGATGAGCTCGTTGCGCCTCGGCCAGCGGGTAGCTTTTGTGTATGCGAAGTTTTAGATCCCCTCGAACAATCATTTGCAAGACATCATTGGAGCGCTGTTCCAGTTCCTCGCGCGTGGCGATGTAGTCGCCGAGCTTGGGACGCGTGACAAAGAGCGAGCCTTTCTGCGTCAGCTTCAACAGATCAAACGGCGGCACCGCGCCGCTCGCACCGCCGAAGAGAACGACATAGCCGCGCGGACGCATAACGTTGAGATCCTTTTCGAAGGTGTCCTTACCCACGCCATCGTAGACGACGTCGATGCCCTGTCCTCCAGTAAGCCGCTTCGTTTCCGTTTCAAAGTCCTGCTCCGTATAGATAATTACCTCATCGGCGCCTGCCGCGCGCGCGAGTTCGGCCTTTTCCTGCGAGCCCGCCGTCCCAATTACGCGCGCTCCGAGTAGTTTGCACATTTGCACGAGCAACAAACCCACGCCGCCCGCAGCCGCATGAACCAGCGCCGTCTCCTGCACCCCACTCGGGCTCCCCGCGCGGGGACCCCGCTCGCCGCTCTTAATCGGATATGTGCTGTGGCAAAGATAGTGCGCCGTCATGCCCTGGAGCATGGCGGCAGCAGCCTGATTGAAGTCGAGCTGATCAGGAATCTTAACCAGGCGATCGGCGGGCACAACGGCGTACTCCGCATAACTGCCCAGCGCACTGGTATAGGCCACGCGGTCGCCAACATTTAGATTCGCGACGTCCGCGCCAACCGCGGTGACCACGCCCGCGGCTTCCTGTCCGTTTACGAATGGAAGCGGCGCTGGATAACGACCTTCGCGGAAATAGACGTCGATGAAATTCACGCCCGCCGCTTTGATCTCGATCAGGGCTTCGTTTGCTTTGGGTTCGGGAACTGGAAGCTCGACAAGCTCGAGCACTTCCGGCCCGCCAACTTTGGAAACTTGAATGGCTTTCATGGCGCAATAGTAAATCGTGAACAGTAAATAGTGAACAGAAGGCTGGATTTGATCCGGAGGGCTAGAACCCGCCAATGAAACGTGATAAAAGGCAAAGCGCTAGCTCGGTCCTCGCGAGTTCTCTCAAAGGAGTTCCTCATGAAAGTCCCTCTCTCTCTTTTTGCATACTCGCTCATCCATCTTCCAAACGGTTTCTGGTGGGGTTTCGTGGCCAGCCTGCTGGCGACCTTTGTAGTTCTTGTTTTTGGATGGCTGGGCCGCGGCAGTCGCAGGGTCCTGAAAATGTACGGTCGCTTCAGTCTTGCCGGTATCTGGATTGGAACGTGCAAACTACCAAACTACCCTCCGGATGTTGAAGCGATTGAGATTTATCGTTTAGCCCTGAGCGGCGAGCACGTAAGCTTTAAGTTTTTCAACTATCGTCCTGATCGGCGCGAGGTACTGAAGTATCTAGGCGCCGGAGTTTGCAGAGGACATCTGCTTTCTTCCTTCTACTACATACCCGATTCCGACAGCTCGGAGTCTGGAGTGTTTGCGGTGCGCAAGAGGGGAGAAATTCTCAAGGGTGTCTATGCGCAATATGACCTCAGGGCTGACGAGACGCTAAAGGTGAGTCCGGAAAACTTTTCGCTTATGCGAACCAAAATTCCCTTTTGGCGACGCGTAAAAATGGTACTTGGCAGACAGCCTTACTGCAGTTACAACGACGTGAAGGACTTGTATGACGCGGCCCTGGCCAAACATCAGCCGCGCGGCGCGTCCGCAGTGGAAGCCGGTTCCCAATCGCTCACATAGATCGTGAACATGCGATGTGTTCATTTCATTCGCGCTGCAATAAGCTCGTCAGGCACTGGTACACAACTCTTTTTCTCAGGACCTCATGACTAGTCGCTTCCTCCAGACAGTGGACGGGTTCTATCTCCGCCCCGAAAAGGTTAGGCGCCGGGCATTAGCCATGACTTACTCAGAGCCCGACGGTCTTGTAGGCAGAAGGACTCAGGCTTATCAGCCTGGCGGTATAAAGGAACTGATAGAAAAGAAATTCAGAATTCGGATCGGGTATTGGGAAGACGATGTAATGGCTATTGAAGCATCCAACGGAGTTTTCTTTAGCGCCTTTGCCAGGGGCCGAATGGCAGAGACCGTTGGCGTCCACTATGACGACCCGCCAAACTGGATGATGCTCCTGGTGTATCTCACGCCGCGTGCTCCCTACAATGCCGGCACGTCCCTATGGCAGCATCGTGAGACTGGTCTGATTTCTAGTCCAACAAAGCAGGACGCGAAACGATTAGGATCAGGATTGAAAAACTAGAAGCAATGCTGGAGCGAGACAGCAAGAAACCAGGATGCTGGATAGAAATTGACCGTATCGGAAATGTGTACAACCGCGCAGTGCTGTTTCCCAGCGGTTTGCTTCATTCGGCCACAAAACACTTCGGCAGCAATCAGCAAAACGGCAGGCTGTATCAGTCTTTCCATTTTTCGCTGCGCCAGCGGGATAAGCGATAGCGAGTTTGCCTTACTCTCCGCTGGATGTCTGCCTTCTGCGAACTACCTACTGCTTTTCCTAACGGGAGATCGAGCAGAACTACGAGGCTAGTCTCGAGGAGCTACGCGAAGGCACGCTGACATTCTCACGCGACCCCGCTTCGTAAAGCCTTATCCAACTATTGAGAAAAGAGCCGAAAGCATCATTCCTTCGTGGATGTAATCCCGTCTCGTCTTGGGCCCGATAGGGCCGCAATGTTTATAGTTCTACATTCAATTTCTAACTTTGAGCCCCGCAGGGGCGAAATGTCCTGCCTAATTGAGCCTCCAACTGGCTCGAGATGTGTCTACAAACATTGCGCTCCTACGGAGCTTTCAGTTTCTGGTTCGTGCGGTTGCTATAAACATTTGGCTCCTAATGGAGCCAGGAAGCTCCAGCCTCGGTGCTGAAACGTCGTAAACTGGGGCGTGAACTACTCTCAGCTCTTTATAGGTAAATCGGCGTCTTGCAGGAACTCCTCGGGAGTCTTCTCGCAGCCCTCAGGTGTGCGCATCTCTGCGTCGCGCAATTCAGACACGTAGTTCGAAGCATCCGCAATATCTTCGCGGTCGCGCCCCATGCCAAAGCCCAACCTACGCTGGCCTGAAAAAATATCCTTCTCCCAACCCTCAATCAAGATCTTGAAGACCTGAAGGATTTAGCTCAGGTGGGTCTTGGAAAACATCCTTTTAGCGATGCAATGAGGGATGCGCACGAGGAGATTCCGAGAGCTTATCTTATGACTGCTGTTCTAACGAAGAAAGCTGGCGGGCACTCCGTAAAGCGTGAACTGTAATCGCAAAGGCCACTAACTTTCCCGCAATAAGCGGCGTCAGTTGTCCCACGAGTCGCGCTCCGCATTGAGATAATCTTGCGGATCAATTCCTTGCCACAAATCCTTCCCAAGCCCGCGCATCTCTGCGATGTGTCGAGGTGGCGGCGATTCTGAACGCGGATGCAGAGCTTCTACAAGTTTTTTCCTCTCCTCATCGGAGAGGTGCTTGGCAACCTCGATCAAAGCTTCCAGGTTAGTCTGCATTGCCATGTTTCGTTTACCTCTGAATAAGGATAACACTGCCTGTGCTTCATGAGTATCTCCCCAGAAACGTCGTAGTGTCTGAGTTAGAGTTCCTTCTCTGCGAAACCTTTGCGAACTCTGCGGCTCTGCGGTGAATAGCCCTTCAAAATCATTAACCGCAGAGACGCCGAGCACGCGGAGGTGGCGCAGAGAATTGAAACTAAGACACTACCAGAAACGTCATCGCTTACAACCCGTCTTGTGATGCTCTGTCGCGGCGGGCGACGCCGGTCTGATACGCGGCTTCTTCCACATCGCGCGCGACGGCTTCGGCCACGCGTTTATCAAATACCGACGGCACAATGTATTCAGGATGGAGTTCATTGCCGCTGATGATTCCAGCAATCGCCTGGGCGGCGGCGAGTTTCATCTCTTCGTTAATGCGCGAGGCGCGGCAGGCAAGCGCGCCGCGAAATATTCCCGGGAAGCACAGCACGTTGTTGATTTGATTCGGATAATCTGAACGTCCGGTGGCCATCACCGCAACGTAAGGAGCGGCATCTTCCGGCATTATCTCCGGCGTGGGATTGGCCATCGCGAAGACGATCGGCTTCGGCGCCATTTGCTTCAGATCTTCTATTCCTAAAACCCCGGGGACAGACAATCCCAGAAAAACATCGGCGCCCTTGATGACGTCATGCACCGTGCCCTTTTCTTCGTTGGGGTTTGTGTTTTGTGCATACCAGTCTTTCACCCGGTTCATGTGCTCGCGACGCCCGCGATACAAAGCACCCTGCTGGTCGCAACCAATAATATTCTTTACTCCGGCAGCCATGATGATCTTCGAACAAGCCACACCGGCAGCGCCCACGCCACTAACCACGACTTTAATGTCGGTCATCTGCTTACCGACGATCTTTAACGCGTTGAGAAGAGCAGCGAGCACAACCACCGCCGTGCCATGCTGATCATCGTGGAAGACCGGTATGTCGAGTTCTTCCTTGAGGCGGTCTTCGATTTCAAAACACCGCGGCGCGGAAATATCCTCGAGATTGATTCCGCCAAAAGCGGTAGAGATTGCTTTTACTGTGCGTACGATCTCGTCCGGATCTTTCGTGTTCAGACAGATGGGGAAGGCGTTGACGCCCCCGAATTCCTTAAACAGCATTGCCTTGCCTTCCATTACCGGCATCGCGGCCGCGGGGCCAATGTCGCCCAGACCAAGCACGGCCGTGCCGTCTGTAACCACGGCCACAGTATTCTTCTTGATCGTAAGATTGAAGGCTTTTGCGGGATCCTTATGAATTGCTTCGCATATCCGAGCAACGCCGGGGGTATAGGCCATGGAAAGATCGGCGCGCGTTTTCAGCGGCAGCTTGGAAACGACTTCGATCTTGCCGCCGATGTGCATGAGGAAGGTGCGGTCGGAAACGTGGATGACCTCGATGCCGTCTATGTCTTTTACAGCATCGACGATTTTTTCTTCGTGCTCACTGGAGACAGTGTTGACGGTGATGTCGCGAATGATGTAGTCGCGGCCGACGCTGACAATATCGATAGCCCCGATGTCTCCGCCCGCTTTGCCAATCGCCGTGGCCACTTCGCCGAGAGTGCCCGCGCGCGTAGAAAGCTTGACGCGCAAGGTCAGGCTATAACTGTCGCTGGGTATCCTTTCCACTAAGCGAGATTCCTTTCGTTTGGCCGGGTGCGACAAACTTAACGCGGGCAACAACAGTTAGGCAAGCAACCACCCCAGCCGGGCTGCCCGGCTGGGGACCCCGGTAGAGGCGCAAACTAACAGTTTGCGTTACAGGCGCTTCGCTGACTCCAAAGCTTTTCTGATCTGCTTCAAAAGTTGTAGGTCGAGTCCGTTCTTGTGCGCGAGTTCCAGCGAGCGACGACCCAGCAGTTTGTAAACTTCCAAAGCCGGCTCGAGCTCTTTCCGGGAGAGTGCCCTTAGATGTCTTTCCACGGTTGCAAGATCCCCGCGCGCGAATGTTCCCGTGAGGGCCTTCTCCGGATCGGATACCTGCAAATTCTTAACGGTGCTTTCAACCAGCGGCAGCAGTATTCGGCGCGCGCTTCGTTTGCCTACTCCACAGGAAGCGAGCATTTCAGCAGCCAAAGCAAACAATGCGACCAGATGTCCCGAGGCCATCACCGCGGCAGCGTGATACAGGGCCTTACGCTCCGGTGGGATTGAAAAGCTCCTGCCCTTCAGATCCCTGACAATCAAACGCGCAACTCGCAGCGCCGCCTCGTCTCCTTCCAGACAGTAAAACGCGCCGCATAAAGCCTCAGCGCCGGCGCGAGGTTCGCTAACGGAAACCAGCGGGTGCATTGAACCCGTTTTGAATCCGGAATTCGCCAGCGGGCGTAAAACATCCGAAGCCAGCGCCCCGCTGGTATGGAGCACGGTTCGACCTCGCCGGCCGCTCCTTTGCGCAGTTGCCAACGCTTGCGCGGTGGATTCAATAATGTCGTCGGGCGTTGTTATCAGAATCAGATCGGTGGCTGGTAGTTGGTCAAGCTGGTCTGTACTTAGCGACCGGACAGGCTTAGCGGATGTGGCAATTAACCTGGCCGCTTTTTTGGCATGGGCCGCGCGCCGGGAGACGAAGGCGAGGATTGGATAGCCCGAGGCTTGCAGGGCCATTGCCATAGCTTGCCCCAGGCGCCCGGGCCCGACGATGGCGACCGAAGGCTTTGGCGTTTGGCGTTTAACTTTCGTCATTCGTCGGGCATTGCGGGCAAGCCTTTACAGCCACCCTTGCAAACTAACAGTTTGCTCTGGAAATCCGAGCTTTTTCTAAGGTACTGCATTATAATGGCGGGCATCCCGCAATGGCCAAAAGGTTCCGGCTTTTTAGCCGACGCGAGTCGAAGCGTTTGCTTCTTTTGAGGCGCACTCGCGCGCGCAACCATGGGGCTACCGCCAAGCATCATAGACAGCGCGTTAGAAAATAGCGAAAACAGTTTTTCCCAGTCGAGCGCGTCAGGTTTTTCCATAGGTTTTCGTCGGCGCTGAAACCCTCAATTCGTGGCCCTGGAAAGATTTTCCCCAGAACTCTTTCAACAAGGCATGTTTCAAGATATCTGGAGGTTTTCCAATGAATAGCTTCTCCCGTTTCGCCACCGCTCTGGTGCTCGCAGCTTCGATGCTTGCCGGTTCGGTCGCGACTTTTGCTCAAACCACGCAAGCAACCACCCAATCTCAAGAACAAACGGCCAAAACCGATCCCAAGAAAGACGCCGGCCAGAAAGCGCCGACCACGCCCGCCGGTTCGAACAAGCCACTTGCGGTCAACGAAGATCCCGCCATGATCGGGAAGCGCAATATTAATAAAGGCATCATTTCCAAGATGAGCGGATCGACCGAGAAGGAAGTGAAACTAGGCCGGGAGTTGGCGGCGGAAGTGGACCGGCAGGCAAAGTTTATTGATGACCCGATGATTACGGAGTATGTAAACCGCGTCGGCCAGAACATCGTTTTGCACTCGGACGCAAAAGTGCCTTTTACAATCAAGGTCATCGACTCCGACGAGGTAAATGCGTTTGCCCTTCCCGGCGGATTCTTCTATGTCAACAAAGGCTTGCTTCTGGTAGCGGATAACGAAGCCGAGGTAGCAGGCGTGATGGCCCACGAGATAGGTCACGTTGCCGCTCGGCACGCTGTGGAAAACCAGACGAAAGCTTCATTGCTGGAATATCTCGCCCTGGGTGGTTCGATATTTCTCGGTGGTATTCCCGGAATGATTTATCAAAACACAGCAGGACTCGGCCTGTTGGGAATGTTTATGAAGTTTAGCCGAAGCGCGGAAGAGGAAGCAGACAAGCTCGGGGTTCAGTATATGTACGCTGCCGGTTACGATCCGACCGCGATGGCGACGATGTTTGAAAAGCTCGAGGCAAAGAACAAGAAGAAACCCGGGCTCATTTCGAAGGCCTTCGCGAGCCATCCGGCGCCGCCTGGCCGGCGTGCTGCCGCCCTCGCCTTGGCCGCCAGGTTTCCTGAGCACGATGAATACGTCATCAGCACGTCGGAATTTCAGAAAGTGAAAGCGCGACTGTTGCGGCTTTCAAATGCCAGAGCTTCCAGCGCTGGAGCACTCCCCGCAGGAGACGAAGGCGCACCCGGCCGGCCCACGCTCAAGCGGCGCCAACCGACGCCTGATGACTCAACAACCAATCCGGATGGGACCGAAGTTAAGCCTGCGGAGAAGCAGGATGCTCCAAAACTGAAGAAGCAGCCGTCACAACCGTGAGCGGACTGACCCTTGATTCAAAAGGCTCCTCGGCAGCGAATGCCCGGGAGCCTTTTTGGTTTTGTAGCGCAAGCGTCCAGCTTACTGATCGAAGTGGGCGCAAACTAACAGTTTGCGTTACACACCGAAGTGGATGCAGACTAACAATTTGCGTTACAACAATTGCGTCGCTGTGACGCTAAGTCACCAACTTGACAATCTTTAAGGGCGTTGGGTATTCTAGCCGTTCACGTCTTATTCGCTAAAAATACAGATAGTAAACCATGTCAACATACTTCCCCAGCGGCAAGGATCTCGCTGGAAAACGAAAGTGGTACGTAGTGGACGCAGCCGGTCAAACGGTCGGCCACCTGGCGTCTGAAGTTGCCTCCATCCTATCCGGCAAGCGTAATCCCGGATGGACACCTTTTATGGATATGGGCGACCACGTGATCGTGATCAATGCCCGGAAGGCCGTGCTTAAAGGTGCAAAGGCAGAACAGAAGATGTACCGGCGTCACACTCAATATCCCGGTGGTCTGCGGGAGGTTTCAGCCGCCGAGATGTTTGCGAAGCGGCCCGACCGCGTAATCTCGCTCGCGGTTCAGGGTATGCTGCCCAAGAGCAAGTTGGGTAAGGCTATGGCCAAGAAACTAAAGGTCTACGCCGATGGCGAACATCCGCACACTGCCCAACGCCCGCAAGCCTTCCAACTCACTGCCAAATCAAATCAAGCTTAGATAATGCAAAGTTAATAAAGAGGACGATATAGCTGTGGCTGAAATTCAATACTACGGAACCGGACGACGCAAAACTTCAACGGCAAGGGTTTACTTGCGAGCCGGCGGCGGCGACTTTCAAATTAATCGGAAATCATTTGATCAGTATTTTCCCAACGAAACGTTGCGGATGATTATCCGGCAGCCTTTGCAACTCACCGAGACGGTCAGCAAGTTTGACGTTTTGATCAACGTTCGCGGTGGTGGTCCGGCAGGACAGGCAGGTGCTATTCGTCACGGCATTACGCGAGCGCTGCTCGAGTTTAATGCGGATCTTCGACCGGCACTGAAGAAGGCTGGCCTGATCACTCGCGACCCGCGCATTAAAGAACGTAAGAAGTATGGGCAGAAGGGCGCGCGCAAGCGCTTCCAGTTCTCGAAGCGATAAGCGAATTGCAGAGTTCGTGAGCCGAACTTTGCTTTTCCCGTATTGCCCGATTTATTCGATTGCCTGATTTGTTCGCTAAGTGCACGAGTCAGGTTAAGTTCAGGAAATTCGAAATCCGCAATCCGAATTCCGAAATTCTAAACGCCATTGCCGTAGCTCGGATTGGTTGCTCTTCATAGGGAGAGCCATGGGGTTACGGTGAGTACACTAAACCAGTTCACTGAAAAGGAGATTTAAGTTTGGTTCAGGTTACGATGAAAGAACTTCTGGAGGCCGGCGTGCATTTCGGCCACCAGGTCCGGCGCTGGAATCCGAAGATGAAGGAATACATCTTCGGCGAGCGCAACGGCATTTACATTATCGATCTGCAAAAAACTCAGCGGATGTTTCGCGATGCGATTGCGTTTGTCACAAACGCCATTGCCGAAGACAGAGGAAAAACCGTCCTCTTTGTTGGCACGAAGAGACAGGCTCAGGACGCGGTCCGAGAGGAAGCAGAACGCTGTGGTCAGTTCCACGTCAACCAGCGTTGGTTGGGCGGTTTGCTAACAAACTTCCAGACGGTGCAAAAGTCGATCAAGCGTCTTAAGGATCTCGAGGCCATGCAGACGGATGGCCGCTACGAAAAGCTGACGAAGAAAGAACGCATCAAGCTCGATCGTGAACGCGAGAGTTTGAACAAGAACCTGTCAGGCATCAAGTCGATGAATCGGCTGCCCGATGTGGTTTTTATCATCGACGTCAGGAAGGAAGAAATTGCAGTCGCCGAGGCAAACCGCCTGGGAATTCCAATTGTTGCGGTAGTTGATACCAATTGCTCGCCGGAAGGAATCGATTACGTGATTCCGGGCAACGATGACGCGCTGCGGGCCGTCCGCCTCTTCGCCTCGCGCATAGCGGATGCAATTCTCGAGGGCCAGCAAATTGCGACGGAAGGTGGCGTTGCCGCCCAAACTGAAGCTGATGAAACTGCCGCAGGAGAAGCGGCGCCGGCGGTCGAGTCTGCAGGTGCGGAACAGCCGGTAGCGCCGGCCGAGACCGAAGCGGCCGACACTGTCGAAAAGCTTGAAACAAGTAATGGCAGCGAAGTGGGAAATGCCGCTTCGCCGGCGCCGAAACCAGCCAAATCGAATGCGGCTGCAAACGAAGGCGCTGAAACGGTTGTAGCGGCGAATTGAACCCCCAGCCTTTCGAGATTTTACTTATCGGCGAGCGCAGCCTTTAAGCGGGACTTCCGCCGGGCTGCGCTTTTCATTAAACGATGAGTCAGACAAACTTCGGTTTGTCGCCAGCGGTAAAGAAGTAAGTGAACGACAGACTTGAGTTTGTCGGATAATAATCGGAGACATTTGTAATCATGGCAGAAGTAACAGCAACGGCCGTAAAGCAGCTTCGTGAAAAGACAGGCGCGGGAATGATGGAATGCAAAAACGCACTGGTCGAGGCTGAAGGTAGCGAAGAACACGCCATCGACATTTTACGCAAGCGCGGCCTCGCCTCGGCAAAGAAGCGAGAGGGCCGCATTGCGGCCGAAGGAATCGTTGGCTCCTATATCCATATGGGTGGAAAGGTTGGCGTGCTGGTCGAGGTCAACTGCGAGACCGATTTTGTGGCGCGCGGCGAGGAGTTTCAGCAACTGGTTAAAGACATCGCCATGCACATCGCCGCGGCTGAGCCGAGATTTGTTTCGCGCGAGGACGTCGCTGTCGCTGATCTCGCTAAGGAAAAAGAGATTGCCCGTGCTCAAGCCAAAAACGATCCGAAGAATGCGAACAAACCGGAGCAGGTGATTGACAAGATCGTGGAAGGCCGCCTAAACAAGTTTTATGAAGAAACGGTTTTGCTGGATCAGCCGTTTGTTAAGGATCCGGCCAAGACGGTCGCCGAGCTCGTGACCGACAAAGTGGCCAAAACCGGCGAGAAGATTACCATTCGCCGCTTTAAGCGCTATAAGATGGGTGAAGGCCTCGAGCGACGCGAAGAAGATTTCGGCAGCGAAGTGGCCTCGCTGGTCAGCTAAGCTGCCGGTTTGTTCACAGTCCAAACCGTTGTTGCTTTTTAAGAAGCTGGAACCTTTCCGGTCGTTTGCGCAGCCTTCGCGCTCTTTATGGTTTATAGGTTCTGGCTTCAAAAACCCAACCACAAAGGTCGCTAAGCGTTCGCAAAGACACGCAAAGAAGGCTCAACCCATGGCTGCCGAACAATTAAACCCCGACAAAGCTGGGCTGGCTTACCGGAGAGTGCTGTTGAAGATCTCGGGCGAGGCGCTCATGGGCGAGCAAAACTACGGCATTGATGTCGATGTTGCTCGCAAGGTTGCGGAGGAATTGAAAGCTGTTCATGAGCTGGGCGTGCAGGTTGCGGTGGTGGTTGGCGGCGGCAACATCTTTCGCGGTGTTTCCAAAAGCGCGGGCAACATGGACCGGTCTTCCGCCGATTACATTGGCATGCTGGCGACGGTGATGAATGCAGTCGTACTGCAAGACGCTCTCGAGAAACTCGGCGTCCACACGCGCGTCATGTCTGCCATGCACATACCGCAGTTGGCTGAGCCGTTCATCCGCAGACGCGCGGTGCGCCACCTGGAGAAAGACCGCGTCGTTATCTTTGCCGCCGGCACCGGCAATCCTTATTTCACGACCGATTCGGCCGCAGCCCTGCGGGCGCTGGAAATCAAAGCCGACATTATTCTCAAGGCCACCAAAGTCGACGGCGTCTATTCTGCCGACCCGATGCTCGACCTGGCAGCCACTCGTTATGACTGCATAACCTACCAGGAAGTGCTCGAACGTCAACTTAAAGTAATGGACGCTTCGGCAATTTCCCTGTGCATGGACAACAATCTCCCGATCATCGTTTTTAATATGCGCCAGTCAGGAAATATCAAGCGCGTGGTGGCCGGCGAAACAGTTGGCACGAAAGTCTGTCTGAATAAATAGTTTCTTGCGGGAGCCAAATAGATGAGCGAGAAGGATGTTATCAAAGATACCCGACCGCGCATGGATACGGTCATTGAAGACTTCCGTCGTAGATTGGCCACCGTGCGGACTGGACGCGCTGCGGTCAGCCTGCTGGACTCAATAATGGTTGACTACTATGGCACCATGACGCCGCTGAGCCAGATGGCTTCGGTGCATGCACCCGAGCCGCAGATGCTTACCGTGCAGCCCTGGGATCAGACACAGGTGGCCCCGATTGAAAAAGCGATACGCACCGCGGACCTGGGACTGAATCCATCAAACGACGGCAGGCTGGTTAGAATTCCTATCCCGCCGCTTACCGAAGAGCGTCGCAAGCAGTTGGCCAAACAAGTGCACGAGATCGCCGAAGACCATCGCACGGCTGTGCGAAACATCCGTCGTGATGCCAATGAGCGTTTGAAGAAGATGTTGAAAGACAAACAGATTTCGGAAGACAACGAACGCGACAGTCTCGAGGAAGTGCAGAAGCTCACCAACACTTATATCGGCAAGATCGACGACCTCGCGAAATCAAAAGAGCACGAGATCACGAGCGTGTAGGACAGGCATTCCCTGCCTGCCGTCAAAACAAATCAGAACCGGAGGCGCAGTGACTGTGTCAAAACTCGGTCGCTGAAAGAAATCATCCTAAAATCGGCACTGACTACAGAACCGTTGGCGGTAGCCAATGGATGCTACGACTCAAATTGGGGTCCATTGTTTTCTCTCCCAAATTTGCGCGGAAAACATGCCGTCTTTGCAGATGTAATTGAGTGCTAGCATCCATTGGCTACCGCCAACGGTTCTGTTTTGTGTAGTGGCGTCGCTTGGGATTTGTTCATCGACTTCTTTCACTCTCCCGAGTTTTGACACACCTCGCCAGTGACCGGGTTGTCGCACCAGAAGTCCTCGGGCGATAACGAAAACTGACTCAGGAGTGTTTACCAGATTGTACCGCTTTCGGGGTACTGATGCAGTTTGGATTCGTTGA
>DIYZ01000043.1:31080-37962 GCA_002427845.1 Chloracidobacterium sp. UBA6041 | reverse complement strand
CGGAATTCCCATCGAATGCGCTCGCTCCTTCAGATCCAGTCCAGCTAAAGTTTCGTGAGAAAAGAATCCCAGCGTCGCCATTTCCTCGGAATGGGTCCTGGCCATACGACAGAGTTCTGGATCCCACGTCAGGGGCGCGAGGCCATTTTCTACGCGTGCCTGGTTGGTCTTTTCAAAAGCACGCCGCTCAATAGTGGTGGCCTGCTCAAGTGAAGGCGCCGCGGAAGAGCTCGCAGCCCGCAAGGTCGAAGACGTTTCAGTTGCATTAACGCGGCGTGGTCGCGAGTAGCGGGCGTCGCTGACGGGATCTGAAATGAGACGCGCCGCCGGTCGAGGTTGAATGTCTTGCGCAGCGCCACTTGAACAAAACGTCAGTACTAACAATAGGAAAGCCAGCGCCGTCAACGAAGCGTTAAGTCTGGAAGAATTAATTCGCGGAGGGGTCAGGAGTAGAAATTTCATGTGGGGGAATCCGGCTTGGCAAAGCTAAGCGATGGGCCTTGAGGCAGGCTGTTTTAGGGACTAAACCTGGCCGGGGCTGGCAGGTCAGAAACGTCAATCTGAGATTAGCAAAGGATTAAACGGAGATCAATAGGTTTCGCCAATGACAAATCTTCGGCGGTTCTTACGGAGTCGGAGTTGTGGTTTTTTGGGAATCAGTCCCCATTTTGGGCGGGAGAAAATCGCTTAATAGCCTGTTGCCAGGACGTGCGGACGGGGTAGCAGTAAAGCAGGACAGCAAGTGCGACCAGCCCGGCCCCATAGGTGTAGAAGTCGTTTCCGGTAAGCAGGGTCGCAGCGAAACCCATCACTGAGACGATCGCGCCGAGGATTGCGACCTGGAGAGTGGTTCGTTGCAAAGTGATTAACAGCCCCGTTGGTCCTTTAAGTGCAGCGATGTCCTGCAGGCGCATTGCCGCAAACTTTGTCCGTCTGAGCGCAACCGAGCCAAGCCCGAAAATCAGTATGGTGATGCGTACGGCAATATCGAGCGAAGGATTATTTTGGAGCGGCAGAAACTTCTTGGTTACGAACGCGAGAATGCAAAGCAGCATTACACCAACCAACAGTGCGATGACGGTAGTAGAAGTTGCTTTGTGACGCCGCAGCAGTTCCGCCTGAACACTCGCGTTTTGATTGGCAGAAGTTTCCATCGTTAGATTTTCGCTCTTATCATCCGTCAACTTGCGGATTGCAGGCAAGTTTGAAAGGTCGAGACGAAAAGGAGCCCGTTGCAAACTTTACAACGGGCTCTGCCGATTTCCAACGCTTCCTTCATTGGTGTGCTACGGTTTGATTTCTCTCGGGGCCGTCGCGGCCGGCGTGACCGGAGGAGGCTGCGTTGCATTTTGCGTCGCCGGGCGCTGAGCTGGATTAGTGGATGCAGGCCGACTTGTGCCATGTTGCACAGGCGCCACCGGCATCACATTGGAAGGCAACTGTCCGTTGTATTTAATTGCTTCGTCAATCAAGTCGTTGACGCCCTCCTTCTTGCTCCTGCTAATCAGTATTCCATCGTTTTCGACGGTCACATCGGCTCTCCCTACTACTTGCTGGAGCAAACTTCCCATGAACCCCGGGCGGTCCGGCGGCGCGACGTTTTTCCTGGCCGGGTCGGGGTCGGGAATCGGCAGTCCGATAATACTTAACTGCTCCTTGGCTTTCTCGGCATACTCGCTGTTCGGGAAATTGCGAAGCAGATCCTGATAATACTTGGCAGCTTCGTCTGGCTCCTCTTCCTGCTGGTACGTAAACGCCAACTTGAAGAGCACGCTGTCCCGAAGCGAGAAATTTGGATACTTGTCGATCACCTCTTTATAGCGGGATTGAGCACCCTTAAGACCGCCTTTGCCACGTTTGTAGCGCGGCTCCAGATAGAAATTCCCGATTTCATAACTGTGCATTGCCAAACTTTCCTGGGTTTCACGTAGATGATCTTCCACGATCGGACGAAGATTAGTTTGGGGATACTGCTGCAGCAACGTCTTCAAGCGCTGTTCAGCTTTGCGAGCGTGAGTTATATCGCGATCCGAAAGACCCATCTGTCGCATTTCGGACTCCGCTACCTTTAACATGGCATCGTCGGCCAATGGATCTGTCGGGAAAAAAGTCAGCCAATCTGAATAGGCTTGCGACGCCTGGACCAGCGCCGCGGTTGTTCCTTCCAAGTAAAAGGAGTCTGCGATCGCCAGCTTTGCCAACGGCAAAAAAGGTGAGTCCGGGTACGTATTGATGATCGTTGAAAACAGGAGTCGGCCCGTTTCGTGATTTCCTTTTCTTACTTCTTTTGCGGCTTCCTCGAAGAGCACGCGGTCGCGGCCGGCGGCCACTGTGCCCGTCAACTCTTCATACTTGTTATCTCCGCCACCGCCGAGAAGACCAAATAGGCGGCCTTTCTTTTTCTTCTTCGCAGATCCGGGGCTTGTTGCTATCGCGCTTGATCTGGCGCCGGCCGTAGCCTGCATTCCCGCTTGTACCCGCGTGTTGATGTCAACGACTGAGGCTTCCAGCCGCTCGAGAATTGTTTGATCATAACGTTCAGATCGCTCTTGTTTACCGCGTACGTCATTGACCTCAGAAAGTATCGAAGCTACTTCCTTGTCCAGGCCTCGCAATCTTTCGCGAGGATCGTCCGGATTCTTCTTTTCCTTCTCGTTTGGGTTCGCAGCCTGCGGCTCCAGTGAAGAAATTGCGCTATTCAGGGAGCGCCGCATCGCCTCGAGCTTTGATCGCATTACGTCAAGACGTTGAAGCGGCGAAAGGTCGCTCTGGGTGCCGCCTTGCGCCAACGCAACACTGGCTAAGGCCACAATCAGTGCGGCGCAAATAATTAAGTGAGCACTTAAGCGAGAATGCATGATTAAAACCTCCAACAATTCTCTAACTGACTGTCTTGAACATCAACTGGGAGACCTAAAAACTCAAGCAAATTGCTAAACCCATTGCACCGTTGCCTCGCGCAGGCCGCGCACGGCTGCTTCCGAATCGTCCACGCCGAAAATTGCGGAACCGGCAACGATAATCTCGGCGCCCGCCGCCACAACCGTTGCAATATTCTCAAGATCGATACCGCCATCGATCTCGATCCGCGTGTCGAGTTTGCGGCCCTCTATCATTAGTCTTAACCGCCGCACCTTGTCGACGGAGGTGCCAATGAATCTTTGGCCGCCAAACCCCGGGTTAACTGACATAACGAGAACATAATCTGCGAATGACAGGGCTTCACTAAGGCTTTCAATCGGCGTCGCCGGATTAATCACCACTCCAGCCTGCGCGCCCGCCGACCTAATCGATGCCAGCGTTCGATGCAGGTGCGCGTCAGCTTCAACGTGCACCGAAACCATTTTCGCTCCCGCATCAACAAACTGTTCCGCGTATCTGCCCGGCTCAGAGATCATTAAGTGTGCGTCTATGGGTAGCTTTGTTGCCTGCGCCAACGACTTCACAACTGGCAGTCCCACTGTGATGTTTGGTACGAAATGCCCGTCCATTACATCGACGTGAAGGATTGTTGCCCCGCCCCGCTCAACAGCCTCTATTTCCTCGCCCAGGCGTGAAAAGTCGGCCGATAAAATCGAGGGAGCGATGTCAATTGTCCTGCCGTTCATCTTTAGCAAACCACTCGATCAAACCGCCAAACTTACGGAATCTGCGGCTTGGGTTTCACACTGGCCGAAGGCTGCGCGACGGGTGGCCGCCGGCCCTCGTTCTGGTTGACGTTGTTCCGAGAGTTGTTGTTGATAATCAACGCTGGCTGATTTGAATTCAGGTTAGTTGCTCTATTCGAGTTGGCATTGTTCGCGTTTTTATTTGTTGCCGGCCGATTAGAGTTAGCGTTGCGATTCGCGCTAGTGTTCGAGTTGTCGTTCGCGTTCTTATTAGTGTTCTTGCGCTTGGGTTTGTTTTCGTTTGCCAAGTCAGCCGCGTTTGTATTCTGATTCTCAGTCTTCTCTTCAGGCGTCTTCTCGGGAGCCACTGCTTCAGAAGATTCTCCCTCTTTCACCGGGCGACTGATATCCATCGCGACGGTCTGCCCGACTTTAACTACTTCGCCTGCCCGCGGCACTTGAAACAAGACTGTGTCTGCCTTCACCTGGCTGCTCGGCCGGTTAGCACGAACGCGAAAATTCAAGCCAGCGTTACCCAGAACATGCTCTGCTTCGAAACGATCTTTTCCGACTACGTCCGGCACCTTGACTTCCGGACTGCGAAGAGACAGATAAACGGTCGTGGCCAGGCCAAACACAAAAACGATCGCAATCGCGATCACGATGCTGAGCCGTCTAAGTACGGAGAGTGCCCCGGTGGCCGTATTCACAAAACCTAACCTTTACTCACGTTAAACTACAGAGTGGGCCTAAATCCAAGCTGCGAAGTCTAACATCCGGTATACCCCGTCGCAAAGTAACGGATTTCCAGGCGTAAGAGAGTTGTCATTCGCGTTTTCGCTCAAAGGCGCTGACGAAAAACCCATCTGTACCCTGGCGATGAGGCCAGGTTCTCGCCGCGTTCGAAGAAGTGACAAGCGATCTGTCCAGCGGCAATTCACTCGCCCTAAAACTATCATTGTTTTCAAGGAACGATTGCACGACATCTTCGTTTTCGTCGCGCTCCACCGAGCAGGTCGAGTAGATCAGCCGTCCGCCGGGTTTAACTACGCGCGCGGCATTCAAAATAAGCCGCTTCTGGCGCCGCGACAGGTCGCTAATATCATCGGGTGAGATGCGCCAGCGGATTTCGGGGTTGCGCCTTAGGGTGCCCGTTCCGGAACAAGGCGCATCAAGCAACACCCGGTCAAAGGTGGCTCCGATCAAAGGCAATGGCTGCAATCCGTCGAGGACCAGACAGCGCACTCCGGTCAATCCGTGCGACTTGGCAGTTTGTATAAGGGTTCTGAGACGGTGCTCATGCACATCTGAGGCTACTACAATGGTCGTATCGCCGCTGAGGTCAGCAATCTGGCTGGTCTTACTCCCGGGCGCAGCGCATAAGTCCAACACCCACTGCCCTGCCTTGGGCTCTAACACTTCAGCTATCAGTTGGGACGCCTCGTCCTGAACATAGACCCTCCCTTCAGCAACCAGCGCGGATAACAGACTTCCCGCCCCGGTAATTCGCCATGCGCCATTGGCGACTTTCGAGCGAACGACCTCCGCCCCGGCGCGTTGTAAGTGTTCCACCACCTCCGCTTCCAACGCGCGATGTTTGACCACGCGAAACGCCACCGGCGCCGGTTCATTGTTAGCGCGAGCAAACGCTTCCGCTTCTTCGCTGCCGAAGGCTTTTGTCCAACGCTCGATTAACCATTCAGGATGTGAAGTAGCTACCGCAACGCGTTCGATTGGATCCTCGATGCCGTTCGCAGGATCGACGTGAGGTTCCCGCGTCGCTCGACGCAAAACGGCATTCACAAGAGCGCCTGCCGAACGCAATCGCGCGAACTGGACAAGATTGACTGCTTCGTTGACAGCGGCTGACGGAGGAATGCGCGAAAGGAATCGCAATTGATAAAGACCCAACCTGAGCACGAGGCGAACACCGGCATCGAGCTCAGTTACTTTGCGATTAGCATAGAATTCCATGAGCCGGTCCAACCACAACTGCCGGCGCAGCACGCCCATCACCAGCTCGTGGCACAGAGCGCGATCGAGCGGATTCAATTCCTCTTCACGCGACGCCAGCAGAACGGAAGCGTAAGCGCCATCTTCAACGCGCTTGAGGATTTCAAATGCCGCCAGTCGGGCCGGAGTAACAGAACTAGACTTCACCAAATCGATCGCCAATCTTCAGATGCGTGCCGTTGAGAAAATCTCTGACGTTCATCTGGCGTTTTGCTTCAGGCTGCACTTCGACTAATCGCAGCGCCGTTTCTTCGCCGCACTTAACCACGAGATCATCTCCGTGCGCGACGATTATATGTCCAATTTCTGCGTCAGGCAGCGTAGCCTCGGTGACTGAGGCCTTCCAAATAATTAACCTCCGATTTTGGTAGTGGGTATACGCGTTGGGCCAGGGTTGAAGCCCTCTCACACAACGTTCGATTACCATGGCGTTGTTTGACCAGTTAATCAGTCCGTCTGCTCTCGTTAACAGGGGCGCAAGAGTCGCGTCACGATCATGCTGTGGCCGGGGCGTTAGCACGTCGAGTTGAGCAATGGTTTCGCCGAGAAGTTCGGCTCCAATATCCGCAAGCCGTCGCATCAATTCCGGCGCGGTTTCTGTTCGACCGATCAGTGTTTCGCGTTGCAAAAGAATCGGGCCCGAATCCAGTTCTTCTTCAATGAACATTGTCGTGACACCGGTCTTGTTCTCACCGTTGACGATTGCCCAGTTCACCGGGGCTGCGCCTCTATACAAGGGCAACAAGGAAAAATGAACGTTAATGCAGCCTTTGCGCGGAGCGCGCAGGTACTCAACCGGAAGGATGCGGCCATAAGCTACCACGACGGCGACGTCTGCCTGGTAAGAAGCGAAAAGATTCTTAGTCTCGTCTGTCCTGATTTTCTTTGGTTGCTCGACCCGGAGGCCATGTTCAAGCGCAAACTCTTTGACTGGAGAAGAGTGCATTTTCTCGCCGCGGCCGGCCGGCTTGTCCGGCTGCGTCCAGACAGCGACGATGTCGTGACCATCCTGCAGCAAGCGTTGCAAAGATGGCAGCGCAGACTGCGGCGTGCCCATGAAAATGATGCGCATGATTCCGGCGGCTCTGCCGCTATCCGTGCGGTAGGGCTCGGCCTTACCGTAGCAACTTAATAACGAAAGGAGGCTGCGCCTCATGTCGAGGCGTAGCCTCTGTTAACTTCTTGCCGTCTCTCGGAAAGGCACAGCCATTCCGCACGGAAGGCGGCAAAGCCGCGATCTCCAAAAACTCAAATCGCAGCC
>DIYZ01000043.1:29850-30862 GCA_002427845.1 Chloracidobacterium sp. UBA6041 | reverse complement strand
CAACTTTTTCCGCCAACACTTTTGCCTGCATGAACAGCAAAAGATAATCGCGGCCGCCCGCCTTAGAATCTGTGCCTGACATGTTGAAGCCACCAAACGGATGCGCCCCAACCAATGCTCCCGTGCACTTGCGATTCAGATACAAGTTGCCAACGTGAAACTCGCGTCGGGCCCTCTCTAGTTTTTCTTCGTCGGCGCTGTAGACTCCGCCAGTCAAACCATATTGCGTGTCGTTGGCAATCTTTAAGGCGTCGTCATAGTCCTGCGCTTTTATCACCGCCAACACCGGTCCGAAAATTTCTTCCTGCTCGATAGTCGCGCCGGGCTTCACGTCGGCAATTACGGTTGGCTCAATGAAGAAGCCTTGTTCGCCATCGGAACCGCCGCCCGCCAGCACTCTGCCGCCTTCGCTCTTGCCCTTCTCGATGTAACTGCTGATCGTCTTGAACGCCTTCTCGTTAATTACGGCGCTCATGTTGGTTGCCGAATCGTTAGGATCGCCCAGCTTGATTTTTTCCGTGCGTTCCGCAATTTTGTCCAGCATCTGGTCGTAGACACTTGCATCAATGATCGCGCGCGAGCACGCGGAACATTTTTGTCCCTGAAAGCCGAATGCCGATTGGACAACGCCGGTCGCCGCTTCATCAAGGTTTGCATCCTCAGCAACAATGATCGCGTCTTTTCCGCCCATCTCCGCAACCACTCGTTTGATCCAGATTTGCCCGTCATGAACTTTCGCGGCGCGCTCGTTGATTCTCAGCCCAATTTCTTTTGAACCAGTGAAGGCAATGAAGCGTGTCTTCGCATGGTCCACGACGACGTCACCGACTTCTGCCCCTGAACCCGTCATGAAATTGACCACGCCAGGAGGCAAACCCGCCTCCTCAAGAATTTCGAAAAACTTGAAAGCGATTGTCGGCGCGTCAGATGAAGGTTTCAAAACCACGGTGTTGCCGGTAACAAACGCGGCCGACGTCATGCCGGCCATGATCGCAAGCGGGAAATTCCAGGG
>DIYZ01000043.1:9376-29804 GCA_002427845.1 Chloracidobacterium sp. UBA6041 | reverse complement strand
TAGAATTCGCAGAAATCAATCGCTTCGGCTGTATCGCCGTCGGCCTCAGGCCAGGTCTTCGCCACTTCATGAATCATCCAGGCCGACATCTCGTGCTTGCGTTCCCTCACGATTGCAGCAACGCGAAACAAAAATTTGGCGCGCTCTTCGGGACTTGTATTCTTCCAGCTTTGAAAAGTTTCGTAAGCAGATTCGACGGCTTTATTCGCGAGTTCTTTAGTGGCTTTCTGAAAACGGCCAACCAACTGAGTGCGATTAGCCGGATTGATGCTGTCCAGTTTGCCGTCGGTCGTGATGCGCTCGCCGCCAATTACGAGAGGATATTCGCGGCCCAGTTCGCTCTTCACTTTCGCAAGCGCTGCCCGCATCGCCTGGGCATTTTCTTCTTTCGTAAAATCCGTAAACGGTTCATTGCGAAATTCTGTTGGCATAGATGGCTCCAATAAAAGTTTTTCTAGATACTATCACAAGCAGAACTGCCCAAAGAGCGGGGGCAAGCCCGCCTTCCCGACCCGAAAGATTGTCCTGATTGATCTATCGCTTTCGATCTTGAAAGCCATTCAAATTGGGAAGCAGCCTGCCTACTGCTCCTGCCTACTGCCTCCTGATCACGACCACTTCCCGGCTTTTTGCAACTTCCTAATCTTGCGCTTTACGAGCTCGCGTTTGATGGGGCTCATCTTGTCGAGAAAGACGATGCCATCGCAGTGGTCCGTTTCGTGGAGCATGCAACGGGCGGTCAGTTCGGTATCATCAAGTTCGAATTCATTGCCATTAATATCATGCGCGCGCACGACCGCTCGCAAGCTGCGTTCAACCGGAGTGAAAATTCCGGGAAATGAAAGACAACCCTCTTCGCCATTCTGCTCGCCCTCGACGTGTATGACCTCCGGATTGATCATCACAATCCGTTGATCGGGATCTTTGCCGCCCGAGCAATCCATAACAAAAAGACGCTTCGACACGCCCACTTGCGCCGCAGCCAGACCGACTCCGGGCGCGGAGTACATCGTCTCAAACATATTGCTGACGAGCTTTTTCAATCCGTCGCCAAACTCCGTAACCGGATCACCCGGCGCATCAAGAATCGGGTTCGGCCACTTAACAACTTCCATTAATGCCATTAGTAATTTGCCACTCCATGAAGAACTAAACTCTTCGAAACTGCCTACGATGTCGATTCTACGATGAACGATGCTTACGCTGCCATCGACTCTGAGATGGCCATCATGCAGCCCTGCCGTAGACCAAGTGCGGAAAGGCTCAGCCTTTCCGATAATGCGGCCTTCTACTTTCGCCGGGGCTGAGCCTCGGCGAAGGTTTTTGGTATGCGCGAACGGTAAGGCAAAGCCTTACCGCACGAAAGGCGGCACAGCCGCTCAGCGGACAGGCGGGAACGCCTGTCCTACTAATACCCGCGTAACTGCTCGCGATAGCCTTCGAAGTTCCGCTTCATTTCACCCAGGCTGTCGCCGCCAAATTTTTCGCGCATCGCAGACGCGATAGTTAAAGCAACCATTGCTTCACCAATGACACCCGCTGCCGGCACCGCGGTAATGTCGGAACGCTCGAACGCGGCCGACTCCTCCTGCTTCGTATCGATGTCCACCGAACGCAACGGACGACGCAGCGTCGAAAGCGGTTTCAGGTGGCCGCGAATTCTTATCTCTTCGCCGTTTGTTACCCCGCCCTCGAGACCGCCGGCGCGATTCGTTTCGCGTATGAATTCCTTCGTCTCATTGTTGTAGGCAATTTCATCGTGAATTTCCGAACCGGGCAAAGAACTCGCTTCGGTTCCCGCCCCAATCGACACCGCTTTCACCGCCGGGATCGACATAATCGCCTGCGCCAAACGTCCATCGAGTTTCAAGTCCCAGGCCGTATGTGAGCCGAGACCCGGAATCACACAGCGAGCGACTACTTCGAAGATGCCGCCAAGGGTGTCGCCAGCTTCACGCTTTTCATCTATCAATTTAATCATCTGTTGTTGTAAGCGAGCATCAGCGCAACGCAAAGGCGCGTCGTCGGCGATTCCGGTAATGTCTTCCCAGCTCACTTCGAGCGGCCTTTCTGGTATGCCGCCAAGCTGAATAACATGACTGCCAATCTCGACACCAAACGTAGCCAACAACTGCTTCGCAAGTGCTCCGCAAGCAACCCGGGCGGCGGTCTCTCGCGCCGATGCGCGTTCCAAAATATTTCTCAAATCGCGCGCGCCAAACTTTTGCCCGCCGGCCAGGTCTGCATGACCGGGACGCGGGCGTTTAAGACGTCGCGACTTTTCCGGCGCAAGCTCGCGCGACTCAACGGCCATGACGTCGGTCCAGTTGGCCCAGTCTTTGTTTTCAATCATGACGGCGATTGGCGATCCCAGTGTTAGCCCATGGCGCACTCCGCTCAGAATGTCGGCACTGTCCTGCTCGATCTTCATTCGCCCGCCGCGCCCGTAGCCGCGTTGCCTTCGCGCCAATTCTCGGTCGATCCCGGCGGCATCGATCGGCACGCCTGCGGGCATGCCTTCGAGTATCGCCACCAGCGCGCGACCGTGTGATTCTCCGGCTGTGGTAAATCTGAACATGTCAGTTAAAGATACTCTTCGTCGAACATATTGCCGCGGCCAAGAATACCAGCCGGATCAAAGGCGCGCTTGAGTGCCGCCATCTCACGGAGATGTTGCTCGCTGTATAGCTCGCGCAAATACTCGCGCTTGAGCTTGCCAATACCGTGCTCTGCCGAGATTGTCCCGCCGAGTTCGACTGCCCTTTTCACAAAGCGCAAATAGATCTCTCGTGCCTGCGCCGCTTCTTCGTCGTTTCGCGGCAGAATGTTGACGTGAACGTGGTTATCGCCGATGTGGCCGAAGATTGTGTATCTGAGTTCACTTGTCCGCAGTGTGCCCTGATAAAAGTGAAGCATCTCCGCGAATGTTTCATCGGGCACCGCCATGTCAGTGGAAACTTTTCGCTGCCGGTGACGCGCGAACCACTCATTCATCAGCACCGGCAAGGCGTGACGAAACTCGCGCAACTTCGCCTGTTCTTGTTCGTTGGTCGCAAACCACGAGCTATCGACTAACGCGGTGTTTCGCTCCAGCAACACGAGCCATGCTTTCATTATTGAATCTTCGGTTTCCGGCGTCGTTTCCTGTTCGAAGAAGATCGCTCCTCTTGCTTCAGCAGGAATCGTGGCATAGTTCTGGCGCAGAAACTTCAGGGATTCATTGTCAAAATATTCCAACGCCCGCGCGTCGATCGCGTGATTGCTTCGCTCTTCGGCTTCCGTTGTTTGATTTGCTCGGCGCGCACTGACTTCGAGAGCCTTCTCCATAAGGCTTCCCAGGCGTCCCGCTTGCGTCTGGTCTGATAGCCGGTTGGCAAGCGACTGAGCGCGCGCCTCGCGAACGAAAGCTAACAGAGTGTCGTCAGAACTAAAGAATACGACGCCGCTCAGCAGTCCTTCCGGCTTTGGCAATAGACCCACTTCCACTTCCGTTATCACGCCAAGCGTGCCTTCGCTGCCAATGAATAGATCGAGCACGTCCATCTCACGACCAACGTAATAACCCGAAGCGTGCTTGCGCGTTTGCGGCATGTGGTAAGTTGGTAACTGCGCTTCAAGCAGACGCCCTGACGGGAGCGGAATCTCGATGCGTCCTGTGGCGTCCGCTCGCAGGTCACCACGGCGAAGGTCAATTATCTCGCCAGTCGGAAGCGCAATCTTTAGGCGCCGCACGTAGTTTCTCGTTGGGCCATACTTGAACGTGCGTGCGCCGGAAGCATTCGTCGCCACCGTGCCTCCTAAGAAACAACTTCGCTCAGTCGGGTCCGGTGGATAGAGAAGCCCTTCCGATTCGACAAAGCGCTGGAGATCGGAAAGCATTAGGCCGGCCTCGGCAACGGCGCTACCGCCTTCCTCTTCGTGAACAATGCTTCTTATCTGGTTTAGTTTGTCAGTGGCCAGGACGATGCCGGCAAACGGTATGCGACCGCCGACGGTGCCTGTGCCGGCGCCGGACACGGTAACCGGAGTTTTGTTTCGTGTGGCGTCGCGCAGAATCTCTGCGACCTCTTCGGCGGTTTCTGGAAATACGACGCGATCAGCGTGACCCGCTTGCATGTAACTCGAGTCGCTGAGGAAAGCCTGAATCTCGTCGGGATCTGTCTTAATAAGCATTAGGTGATGAAAGAGCCTTAGGTCTGCGAAGTTGCTTTCTTCTGAATTTCCTCTTTTGTTTGGAGTTGGGATCCGCAGAAAGGGCAGAAAATTACGGCGTGGTCAAACCATGCCATGCCCTGAGGTGTCTGGTTGTATCCTACCGTCAAAAATAATACGTCGCTGTCTTCGACTCTCAAGAATGAGTTCGGCGGTGTGTGCATTGCGTCAAACAAGTCTGGACAACAAGAACCAAAGTATCGCTTAGACATCGTCAGCCTCCTGGTCCAGAACAGGTTTCCTTATGCCAGCTGCAATTCGCGCTCGCGCAAAACTTTGATCCGGTCGCGCAGCTCGGCTGCTCGCTCAAACTCAAACCGTTTTGCGGCCCCGCGCATTTCGGTTTCAAGCCTTGCGATGGTGGCCTCGATATTCTGCGGCGAGTAATCCTCGATTTCGTCCCATTCGGTTGGCACTTTGAAATAGTCGGCTTCGGAAGCGGTTATCAGAGTTGACTCGATTGGCTTCACAATCGTCATCGGCGTGATTCCCTGCTCGCGGTTATAGATTTCCTGAATTGAGCGCCGCCGCCGGGTTTCGTCCATCGCACGTTTCATCGAGTCGGTGATGCGGTCGGCATAAAGAATTGCTTTGCCTTTGGAGTTGCGCGCCGTGCGGCCAATTGTTTGAATTAGCGACTGCTCCGAACGCAAAAAACCTTCTTTGTCCGCATCAAGAATTGCCACCAGCGAGACTTCCGGCAGGTCGAGGCCTTCGCGCAGGAGATTGATACCTACCAAAACATCAAACTCGCCTCGTCTTAGATCGCGCAAGATCCTGATGCGTTCGAGGGTTTCAATGTCTGAATGCAGATAACGAACCCGCACGCCGACTTCAGTGAAATACTCGGTGAGATCTTCCGCCATTCTCTTGGTTAACGTGGTCACGAGCACACGCTCATGGCGCTCGGCCCGCTGACGGCACTCTTCAAGCAGGTGATCTATTTGCCCTTTGACCGGGTGAACCTCGACTTCGGGATCCAGCAAGCCCGTCGGCCTGATGATCTGCTCAATCACTTCCCCGCCAGACTTCGTCAACTCATAGGGCCCCGGCGTGGCCGAAACGTAAATCGTTTGACCGATGCGCGTTTCAAACTCCTTGAAATTCAAGGGGCGATTATCGAGCGCAGAAGGCAAGCGGAACCCGTATTCAACCAGCGTCCGTTTTCGCGATTGGTCGCCCTCGAACATGCCGCGGATTTGCGGAACGCTTTGATGCGACTCATCGATGACCATCATCGTATCGCGCGGCAGATAATCGAGTAGCGTTGGCGGTGGCTCTCCTGGTTTTTTTCCTGTGAGATGCCGCGAATAGTTTTCAATTCCGCGACAGAAGCCCATCTCTTTGATCAGTTCCAGGTCAAACATCGTGCGCTGATGCAGGCGCTGCGCTTCCAGGAGTTTTCCTTCGCCGATGAGTCTGGGTTCCCACCATTCGAGCTCTTCGCGTATCGACTTGAGCGCTCGTTTGATGGTCGGTCTCGACATCACGTAGTGGCTTTTTGGATAGATGGGGATCCTGGAAGTGTGTTTTTGCACAACCTCGCCAAGTAAGGGATCGATAGTCGAAATCGAATCCACTTCTTCACCCCACAACTCGATACGAAATGCCTGGTCCTGGTAACTCGGATAGATCTCGACGACATCACCGCGCACGCGAAACGTGCCGCGCTGGAAATTCACATCGGAGCGTTCATACTGCAGCTCCACAAGTTTCTGCAGCAGCGATTCGCGCTTGATGCGCGTCCCCGGCTCGAGAAAAAGCAACATGCCATAGTAAGCGTCGGGGTCGCCAAGCCCGTAGATGCACGACACGCTGGCCACAACGATCACGTCGCGGCGCTCAAACAGAGCCCGCGTCGCCGACATGCGCAGGCGATCAATTTCCTCGTTGATGATCGCTTCCTTCTCAATGTAGACGTCGGCAGCGGGAACATAGGCCTCCGGCTGGTAGTAATCGTAGTAGGAAACGAAATATTCGACGGCGTTCTCCGGAAAGAGAGACTTGAACTCCTGGTAAAGCTGCGCTGCCAGAGTCTTGTTGTGTGCAAGCACCAACGTCGGACGTTGGGTTCGTGCAATCACGCTGGCAATGGTAAACGTCTTGCCGCTGCCGGTTATGCCCAACAAAACCTGGTCCTTAAACCCATCGCTGAGTCCGCGGACGAGCGATTCGATAGCCTGGGGCTGATCGCCTTTCGGCTGATAAGTAGACTGAAGTTTGAAAACCATATGAATGATTAGATAGTAAATGGTAACGCGCGAATTGTGAAAAGCCCGCCAACCGGCGCTGTTTCAGGTCCAGCCGCCCTAATAACACTTCATCACCCAGACGGGCAGTACCGCCAGGGACGCGCAGAGACAAAACGCGTTTCTCGGCGGGAACTCTGGAAATGCCATTCCCTTGCCAGGAAAGTAGTGAAGAAAAGGTCGTGAACAGACCTGCAAGTCTACTCACGACCGTTGGTAACAATTATTATCGATTACTGCGATTATGATTGACGATTCAAGCGGCTGATGTTGCCGTGTCTCGCTTCCGGCCGTCAATCTGGTTAATCGCCTCCTTCGCTGCCAAACGTACTTCTGCCGGCAGCGAATTGCCCATAGCCAAACGGCGAAACGTGGGAGCGATCTCCGGTTCTCCGCTCGAAGCCAGTAGTCTGATCACCGCCACACGTAGTTCTATACTTGGATGATTCTCGATCACTTGCATCAGCGGCTGAAACTCACCCGCTTTGGCCACCAGGAAAAGTAAGGAAAACGCACCGTAAGAGTTTTCATGGCTCTCGCCCATTACGCCTTGTATCGCCTCGTCTACCAAGCCTGAGTCTGCCAGGGCGGCACCGAGTTGGCGGCGATCTTCAGGGGAACCCTCGCGCAAGACTAGATTAAAGAAAGAGGCAGCGCGATCCGGATCGAGGTCATAAAGAACCCGAACGATCGCGCTGCGGGCCTCCGGAGAAGAATCGTCTAAGGACTCGGCAATTCGGTGGAATGAATCGTCGGCGCTGGTCCCGGGAACAGCTCTCTTAATGTTCGTTCGCCGACGCGCAAGCCTCGCGGCGGCCCGGCGCAGTGTGTCTATATCTTGACGCCAGCGTTCTTCGTCGGCGCCTTGGCCGGCAGCCACATTATTATGGTCTTGACCCTCTTCAATCGGCTGCTGAGCCTCTTCAGTAACATCTTGGCGCGCGGCTCTTTGCTCTTTCGAAGAAGTATTTTTCTCGGGTCTGGCTACGCGTTGCTTCTTCATGGTGCCAGCATCTTCTTACTTGTTAGATCTTATTCCCATGAGCCGTGAGTACCGGAATTTAGTGGGGTTTCTGTATTCTCGGCATGGGCACTATCAGATGATTCGTCTGGCACAATACTGACATCGAATATCTCTCCGGAGTTGGCTGATGCGTGTGCCGCCAATGTTAACGGAGGCCTGACAAATGAAAAGCTTTGCCCACTCTCAGGCGAAAGATGCTGATGATCAAGTTCGTCTCCGGTTCGAAGCAAGTTAAATTTCGTTATTATCAAGCGACTCACGCTTAAGCCCATGCTGCTATCCAGATCGCCTACCTGCTCACCTATCACCCTTTGCGAAACTCTCTCCAAAGCATACTGAAGCTCCCTACCCGCGGCAGCAACATCATCTGCCAGAATTAATTCAAAATCCTGGCCACCACTAATTCGGCGTCGAGCGTGATTGTGCAACAAAAGACCTGCTTCATTATGAAGCCTTCCGGTAGCCAGAACGACGAGATGGGAAGCTTCCGTCTCAATCTCCAGATCGATGGCCCAACGCGCAAAAGCGGGAGTAAGATCACCATCGCGCGTCACCAGGAGGAGGGATTCGCCGCAGAGATTGACCATCATTTGGCCGTGCCCGGTGCCATCGGAGGGACCGACAGCAATCTCACTTTCCGGGACACCCATCTCGCGGATAATAAAATGGAGCCGACTGACGAGCCACGAGCCATCTTCCAGAAGTGATGAAGCTAGTTGGGTCGGTGCAATCACCTCTTCGACCTTTTCATCGGCGACCGGTGAGCCACACTCGCTGCACGTTGCATCGCTAACAGTCACAACCGCGAGCGCATGCGCATTCGGTAATCGAAACAGAGCGTGTCCGGACTTTCGGCAACTAATCTGCACTTCCCGCTCCAAGAGTCCTACGTCCTCGAGCTTCTCTATAGAAAACTCGTGAGACTCTGCTAAGTCGCCACTAAGAAGCTTCGCCGCGTAGCCCTCCTGGTAAGCATCTCTGGCGCTGCGCAAGAATACCCGGGCACTTTCATCTTCCAACTTTGACGCCGCAAGAATGCGCTTACTCATGGTCTCCTTGCGCAAGCTTGTATACAAGGAATCTGCGTCCTGCCTTGCGACAAACCGCCTAAAGCCTTCCGGCATGGTAGGCTTGCCGTGCTCCCACTGCGGAAAGTTCTCCACTTTTCCGGGTTCGCTTTCCCCGCTCTCGCTTTGCGCAAGAAGTAATTCGCGAACGTCTCGGCAGAAGGAGTCTAGTTTCCTGAAAGGCTCAGGAGTGCCAGTTTCATACACGATGCCCGCGCGGATCAGAGGAACTGCTCCTTTGTTGTCATCGAAGATGAGAAAGAAAACATGATCGCTGCGACAAAACAGATCTCCTCGGACGTAAGCCTCCCGATTTTCAGACTCGGTCCAGGCGGCAATAGAGGTCTCCATCTCCCTGATTCGCTCGGAACCTAACAACAGATCGCTAAAACTATTTAGTCTGGCTGTTCGAATTATTGAAGTCAGCCCTTTTTGCTGCAATTCTTCCAGCAGCTTAATGCGGCCGTCTCCGTCTACTAAATGTCTCAGGGTTTTGCTCTCAAGAAACAACATCGGCACTTCCTCGCCTACCTTCAATTTACGTCACCGCTCATTTAATTTGGCTGAGTGACGCTAATCCTGACAGTCTCTTCACCAGTCACCTTCGACGCGTAACGCCGCTGCCGCGCTATTCGTAAGGCGAGCGCCTCATAACTGTCCATTCCTGCTTTATGATTGGCGATTGCGGCTTGCGATACTCGTCCATTTTCGATTTTCATAACGACGTTAACCGATTGAACGCCTGGCAGGACCTCCGGGGACTTTTTGTCGTCCTCGGTGGGACTGCGAGAGTTCCTAGCGGAGGAGATCTCGCGAGACGGGCCCGGACTGCTTGTCTCGCTTTGTTTGTTCAGTGAGGCTGAGCCCACTTGACGATGCGCTGGCTCGAAACCGGATGCCACTTCTCTTCCCTTTGAAACTTCACCCTGCACGCTGGAGGTCTTGCGTATTTCAGTTTGCGTAGGGCTAGAGGGTAGCTGGCCGATGCTCTCCGTCGCCAACCGTTCCTTGCTCGCAGTCGGCAGGGACGTTGGTTGGGTAGACTCGCGTACCGTCTTGAAGCCTCCGGTAACCGCGATCACACTGGAGAGACCTAACATCATTAGACCTGCCGCAGCCATCACCAAAATGGGTCGGCTTTCTTTACTGGCCGGGCGCTGCGTGACTGCTGCTGGAAGCGCCAAAGGTTCAGCTGGTCCAGGTTCAAGACTGTGAGGCGAAATCGAAGTTGCTGCCGGCAGGCATGCTAAGTCGGGCAGAGTTCTGTCTGCCGCTATGCTTTCGATCTGCCGGGGACTTTCATCCCAACAGCCTAATAACTCGGAGACCACTCTTTGCAATGACCTTTCGATTGATGTCCGTGAAGGCTGGATAAGAGGATTGAAGTTGAAGGATGCTGCCGGCTGAGCCAGGGCAACGCAGATAGCTTGCAAACCGCTCAGCTCATTTAGTTGCGCATCAACCAACTCACCTTCCTGGAAGTAGAAAACTGCAGGGCCCTTTGCATACTCGATTAGCAGTCGACCTGTCTTTCGTTGGTAGCGCAGTATTCCAACGAGATCGGATAGGGGATAGTTATCAAGGTGCCCCGCCAATACTACGAAACGACTATCTTGCATCTTGCTACTCCTTCAACTCTTGCTGCGAACCCAGCGATTTCGATCGCTGCCAACTCGCATTTCATTTGCAAAAAGGCTCCACACGGCAGGGAAGATTAAAAGCGGGAAAGGTTTGTGAAAGCTGTTTAGCCAGGCCACGGTCAAGGCTTTCAAGGATTCTGTACTCTTCGATCAGCCCATCCTGCTGTCCCAGTTCCTGATATGTCAGGGCGAGACCGTAGTGAGCTTTAGCCATGCCTGGCTGCAGGACGGTCGCTTTCTTAAATGCGTCTAAAGCATCCTTATTGCGGCGCATTCGGAAATATGCCAGTCCTAACCCATACTGCGCCTCCGGCGCCTCCGGATTTAGACCTACCGATTCTTTAAAGGCTTTAACTGCATCTTTGTCCTTCTGCAGCTTAAGATAGGCGTGGGCCAAACCCAGTTGAACCTCAGCCGACTTTGGCTCCAATGCAATAGATTGCAGATATGCTTTGACTGCTGCCTTTAGATCCCCAGCTTCAAAACGCTCGAGGCCGGTTTTGTAGTACTCGAACGCCCTCTTTTGATCAGTGTTATTGCTGGGTGGTGCGCTTTTGGAGGCAACCAATTCCACCGACGCTCCTGAGACTGCGGGAGCATTGGCGGCAGGTGATGAAGAGTTCAGCTTGGCTTGCACGTTGGATCCAGTTGCCTCTCCGTCAGGTTCATTACGCGCGGGTGCTGCAGTTTTTTCTGCTTCCGGAACGCCTGCATTGGTTGGCGTTGATAGGACCGCGAAAGCGCCGGTGTGGACGCCAGCGGTTTCCGTTTCGCTATCCGCTCCTGCAGGCATTGCTGGAGCCGTGTTTGTTACTTCCGGATGTTTAGAAATTTCAGGAGGAGGAGGAATACCGACGCTAGCTAATGAAGACACAGATACGTCGCCGTTTGTTAACTCATTAGGGTCTTTTTCGACGCTTTTGATGTTGGATAGGGGAAATTCGACTGGCTCCGCCGGCCGAGGCATCTTTTGAGGGGAGGAAGCATCGACGATTTTCGCAATGCTGTCATCGAAATAGTAGGTGAGCGTCCTATGGGTGACCTCGACCGCTTCATGTTTCACCTCACCTGCTTCAAATAGGACGAGACTCGTAACCATCTTTGTCCAGTTACCGAATCTGTCAAATTCATAATCGTAAGCCTCTCTGTTAAGAATCGAGCCGCGATTGTCTCGCACGGTCATCTCAATGATGTTCCCCTTGTCGCCATACTTGTATTCTTCCTTGCCCACCAGCGAATCAGCGACTGGATAAGAAATATTATCAATCCTGTTTCCCTTGATTCCATAGGTGGTGATTTCCAGCAACTGCAGTGGCCCTTCTACCAGCCGTCCCTCTTTAAGTTCAAGTTTTGCGGACTGAATCTTGACTCTGCGCACGGAGCCAGCCAAACCATCCTGTTCTTTTGTACTGTCGAGGATTGTTACAGCCGCACGTGGCTGTCCACTACTAACACTATTCTGTGCGCGAACAGATACACCGTGCGTCAAAACAAGTACCAGTAACAAAATGGCCGCCGGCATTTTTCTCGAATTGCAATTGCAATACATTTGGCCCCTCCAATTTCAAATATCGAAACACTGACTAGAACGCGCCCAGGTCGGGGAAGGAAAAACAGAGCGACGCTGACGTAACCAAGGTTTTAAAAAGTCCGTTGCGAGATGTCGCTACGGCTAACTCAGGTGAGCTGGTAGCTGTTACCGTTGACCACCAGCCGGCCCAACTGAGCCCATATATTGTACAAACCGGCCCGAAGGATACAATAAGTGGTTGCAAATTGCTAGCAGAACTATTGCGAATCAGACCGAAATCAGCCACCAGACGTCAGGATGTAAGGACGCAGAGGGTTCACTATTCGGATCGCGGGATATCTAAATGGGTGTCGGCATCCGGACATGGCAAATCGCCAGATCAACCCGTGGATAGGAATGAATGGCGAGACTCCGCTTCAAACTAAGCAGGCACGATCAATTTGGCCTGGCAAGGACTCCTCGGAGGTAAGGTTCCCCGAGCCCTGCCAGGCACACGTCGACCGTAACAGGAATTCTCTGGGTTTATTGTCCTAACGGAGGCTGCCTTTGGTAGGGCGAGAAGGAAAGACGCTATTGTTCGTCGCTGAACTTGTATCCGATTCCCCAAACGGTCAAGACCATTTGAGGGTTTTCCGGGTTCTCTTCGATCTTGGCGCGCAACCGGTTGATGTGTGAATCAATGGTTCGGTCGTAGCCTTCGTAAGAGTAGTCCCAGATCTTTTCAAGCAGGTATTTGCGAGGAAACACCCTACCCGGGTTCGCTGCGAAGAGCCGCAGAAGGTCAAACTCCTTGGGAGTTAAATCCACCTGGCGCTCTCCAATGGTAACTTCGCGTCGTGCTGGATCAATCCGCAGTCGGCCACGAATGATGGGAGCCTCATCCCTGGCGCCATCGGCACTCGACGGAATCCGACTCCGACGGAGCACCGACTTGATCCGGGCCTCTAGTTCGCGCAGGCTGAAGGGCTTGGTGATGTAATCATCCGCGCCCATTTCCAGGCCAAGCACTTTGTCAACTACGTCATCCTTTGCAGTAAGCATCAGAATCGGCAGGTAATTCGCCTTCTCCTTGAGTTCTCTGCAAACCGCCAAGCCGTCCATTTTTGGCAGCATGAGGTCCAGAACGACAGCGTCTGGGGGATCATCCAGTGCTGACTTCACACCCATCAAGCCATCGTCGACGGTTCTTACGTTATAACCTGCGCGAGAGAAATACTCGCTGATAGCGCTCGAAATGTTTTCGTCGTCCTCGACGACAAGCAGGGAAATCTTGCGCTCGCCTGGCTCGGTCGGGTGACCATTGTCTTTGGAAGTTTTCTGTCTGTCAGTAGCTGTAGTTGTCATCAGAATGACTCGTTGGAACTGACAAGCAGGGGTTCAGAGTTTCGCGAGAAATACTACAGGACAAGCCCTCTAAACTCAAGCCCTAAGTTTTGCAGACTCAACAGCAAAGCCCCCAGAACGTTTTGCAAATGTAGCAGACGAAGCCTGATTCCTGAAACGCGATCCGACCGTCCCACCTGAAAACCGCGCCGATCAGGTAGAGAGCTTTGGCGCCACTCGGCGCTTACCGACGCTTACCTCGGCGGCTTCCCCGGATTCGATCTATGGCGGCGGTGTGTTGGGATTGACGCCTCCGCTTGCCACCTTTCGCATTTGTTCCTGGAGCTTAGTCAAGCGGGTTTGGACCTGCGACCCCGCTGGTGCACTCTTACCCAACTCACTCAGAACGGACAAGCCGCGCAGGTCACCCAAGCTAACGAGCGCCTCTGCCGCAGGAATTCCCAAAGTGAAATCGCCACGCTCGAACGCCCTGGTCGCGATTTCTGAAATAACACCGAACGCCTTGGCATCGCCACCTCCGACAGCGCCAAGCAGGCCGATTGCCGCGGTCCTTACTTGCGGCAGGTTCCCTTTTTCGGCGTAGTTGAAAGCCAAGGCGAGCGCTCTCTTATCCTGCAAAGCCGTCAGGCCAACCAGTGCTGAGGCTTTTATGTTGTCTCGCCATGAAGGAACCTCAAGAAGCTTTATTAGAGATTCATAGGCTGCGGGACTCTTAGTCTGGCCGAGCGCGGAGGTCGACGCTTTGATTACGGCATAACTTGGATCATTTAGGAACCGCTCATAAAGATCCGCCAACGAAGAATCTTTCGAGTTCGCCAGGGATGTTATTGCTCGGACCCGAACGCGCGCATTTGGATCCTTCGTCGCGGCAATCAATGCGTTTCGAGCGACAGAATCTTTTATGGTTCCCAGTGCGGTGGCCGCATCAGCTCGCACTCCCCAGAACTTATCGCGGGTTACGGCGTTGGCGAGTTCCGACGTTATTTGTTTCTTCTCTACGTCTGCGGTCGTCGTAGCATTCACGCGGGCCGCGAGTTGGCCCAGAGCCCAGACTCGGCCAAGTACATCATCGTCTCGAGTAAGTTGGTAGGCTAACTGCTCTGTAGTCTTCTCAAACTGGACTTCCTTAATAAGCGTACCCCGGTAATCGAAGTTTACGAGCAAGGGCGTTGAGTCAACGGCGAACTTAAAGCTTTGTTCTTTTTTTGGCAAAATTTGAACGTGCTCAAATCGTCTTCCCGACGCTGTGCCGATTTCTATATCCACCGGCATCTGAAAAAACGCTACCTGCGGGAACTGCGAAGTAGGATCGATGGTCTGCAGTTGTTCTACGGTCAGTTTAAGTGCTTTTGTGGCAGGATCGTAATTCTGGGTTACGCGGAAAACCGGATGCCCCATTCTGTAAAGCCATTCATCGAAAAACCAATCCATTGACTGGCCAGTCGACTCTTCAATTGCAACCCGAAATTGTTCGGTTTCAACCGGCTGATTCGCGTATTTGCGCAGATAATAGTTTATCGCTCGCCACCAATTGTCTTCACCAAGTGTCTTACGCAACATGTGCAGCACCGCGCCACCTCGCGGGTATGCATACGTGTCAAAGACGGAATCGGGGCTGACATAATTCTTCGTCACGATCGGATGCCGGTTACCTTGCTTCCAGGCATTGAGGTAAGCATCCTGATTAGCTTTCACGTCCGAATAAAGAAAATCGTCGGCGCCCAACTTGTGTTCGTCCCACATCGCCTGGAAATATGTAGCGAAGCTTTCATTCAGCCAAATGTCAGACCAGAACCGGCAGGTTAAATAGTCTCCAAACCATTGATGCGCTAGTTCATGTGACTGCAGACCGTCAGTATTCTGGTCGAGTTCTGTGCGGGCATCATGAATCATGTTGTCCGTCTGGGTTGTCGCGCTGATGTTTTCCATACCGCCGCCAAAATCACGGACAATTGTTTGCGCATACTTTGCGTAGGGATACTTCAGATCCGTCTTCTCTGAAAAGAATTTGACCATTTCCGGCAAACGGGCGGCAGTCACCTTTCCTTCCCCAACCTCATTTGGATAGACGTTCGTGATTACCGGAATGCCCGCATATTCAGAGACAATTGGAACGTATTCGCCAACGATAATTGAACTCAGATAGCTGGCGTGTGGTTGATCTATTTTCCAATGGAACGTACGCGTGCCATTGCCGTTGTCTTTGGTTTCGAGCAATTTTCCGTTTGAAATTACAGTCAGGGGTTTTTCCACGGTCGCGGTCAGTTCAGACGTGAAGAAATCATTAGGATGATCGTAAACAGGAAACCAATAGTGATTGTATTCGCTCTCCCCCTGCGACCAAATTTGTCTCGGCCTGGTGGGATCATCAGCCGAAGGCTTGATGAATCTGAGTCCGGCTCCGACCAAACCCGGAATCTTATTTGCACCGTTCGTGTGATACGCGATAACTACCGTAAGCTCGTCAGTCGGCTGATAGGACCGGCCCAACGCAATCCGCAGTTTGTTTTTTTGCGTATCCGTCTCGTACTTGAGTGTTTCCGCGCCGGCTAACTTAACGGATGAGACGGTCATATTTGCGGCATCAAGCTCAATGTTTTGCAGGTCTCTAAGCAACGGCCTGAGGACCATCGTCTCCACGCCAATAAGCTGTTCGCGTTCCCAATCAAAATGAAGATCCAGCGCGACGTGAATAGTGTCGAAGTCATGATTGGGTATGTATTGTGTCGGCGGAAACGGACGAGCCGTCGGAGTCTGCGGCGTTTGGCCAAAATCCGGCGCCGGTCGGGCGAAGGCAGTTTGTGCCAGAATTATTATTACAACTAAACAGAGTGCCGAAAGGTTTCGGCGAAAAAGATCAGGGTTCATTTGACGATCGCTCCCGAAGAAAATGATAGGTTGGCTCGCGCGCATGGCGGCGGCAAAATAAAGCGCAGGGTTTTCATCAATTGCCTTCTTGATTCAGGGTTGGGTTCATTGTTACACGGAAACCATTTCGCATGAAAGCTCGGGCTTACCGGATCGTCAAGACGCAAATTGCGCGTGTCATTTTTTGTCTGTTTGAGTTGTGCCGCAAAATTAAAACTGCGACTTTCTTGACAAAGCTTCTGCTCGCGAGGAAAATCTCGCTCGCCGCTTCTCAAAATAATTTCTTCAAGCTTTCGCAACGTAAGCCGGACGTAAGTCGATGATGAATGCCGCTGCTCTTTTACAAACCTCCGTTTCCGAGTTGCAATTGCTAAAACGCGGAAAGGTTCGCGACGTTTACGCAGTTGATAATGAACATCTCTTGATTGTCGCGACTGATCGGATCTCGGCTTTCGATTGCATCTTGCCAACAGCCATACCCCGTAAGGGCGAGGTGCTGACTTCCCTTTCAAAATTCTGGTTTAAAAAACTCGCCGACATTGTTCCCAACCATCTTGTCACAACTGATTTGGAACAAATGCCGGAAACTGTTCAGCGGGCCGAGAACCTTAAGGGCCGATCAATGCTGGTACGAAAAGCTGACGTGTTTCCCGTGGAATGCGTGGTAAGGGGATATCTCGTCGGCTCCGGTTGGCGAGATTATTTGCGCACAGGAAAAGTCTGCGGCCGTAAACTTCCTGAAAACCTGATTGAATCCGCTGAACTGTCAGAGCCCATCTTTACTCCTTCGACAAAGGCGGAAGAAGGCCACGACGAAAACATTAGTGAAGGCCAGGTGCGCGGGTTGTTAGGTGCTGACACAGCCAACAACCTACGCGAAATTTCCCTTCGTCTATACAACGAAGCGCGCGATTATGCTCGCCGCCGGGGAATTATCATCGCTGACACAAAGTTCGAATTTGGACGTGATGAGAACGGCGACATAATCCTCGTAGATGAAGTGTTGACACCCGATTCCTCCAGGTTTTGGCCGGCGGAAAGTTACCGCCCCGGTCAATCACAGCCTTCGTTTGATAAGCAGTTTGTCCGGGACTACCTGGAGACCCTGGAGTGGGACAAGCAGCCTCCTGCACCGCCACTCCCGTCCGAAATCGCATCGGCCACGACGGCCAAATACCTGGAAGCGTACCGCCTTCTAACTGGGAAAGAACTCTGAAGCTTGACATCGGTCGCTTTTCAAACCGGATTCTAAGAAATGCGCGCCCGTCTTGAAGCCCTGATTGACGAAATGTTGGACGGCCATATTCTGCTTGCCGAGGCGGTAAGCGAATTCGAGAAGCTTTATATAAAAAAGGCGCTCTCCCGGAACCAGCAACACCTTTCCAAAACGGCGCAAGCGCTGGGGATCCACCGAAACACCATCTCCAAGCGCGTCGCCGATTATCAAAAAGAGAAACGACCCCTGGCGCGGGCAGCCGGCCGCGGTACCCGCTAACGCTGCCCCACAGCGCTAAACTTCCTGGCTTCGAAATCATCAATCATAGCGCCCTCTTTAGTTGACAATAAGCTTGCAGCGACTTATGCTTAGCACTCATCCACGCAGAGTGCTAATCCCAGATGTGGTCAAATTCTCAAGTCTAAAAATATGTAATTTTACCAAGGGAAACTGAAAGGAGAACTCCAAAGAATGTCGACAAATATTACACCTCTCCATGACCGCGTTATTGTGCGCCGGATCGAGGAGGGAGAGCAGGTTCGCGGAGGCATAATCATCCCGGACACCGCCAAGGAAAAACCCCAGGAAGGCGAAGTAGTTGCCGCTGGACAGGGGAAATACAAGGAAGATGGAACCAGACAGCCGCTTGATGTCAAGAAGCGTGACCGGGTTCTGTTTGGCAAATACAGTGGTTCTGAAATCAAGATTGACGGTGAAGAGCTGCTGATCATGCGCGAAGATGAAATCCTCGGAATTATCGAGCGCGCCGGCGCAGCCAGCGGCACTAAGAAGAGTGGCAAGTAGTCAACTAAAGACTCAACCGCTTTTTGTCCTAAATCACGTTCAACATTTCAGCAGGAGAGAAGATCGAAATGGCAAAGCAAGTAATTCATGGTGAGGAGTCGCGCGCAGCAATTTTGCGCGGCATCAATCAGCTCGCTGACGCAGTAAAGATCACGCTGGGCCCCAAGGGGCGCAACGTCGTGATCGATAAGAAATTTGGTTCGCCCACTATTACCAAAGACGGAGTGACCGTCGCAAAAGAAATCGAACTCAAGGATTCACTGGAAAACATGGGCGCACAGATGGTTCGTGAAGTTGCGTCCAAGACTTCCGATGTCGCTGGTGACGGAACGACCACCGCTACCGTGCTGGCGCAGGCTATTTTCCGCGAGGGCGTAAAGACCGTTGCGGCAGGCGCAAATCCGATGGCGCTCAAACGCGGCATCGATAAAGCAGTCGAGCGCGCGACCGAAGAAATCAAACGCCTGGCGAAGCCCGTTAAGGGTGACGCTATCGCGCAGGTCGGTACTGTTTCCGCTAACGGCGATCAGACTATTGGCAACATCATTGCGGAAGCAATGAACAAGGTCGGCAAAGATGGTGTCATCACCGTCGAAGAGTCGAAGACAATGGAAACTTCGCTTGAGGTTGTCGAAGGAATGCAGTTTGACCGCGGCTACCTCAGCCCCTACTTCGTCACTGACCCGGAGCGAATGGAAGTGACGCTCGAGAATCCGCTCATTCTGATTCACGAAAAGAAGATCAGCTCGATGAAAGACCTTCTGCCGCTGCTCGAGCAGGTAGCGAAGCTGGGCAAGCCAATGCTGATTATCGCGGAAGATGTCGAAGGCGAGGCGCTGGCCACGCTCGTTGTAAACAAGCTTCGCGGCACCCTGAACATCGCAGCCGTTAAGGCGCCGGGCTTCGGCGATCGTCGCAAGGCCATGTTGGAAGATATCGCGATTCTCACCGGCGGCAAGGTCATTAGCGAAGACCTCGGAATCAAACTCGAGCACGTCAAACTCGAGGACCTGGGTCACGCCAAGAAGATCACAATCGATAAAGACAATACGACCCTCGTCGAAGGTAATGGCAAACAATCCGACATCGAAGGGCGAGTAAAAACCTTGCGAGCGCAGATTGAGGAAACCTCTTCTGACTACGATCGCGAGAAGCTGCAGGAGCGTCTCGCGAAACTCGTCGGCGGCGTTGCTGTTATCAAGGTTGGTGCTGCCACTGAGACAGAAATGAAAGAGAAGAAAGCGCGAGTTGAGGATGCGATGCACGCAACGCGCGCCGCTGTCGAGGAAGGTATCGTACCCGGTGGCGGTGTCGCTCTGGTTCGGGCTGCAAAGGCGCTCGAGAAATTCCAGATCAACAAAGAAGGCGAAGGTGATTCTGATGAGCAGATTGGCGTAAACATCGTTCGCCGCGCGCTCGAAGAGCCGCTTCGTCAGATTGTTCAGAACGCCGGCAAGGAAGGCGCCGTGGTGGTAGAACGAGTTCGTTCGGAAAAGAACGACAACTTCGGCTTCAACGCGCAGACTGAAACCTATGAGGATCTTGTTAAGGCGGGCGTAATTGATCCTGCCAAGGTGACTCGTACGGCTCTGCAGAACGCCGCTTCGATTGCGGGCCTCATGTTGACAACGGAAGCGATGGTTGCCGAACTTCCCGAAGAGGATAAAGGAAGTCCGGCTATGCCGGGCGGCATGGGCGGAATGAGTGGAATGGGGATGTAATCCCGATTCACTTTTCGGGCAGTATCAAGAAGCGGCTTCGCTCCCAGTGGGCGAGGCCGCTTTTTTGTTGATGTAACGCAAGCTGCTAGCTTGCGCGCAAACTAACAGTTTGCGTTACCGCTCTTCAGGAAAGCGCGACTCAATTACGCCGCCGTAATTGGTTCCGTGTTGTCGCGCTAGTTGCGGGTAAGTAAAATTCTCCGTTTTCAAACGTTTGATAGCGAGTTTGCTTTCGACATCCGCAATACTCTGCTCGGTCCCTTCGATTTCCATGAACAGACCAAACGGAAGTTCGTCAACAACGATTTCGGTTTCCCCTAGAGCCCACGTCTCGCGCCGCTTCTCATAAACCAAAGCCGGAGTGAATCCCAACGCCTCCAGGATCAATTCCAGCGCGTCTGGATCGTCAACCCCTGTTTCATCTTCGCGTTGGTGCTTTACGTCGGAGCGCGTTGGGAAGCGTTCTTTGTAGGTAAGCACTCCGCGGTCGCCGATGCGTCGGAGACGCAATACGGAACGCCCTACATCAAGCGTCTCTCCGATATAGAGTGTATTCACTTCAAACTCTTCGCCTTTTCGTTTTGCACCAATCACGGGTAAGCGCTCGAGTACTTCGGCGCGTTGCGCTTTGGAGAGGCGGTATTTCTTTTCAATTTCAATGGGCATTTAGTCAGTCGCCGTTTCGGGTTTCCAAGAACCCAATCATACGGATAGCCGGAGGTCGTTAACAACCGGGCGATCCGGCGAGCGGT
>DIYZ01000043.1:7871-9231 GCA_002427845.1 Chloracidobacterium sp. UBA6041 | reverse complement strand
CTTTTGAGTGTCTGTCTTTTTGGTCATCACGTGTCATTAAAGGTTTCCTCAGAAGGTACCCAGATGCTCTTGGCCCCTTGCCTGCGGTTTCCGTCAAATACAAGCAGGCGCGACATTCGCTGAATTACTGGCCTTTTCTGTCGTCCCGCTTTCGACATCGAAGGCAGAAAATCAGAAAATGGCAGAATCATGCTAAAGAAAACGGCATTCAAGTCCGATGCAACAATTTTGGCATATATCTACAATCCGGCCACAACATACAGGAACCTGGGGCGCTCCCAGTCAGCCAAGCCGCCGAGGTAGGTGTCGGGAAAAACGTTTCCCACATCCATCTTTTAACAATGCCCGGGTTGAAACACGAAGATTCCCTGGAACTTCAAATTTCCCAGAAAAAGGAGTGCGCCAAACGCAGTTGACGAGATTCAGTCCTCCGCTGGTCGCCGCTAGATGACTAACGTTGATGCGTAAGCGTGTATTTAAGATATGCCCCCCTCCGCCCCTCTTTTAGATCGAAACTATTCGTCTGCCGCTACGGCACGAGACATCAGCAGTTGGTCGCCACAGGATTGCTCCCTGCCCGAACCCGGTCTAGCCACGCTCATTGGACAATCGCCGGTAATGCAAAAGATCTTCTCTGTTATCGGTCGAATTGCGCCCACTGACAGCTCAGTTCTGATTACTGGAGCGACCGGCACTGGCAAGGAACTGGTCGCGCGAGCCATCCACGATCAAAGTCCGCGCGGCAACCAAAGATTTGTAGATATCAACTGTTCCGCCATTCCCGAAACTTTGATCGAAGCGGAACTTTTTGGTCATCAGCGTGGCTCTTTCACGGGCGCGCTCGCCAACAGTTGCGGTCTTTTTGAAAAAGCCTCCGGCGGCACAATCTTCCTCGATGAGATAGACGCGCTCAACCTCTCAGCTCAGGCCAAATTGCTGCGAGTGCTGCAGGAACGTACCGTGCGAAGAATCGGGGCCCGAACAAATATCGCGATCGACGTGCGCGTCATATCGGCGACGAATTGCGACCTTGCTCAAGCCGTAGCGGCGGGACGTTTCCGTCCTGATCTCTATTACCGGCTACGAGTCCTGCCACTTCATCTCCCGGAACTATGTATGCGGGGTAATGATGTCAGCCTTTTAATAGACCACTTCCTGCAAATCAAGGCAGAACGCTCCGGCGTCGCTCCTCGACGATTCACTCCCGAAGCAATGCGCGCTTTAGTCGAATATCCCTGGCCAGGAAACGTTAGGGAACTTGAAAATGCTATCGAATATGCGCTGGCGATTGGTGCGTCGGAAAACCTGGGAATTCAGGATCTGCCACCAGAGCTTGGTCCAGTCCGGTCCGCTGACGGCT
>DIYZ01000043.1:0-7635 GCA_002427845.1 Chloracidobacterium sp. UBA6041 | reverse complement strand
CTGCAACAGTTCGGCGGCAATCAGGTTAAGGCTGCCGCGGCGCTCGGAATCGATCGCAGCAAGCTTTATCGCCGGCTCAAACAGTATGGAGTGATGGCGGTTAAGTTTTTGCAGGAAGAACAAAACGGGATGCAATTGCGAACATGGTCCACCAATACCTAAACTCCCATTAATCTCCTGGGCGGTAAGCAGTAAGCGGTGAGCAGTAAAGAGAAAAGGCAGTGGAGCCCTGACTAGCTTCACTGCCTTTTCCTCTGCTCACTGCTCACTGCTTACTGCTCACTGCTCACTGCCGGGCACAACGCCAAATTGTGTCCTTATTGAAGGCACAATTTTCGTCACTCGTCCCTTCTTCCCTTCTGCGAGTTCCAACAAAAACACGCTTCAACCTCATTACTGGAGTCGTGAATTAAGCGGCACAGCGCTTGACGGCAAATTGATCGGCCAACCTGCCATGCCCCTCGAGGGGCGAAGCTGGCCCAAGTATTTTCCCCGGCTGGCGTTCAGAATCGATATCTTGCAAGACAACTACGAGGCTTCAGACTGCCGTGCTTATTCTTACACTCGCAATATATATCGCCCTGGCCATGATCGTTCACGAAGTGGGACATCTGATTGCGGCCAGAAGGTGCAACGTCACTGCGTCTGAGCTTAGTTTGGGACTGGGACCCAGGCTGTTGGGTTTTCGCTTGAGCAACGTGCGCTTTAGCCTTCGCGTCATCCCTCTCGGTTCATTTGTACGGCTCGACGGAGATGCACTGAAGGACCGATCAATCCAGCAACAATTGTTCGTGCATCTTGGTGGCATCATATTAAACATCGTAGCGGGCCTGGCCACCTTCGGAACAATATTTAGCTGGATAAATCTTCTGGTAGCGGCGGGCAACCTACTGCCACTCTACCAGCATGATGGATGGAAATGCGGAGTGGTCATTGTGCGTTCACTGTTGCAACGGAAGAGTCAACCAATCGAGTGGGCATTCACGTTCTCAGGTGGTTTTGTCAGCCTCGTTGCTGTTTGGGCAATCATCCGGCTCTTCACTTAACACCCCAAAATCGGCACCCTACAGAACCGTTGGCGGTAGCCAATGGATGCTACCACTCAAATTCGGTCCATTGTTTTCACTCCCAAATCTTCATTTAACTGACTTCATTCAACTGACAAGTCCAACTGGAAATCAGGATGTCCTGCAAAAGGGGTCGCCACTGTGCGGCCTCTTCTTTTTTTCAACATTGATCCTGACTAAAGGGTAGTGGCCTAATTCCGTTTCTCTGCGCTTCCTCCGCGATCTCGGCGTCTCAACGGTTAATTAAATTTTAGGTCGTTCTTTTACTCGGCTGTAAAAGAACGCAAGAACTTACGGACTTGCTCCGCAGAGGACGTCGAGACTACGCAGAGAGGACCTGCAAAACAGGTCACGAGCGACTAAAGCGCGACGACTGCAATCGCTGAAGCCGGAGTCTTTTCTTAGTGTCTTCCAATTGGAGTCGCTCGAAAACTGTCGTTGAAGGGTGTCAGGCCCGTTCCCTTTTCAGCATCGGCGGCCTTCAGTTTTTCGACCGAGTGGTAGATCACTTTTTTCGCTTTAGGCAGCAGGCCCGCAACTTCCGTGTTGTTACTGACGATGGCGGTGGATTTCCGGCTTTCGTCGAGGACGGCCTCGTCACCTTTCTTCAGACCCCAAACCAATCCGACCGGTGGCGTGTAAGGAAGAACCATGGCCCCGGTGGCAATGGCGGCAACAACAACGGCCTTACTACGATTTTTTCCCTCCAGACGGTCCGAGAGTTTGATTGGAACTCGTGTGCCGTCAACCGCAACCACATATACCAGGACCCAATCGAGCGAGCCGCCACGGCCCCAGGCTCCTGCTCGTTTGCTCTTGATCACATACGCCCTGGCCATCGCGCCTCGGTCTATCACCAGGATGCCATTAACTACGACCTGGCGGGAGACCAGAAAAGTCATCGCGCTGCCTTCGCCCACATCTGCCGATGAGACCGGAGCTGCCGTTTCCACCTCAACCACAGTCCCTGCCGGAATCTGCACGCGAGCGATTTCAGGGATAGCTGTTGTCTTATTACCTTGAGTTACGGCGGGAGGACCATACGGAACCATGCTCATAGCCATGAGCACCGTATCTGGTACGCCACGCCTCTTCAAGTCTCGCAGCACTGGTGGAAATATATCGAAGTTGCAGTCTGACTTGACGATCTTCGAGATGATCACGCCTGCCTTAATGCCGTCATTATGCATACGCAGGACGTCGCTGTTGTGCAGGACGGGAATCGGAGTAGCGGGCGACGATTCGGCTTGGGCGAAAGCCAAGCAGCAGTTCGCCAGAACTAGAGCTGCCACGACCAATGAACGTTTGCATTTCATGATGGCCTTACGTAGCGGGAGCAAACTTGTCTTAGCAAACCATTGGCAACCGATATGCCAGCGCAACGTTGGGGAATAACCCTGATGAAATGGGGTTAGTCGCGATCGTGTTCGCTGCTGGATGGGCGATTAAGCGACAAGTGCTCGCTGGCGAGCAGTTGCACAACCAATAGACTAAAAAAAACAGCCGTGAAAAACTCGTTTAAAAGGTCGTATAGCAGATGCAAAAGTCCAGTGTTTTCGGTCACTAGGGCACATCTTATGTCGGAGGCTCATCTTAGTGGCCGCACCCAAAACCGCGCGGCACAACCGTTGCTGAAACACCCACGTACGAGAAATGCTGCCGTGATCCGCGGGAAGCGATCTCTCAGGTTTCCTGAGATGACGCCTGCACTTCTTTTGCAATTCTTGTCTAGCCCGGGCGACGTGCGGAAGTCGGGGTCACGAATCTAATCCGGTCAGAAGAGACTTTAAGGAGCAAACGAAATGAAAACGATTAAGAACTTCCTCAAAGATGAGAGCGGCATGGAAACTCTGGAGTACGCGGTCATTGCCGGCCTCATCGCCGTTGCTGCGGCCGTCATTTACGCCAAAGGCGGTACTTGGGCCACCACCATCCAGGCTAGACTTGAAAACGCCGCGGCTCAGAGTTAGCCCTGTTGTCCCCGTAGCAATTGCTTGGGAAAAGAGGTTGACGGGACGAGCACTTCAAATCAGCTCGCGCGTCAACCTTTTTCCGATCAGGGATTACTCTGTTCTCTATTCGGCCTGGAGTTGGTTGGGACGGAGTCAGAAGCAGCAGGAAGGAATAGATCGTTATTCTCCCGGCGCTAGTCTGCGCGGGACGAGATTTATTCCGTCAGAGTGGTTAGATTGGGCTAAGTAATCACAGCCTCACATGCTCCACAGACGCTTACTCATCTCTGCTTTAACCCTAATCGCTGCTTGTGCGCTTCTTTTTTATGACCTCGGCGCAGATCCTCTGCATAGTTGGGACGAGGCCGTATATGCGGAGTCTGCTAAAGAAATGGTGCAGGATGGTGACTGGCTGACACCTCACTGGAATCACGAAAAGTTCTTACAGAAACCTCCGCTGTTCATTTGGTCCACCGCCCTCTCGTTCAAGCTGTTCGGCGTATCAGAAACTTCGGCCCGCGCAATGTCCGCACTGGCAGGAGTTGGCTGTGTGGTATTGACGCTCCTGATCGTAAGACTCTTTGCTGCGGAATTTACCGCGGTGATTGCGGCCCTCATCCTCCTGGCAACCCCGAGCTTTTATCTTAACGCCCGCTATGCCATGACGGACGTGATGTTGACCTTCTTCATGCTGCTTACGATCTATGCCTACCTGCGAACCACAGAAAATACTAAGTGGTGGTTGCTCGTTGGCGTTTCGTGCGGCCTGGCTGTAATGACAAAAGGTGCAGGAGCGATCCCTTTATTTGTGGGTCTCTTAATCGTGATTGCCTGGAAGGATAGGGCGGCATTCAGGAGGCGAGACTTATGGTTAGGCGTGGGCCTATGTCTCGTTGTCGCGGGGACATGGCATTTGACAATGCTCGTCCTGCACGGTAGACCTTTCGTTTCAGATTATTTTAGCTCTCAGGTTGTGAGTAGGACTTTGCGACTCATGGATAGCCCCGAGGGGCAATACGGCGCGTTCTACTACATTCCCATAGTAGTGCTGGGCTTCTTTCCGGCCTGCCTTCTTCTTCCGCTATCAATACCCTCATGGCTCAAAGAGAGGCGGTTGCCAATCATTCTTCCATTGTTCGCGGCGACTATGCTTATCCTCTATTCTTTAGCCTCCACTAAACATCAGTGGTATATGATCCCGGTCTTCCCCATCTTCGCCATCATTGCTGCCCCGCTGCGAAAGCAAAGTCTACCCGTTTATCTAATCCTAATTGCTATTGGTATTCTGTTTTCTTTAACCAATGGTCCTAGCAAACAGACTCTAGCAATAGCGGAGCTTAGTCACCGGGCAAGTATGGACGCTGGGCCACTTGGGTTTTATCCCGGCTTTAATTACGGGCCTGAGATTCTGTTCTATTCCAATCGTCAACTTTGTGCAAACGCCCCGGAACATTCAATGGGCCAACTTGCAAAATGCTCAAAGCCCGAATACGCCATAGTTGCTAAAGCCGATATTTTGCCAAACAGCACAGAATTGGCGCGTTCGGGGGACTTTGTTTACTGTAGAGTCTCCTATTAAATTCTTTGCCGGTGACGAATCAGCGAACGAATAAATTATGGCTTTAGGCTGCGGCTGCAAGAGTTAACCGTGACCGCCGATAAGAAGAAGATCAGCAAAAGGTTAGCATTTCGTGCGTGTCGGATGAATTAACACTAATAGCTTGTGGAACGCCGCTCAGGCACTCCACACTCTCGACACGACGCTGCAAATATGTGCTCTATCGAGTTGCAGTGCCAGGGTGGCGGACGTCCTTAATAGACATGATCAGGAGCGCACCCATTAAAAGGTACGCGACGGCGAATTGCCACTTGCTCGAGATCATGTTTAAAACAGCTAATGCCTGCGACGAAACGAGCAGAAAAATAGCATGGGGCTTCGAGAGCGTGGCAAAACTGACGAGCAGGAGCGCGAGATCGTGTGCGTGCAGGTGCGGGGACGTTACGACCGCGAGCAGCATAGTCAAAGCGAAAGGCGGGTTTAAAGGATTTCGCTTCCAGACCACAAGTACCGAGATGGCAGCGAGGAGAAATATAATCCATGCAACGGGGCGGGCGACGTCAGGACTCACGCCCGCCCTTTCCATTAGGCCTAACAGATTGAACATAGCCAGTGGGTGCATGCCAAACACCTCGCCCCCGGCGCTTATTCTTAGGAGCGTGAGATAGTCGGAAACACCCCGAGTACCAACGAGGAGCATACAGTATATTGCCAAGAGGGTTGACGCAGCGCAGAAGCCGAAGAAGGCTTTCGGCCTCACGATGAGAGGCACAGCCAGGAAGATCGCGAAATGCGGTTTAAGGGTGGTGAGGGATAGAGCTATTCCGGCCAGCAAGTCTTTCCGCAGCGAAAGCAGGTGAGCACACAGGAGACACCCGAGAAGCAGGAAAACTGTGTCATGGCCCAGCAGGACGGAGATGAAGAGTGGGTAAAAGCTGCCGGCAGCGAAAGCGAGCGCAACATCGCCAGTCATTCTAAAGATCAGGAGCGCGCACACGAAGGCAACGAGCCATAGAAGCGCCGTCCACCTTAAATATGAAGCAGCATAATCATCGTTCACCAATAGGTGCAGGAGGGGAACAAAGATAGGCGTGTGGTTGAAAGGCATCACCCCCCCTTCTACAGGGAACGGCGAGCCCACCACGCGGGTCTGCAGTTCCCGCTGCGCCTCAATGTTGTAGAGCTTGCTGACTGGCACACTGCCCGCTGAGTAGTAAATCATGAAGTCGGACCGCTTAGCGTCAGAGCTGCCACCGAAAGGGAGCCACACGATTAGATAGAGGGCCAATAGCGCGACGGAGACGAAGCAAATTAATACGCTACGGAAGGAAAGCTGTTTCACACCGATGACTATATCAAGATCAAGATGTATTAATACTCGGAATTTTTCGAGGAGTAGGGAAAGTAAACAATAATTCCCACGCGCGTTTCTAACAATGAACTCAGTGGCTGATAGCTGTGCAACTAAACAAGTCTTGAATTCAAATCATCAGTCCCAAGAAAGCCAGGAAGCCTCGTCCAATGTAACCAGGGCTAGCCTGGTCCTCTTGCTGCTGTGCTCGTCATTCTTTGCGCTTTACAACTCGAACACTGCTTACACGTCCGATGAGGTTTGGAGCATCAAAACGGCCGGTCTGAATTACAGTGCCGGAATGGCGGCCTTAAAAGCAGACGTCCATCCTCCACTCTACTTTCAGATTCTCAGCGCGTGGATACGCCTGTTTGGAACAGGAGAGCGAGCAGTCAGAAGCCTGTCAGGCTTGTTCTACATACTGTCGGTTTTTGCTGTATATGGAATTGGACGAGAGCTCTATGGGACGAAGACGGCCCTGCTATGCGCGGCTCTTTACTTGTCAAGCCCGCTGGCGATTATCTCGGCGCAATTTGCGCGCATGTATACGCTGTTGTCGTTGCTTTCAATTCTGTCCACCTGGCTATATCTGCAATTCTCAATCAAACCTCGTGACTCCCGTCTGCCCTTTGCGCTCTACGTTGCAGTCAACATCCTGGGAACATTTACGCACGTAGCCTTCTTCTTTCTTCTCTTCGGCCAGATAGTTTTTCACCTCATTTTCTATCGCCGTATACGAATGAAGAGGTTTGTGCTCGCGATTCTGTTGTCGCTGCTTCCCTACCTGTTTCTCTGGGCGCCAATCCTGTTGGGCCAGGTCGCGAACTCCCGCGAAGGCATCGCCTGGGTAAAGAAGCCCGGGCTTTCCATGCTGGCTGATTTGCTCTTGCATTACGGTGGTGCTTTTTGGCTTGTTGTTCCGGTGCTTCTGTATGTCTGGTGGAGAAGTGGTTTTCATTCTTTGGGCCGCTTCAGCAAACTAAGTATCACAAGTCTTCCGCTTTGGCTGCTCGGGATAACCGTATTGACTCCGCTGCTTATTTCCGAAGTCAAGCCAATTTTCAATTCCCGGCTTGCCATTGTGGGCTTGCATCTCTTTTCGTTGACCATCGGCGCTCTCATTGGCAGGGGAACCAACTATTTCTTGCCTCTTCTGCTAATCCTGCTTACTGTGTTCGGCATTTTTTTTCATCATCCAGCGTCGTCCACCTGTGACAACCAGGCAATGGCAACCTATCTGAGCCAAACCGCCAATGATGACGATGTGGTGATATTCACCAGCCTGACTCGCTTGCCAATCGACTATTATCTCGAACGAGCACCGACAACCAGGAAACTGTTTGAGACTAGCTTTCCTACGGAAATCGATAGACACCCCGGTTATGAAGGACGCATTAATGATCCGGGTCGCAAAGAAGCACTAGAGCGTGAGGCACAAGAACTAGTTGATAAGATTGCCAGGATGCAGTTGCCCGAGCGGGCACGACGAATCTTCTTCTTCCACGGCCGGTATCCGGAGATTGATGCGATCGTGGAGCAGCAACTGCGCGCGCGGTTTGAATTGCTGACCGGTCAGGGGGTCCAGTGTGGTGAGGTTTCTTCTTACTTCAAAGAAGTGTCTGTCTACAGGTGAAGGGGGGGTTGAGTGGCTACTGCTCCATTGATAAAGACTCTTCAAAGCGACACAAATACAGAACCGAGCGCGGT
>DIYZ01000042.1:19197-26802 GCA_002427845.1 Chloracidobacterium sp. UBA6041 | reverse complement strand
CGCGTTAGGATGGCTCGAATTCGCTGCATATTGACTTCCGCTTGAAATTCCACTAGAAGCAGCGTTTCAACTGAACAACGGAGAATTAGGGCACTGGCGAGATTTATCAACGGTCAACTCATTTTTGCGCTAATATTCCCGGCTGAATAAGCCAAGCGGAATTACGTCATTCTTTCCAAGGAGCATCTGCAATGACTCACAGTTTTCTGGCCCTGGCATTTCAAGAGCCCCAGTCTGACTTGCCGATGTGGATTATTATCGCTGTTGTCCTGGTGCTTCTCTTTTTTGTCGTGCTGATCATCGGTGTCGGTCTGACGATATTTTTTGTAGCGCGCAAACGGAGCAAGGCCCGGAAGCTCCAGGCCAACTCGGCCAGGGTCATGTCGAGCGGGCCCGGTCCTTCAAGCTATGAGGGAATGCCGCCACCAGAAATCCCGCAGGCCGCTGTCGTATTTGACGCGCCTCCCCCCGCTTTTGAAACGCCACCGCCATTGCCGGAGCCAAACGTGGCAAGTGTTCCGGAAGGCGCTTTCGACCCTGCTGATTCAGGTGCAGCAGAGTTTGATCCGTCGCGCACAGTTGCCGTCACCCGCGAGAAGACTGTTGCCATCACCTATGGTTCGATAAAGTTTACTTCGGGTGTCCTGGCCGGCCAGCAATTCGACGTGAAGCCGGAAGGATCATATATCGGTCGCGAGAGTAGTCTTTCGCAGATAGTCGTCTCAGATCCGCGAATTTCGAAGCGGCATCTTTGGATTGGCGTGCGTGATAGTGTCGTCAAAATCGTGGACCAGGACTCCCGCAACGGAACGTTTATTAACGATCCGAAGTCGGAACGAGTCACGGAAGCCACATTGAATTCCGGAGACACGGTGATTCTTGGCGAGTCAGACGTGGCGCGCTTCGAATACGAAGCATAAAGAGAACTGCAATGTCCGCAGGCGGGATCCGCCTCGAAAAGCAGTTAGCTCTATCGGGCCGGTCTATTAGTTGATGAATAAGAGGTAGCTTACCGCACCGGTTCAAAGGCTTCTGCACATCTCTGTTCCCCACGGCGTGCGGAGAGCCCGTTCGTAGCCCAGCCTGACGTCGTTAGGACTCCAGTCTTTTCTTTGCCAGATTGTTCCATCCGCGTATTCCACGCGATTGATGACGGCCTTCTCCTGAAAAGGACTGCCCGCTTTGTTGGCGAGCGCTCCAACGCTTACCACATCGCTGGAACCTGACAAACTAAACGCTTGAATCTCTTTCTCTTTCGCCGGCTTGATGTTGACAGCGCAGAGAAACTGTCTGCGCGACATAATCGCTGGATTGGTTGAGTCTACGAACTGATACTCCCAGAACAGAATTTCAATGACCTTTGCGCTAGCGTTTTGCACTTTCGCGCGATAGGCGAAACCATCTACGGGCTTCGCGGCGCGCGATTCCTGCACGCTTCGCTCCAATGCTGCGCTGCGCGCATCGACAGTATCGTCATACGGATCTCTTTCTCCAGGCGTGGGGTTGGCCCGGCGGTTACGCTCGGCGTTTCTGTCACCAGATATCGTAGCCGCAACCGGACCAGTCTCCGTAGGATCAGTTTTCTCCTTCACCTGACGAGTCTTGTAGAACTTGAAACTGAGTATTTCGACGGGAGAATTTTCAGCGGTCGTAGCAGGATTTTGACCGGGGTGCAAAAGAATTAGGAGAAGTGTCCAGAGCAAGAGAATTCTCATGATTCATCTCCGTGGTACTACGACCGGCAGCGATTACCAGATCGTGTGCCGCAAAAAATTGGAGCGGGCGACGGGGATCGAACCCGCAACTTCCAGCTTGGGAAGCTGACACTCTACCATTGAGTTACGCCCGCTCGAGAGCAATCAAAAGATAGTTAAGGCGAAGGTAACTGTCAACGAAGCAACAACTGATCGCAGCACATGGCAATCAGAAATGGCAAATAATGGCAAATGACATATGGAAAATCCAGATCTGGAACTGCCGAGACCCAACCCAAAGCTCCCTGCCCACTGACCACTGCCCACTGCTTGCTGCCCACTGCTGAGTGCTACTTCTGCAAATATTCTTCTACCAAATCGTTCCAACGACCCTGTGATTTGAGAATGATCTCGACTACTTCACGGACAGCGCCGCGGCCGCCGGCTGTTCGCGTTACGTAATGCGCCGCGGATCGAGTCTCAGCAGCCGCGTCGACAACGGCAACCGCCAGCTCCGATCGCCGCATAAGTGGAATGTCTGTTAGATCGTCGCCCACGAAAGCAACCTCGTCTTCTTCGATACCTGCCAGGCGCAGTATCTCTTCGAAGGCGCTTATCTTGTGGGGATCACCTTGTCGTAAATAATCAACACCCAGTTCGGCGGCTCGCCGCTCGACCGCCACCGAGCGGCGTCCGGAAATGATTCCCGACTTGAGTCCGGAGCGGTGAAACAAGTCGAGACCCAGCCCGTCTTGTGTGTTGAAGCTTTTGTGCTCGCCGCCCTCCTCCAAGAGCCAGAGACGACCGTCGGTGAGCACGCCATCACAATCCATCAAGAGCAACTTGATGTGTGATGCGCGCCGTTCAATTGAGGAGAGATCTTCCATACGCAACGTAGGACAGGCATTCTTGCCTGTCACCTGGTTTTTCTAAAATAGACAGACAGGAACGTCTGTCCTATTTATCGCACTTCAAAGAGATCGATTCCGACGAGTTTCCAACCGCCGCCGGCGCGCGAAAGAATGAGCACGGCTGTGCCCGACTGTTGCCGCCCCAATTCCTTGGTCTCGAGGCTGACATCAGCAGCCGCCAGATTGGCGTCCAGTTGTTCCGTGCGTAAGACCCGCGTCTGCCATATCTCAGGCTGCGTTCCCACCACGCCGTTGATGAACCTGAAGAGTTCCCCGGAAACGACGCGCGACTCAAGCTCGGTCTTCTTTCCGCTCGTAATCGCCTGGTCAAGTTGCGTGATGAAGGTACGGATTGCGGGATCGACCTGCAAAGTATTTGCCGCCGTTTCAGCCCTGATGCGCCCGGCGCGAGCCGCCAGCGATGAAGCATATTCTGCATCAGCACGCACAGCATCATTGAAGTGCTTCGCAGCCTCCGCCGCTTGCCCCTTTTTTAAAGCAAGCTCGCCGAGGCCGATATTGGCCCACGCCAGCGTCGCAGGCGTCGGCAGTGTTTCTTCTATTGCGACGCGAAACAACTTCTCTGCCTCGTCATTCCTGTTCTGGCCCAGCAGCGCGCGCGCCAGAATAATGCGTGCTTCCTGCATACGAGGCGTCATTGCAAGTATCTCTCGCGCGATGGCTTCGGCTTTCACGTAATCCTGGGCGCCGAATTGACGCGTCGCTTCGCCCAAAGCTTCCTGAACGTCGCGCGTCCGAGGCGCGCTGTCATTTGAATAGTCCAACTGCGGATAGAGCTTCTCGGGATCAATCTCGAGCCGGACGATCTTTGACGGAGTTTTGAACACAGCCTCACTGAAATTTCGTGCCGGGACGGTCACGTCAACCGAAAGCTGTTCACCGCTCGCCGTTGTGGCTCTAACCGTAGTTATAACGTCATACGATCCCAGATTTCTCAACGCGGCCACCCAGTCCCCTCCGCGCTGTTGCGGCACGCCGGTCATTAAATCAATATCCGTCACCTGATCAAATTGCTGATCGAGGAGGTTCTTAATTCGTTCGCCGCCGCGCTCGCCTAAAGCAGTACGCAGAGCGGCAAGACTGATTCCGTTAACGGTTCCCTTGCCCGTCTGCAACAGACCACGAAGTGTCGTAATGAAGGCGTCATGTCCCAGGGTCTGATCAATCAGCCGCCAGGCCATGGCCCCCTTATTCGGCACGGAGCTGAAATAAACCGGATCAAGCGGCGTCAGGCGCGCGAGCGGCGCATCCCTTTTTGCGACCGTGCTGTAAGCGAGCCGCTCTCGCAAGCGTTCCTCCTGGGCCACCTCGCGGCCAAATTGTTTCTCAATGAACAACGTTGCCAGAAAGCGCGGCAGCCCGTCTCGCAGCAGTCCGCCACCTTCGCCTCGCACGGGCGTCTGCGCCCCGAGCCACAAGCGCGATATGGCTTCGGAAATAAGCAGCGCCGTCGCCGAATCCAATTTCGTACGGCGAAAAATGGCGGGATCAATCAGAATCGTACCGGCATCATTAAAGCCGGAGCCACGGCGCACTGAAACAAGGCGAATGGGCGCGTCCGGCGCCGGACCAAGCTGGCCCGCGTAATAGGCCTGCGCATTGCCGGCGAAAACCAGGATCGCTTCTGCCTGTTTTTTCTCTTCCGTCGTCGCACCTCGGGGAAGAAACGCCGTGATGTTTTTGCTTTCGCCCGTGCCTTCAACCTTGTCCCAGTCTCCCTGAACAAAAAACGGCTGCGCATTAAGCGACTGCTCGTAAACAGTTGCACCTGCCGCGCCGCTCTTTTCCAATCCGGAACTAATCACGTTTGCGCCGTTAACAACCAGACGAAATGGCGCCGTGTCTGCGCCTCGCACGGTAAAGGGCGTGTTCGGCGCCGGATACCAGAACGAAAGCGGAAGAAACTGAGAACCGATTGGCGAGATTGCGCCGAGACCGGTATTGCTTTCAACCGGCAGCGTATAACTGATATTCAACACGGCGGGTGAATTTGGCGGAATCGTACTGGGAAGCGTAACAGTTACCCTTTGCAGATTTCCGTAGCTCTCCGCAACAGTGCGAAAGGTCGCAGTCGCTCCCCCAACCGTCACCGCCTTGATACTCGCTTTACCGTTGATGCGAAACGTAAAAGACGAACCGATACCGCGCCCGACATTGCTTGCATTGAGAGTTGCCTGAACGTTTAAAACGCGCTCCGGCTGCTGCACATTCGCAGCAATGTTGAAGTCAGTTATTTGCCAGGCCGCTCTTGCTTCTTCCTGAGCGGACGCTGTAGTTGAGAAAACAAAAATTGCGAGTGTTGTAAGACTGGCTGCGAGAATTCTCTTCATATCTGCGCGAATTGTTTTTCTTTTGATTTTATAAACCATCCTCAAGCGTGGCCGCGTGTGGTCACAAGCTTGTGAATGTCCCGAAGAATCATCAGCAAAGCTTCCATTCGTTCGAGCGGCAGCGCGTTGGGACCGTCCGAGGGCGCGCGTTCCGGACATTCATGCACCTCCATAAAAACCGCATCAACACCGCAAGCCACTCCCGCGCGCGCGAGCGGTTCGATGTACTCGGATTGCCCTCCGGTTGCATGTCCGAGCCCGCCTGGAAGCTGAAGTGAATGCGTAACGTCAAACACTATCGGCACTCCAAATTCGCGCATGATTGGAAACGAACGCATGTCAACTACGAGATTGTTGTAGCCAAAACTTACGCCACGCTCAGTGAGCAGCAGCCTCTCGCAGCCGACTGCCCTCGCTTTGTCTACAATATTGCGGGCATCGTGAGGCGCGAGAAATTGCCCCTTCTTGATATTGACTGCGCGGCCCGATCGCGCTGCTTCCAGCACCAGATCAGTTTGACGCGAAAGAAACGCGGGAATCTGCAAAATGTCGGCAACTTCAGCCACGGGCGCTACCTGCGAAACATCGTGAATATCAGTCAGCACTGGCGCGCCGATTTCGTCTTTAACTTGCCGCAGGACTTCCAGCCCTTCTTCCATACCCAGGCCACGGAAGCTTTGCAGCGACGATCGGTTGGCCTTATCGAATGATGATTTGTAAACGAAGTCGAGCCCGGCGTTGCGTGCGCGCGCAGAGCATTCACGGGCCATCATCAACGCGTGTTCGCGCGATTCGATAACGCACGGGCCGGCGATGATTGTTAGGCGGCCATCGCCGAAAGTTGTGTTGCCTACGCTGAAAGGCTTTACCTGGACGTCTGCCATGAAGCTCTACTGATTCTAAAACGGATTCCTGAATATACGCTTAACCTTCTTAACGAAGGAACTGGATTTTGATTCCTTCGTGGGCTTGGCAGCGGGTTTTCTGACTTCGCGGTTTGGCGATGGCCCGGGCGTGGGCGAAGGAGACGGCGATGGTTCCACTGTTGGACTTGGCGTTGCCGTCGCCGCGGCTTGCGGGATCGGCGCGCTGATAAGCGACCTGACGGCGAGTGTTGCACCAATTAGAAGTATGGCGGCAAGAACGGCGACAACCACCTTGAGTTGTTTGTTCTCCTTACGCGACCCATTGAAAGGCACCAGGAGTTTTGGGAAAGAGCGACTGGCCGTTGATTGCAGCGGCGGTATGTCGGGACCATTTCCGGCAGCGACCCCTGGGCTCTGGGCGACGACAGTCAGTTCAGTGCCCTCGGAGCCGGCAGCGCGATTTTCCCGCAAACGAGAAATATCGATCACCAGCCGCCCGGATGGCGATTCCGTTCCGACACTGCGCAAGGCCGCCATATTTGGCGAACTGGTGATCGCCGCATGTTCAAGGCCCAGTCGCTCTGCCGTCGCCAATAACTCCTCGCGAAACTCCGCGGCATTCGCCGGCCGATCCTCCGGGCTCTTTTCGAGTGTATGCAGGACTACCTGCTCCAGCGCCGGTGGGATCGAAGAAACCAACTCGCGAGGACTGCGGGGCGTCTCGGAGGTATGCTTCATTGCAATCGCCAAAGGCGAAGAACCACTGAAAGGAACAGTGCCCGTGAGCATCTCGTAAAGAATGACGCCGAGACTGTAAACATCTGACGCGGGTGTCAGCGCGGCGCCGTCGCATTGCTCCGGCGACATGTAACGCGGAGTGCCGATCATCGCTCCGACCTGCGTCAGGGTCATCGGCTCATCTTCGTCCAGCGCTTCGGCGGCGAGTTTTGCAATACCAAAATCCAGCACCTTGACAACAGCCGGTACTTCCGCGCGTTGCACGATAAAAACGTTCGCCGGTTTCAGATCGCGGTGAATTATTCCTGCTTCGTGCGCCGCCGCCACTGCCGCGGAAATCTGCAACATCAACGACACGGAACGCGCCGCGTCAAGTGGCGCTTCCTTCGCGAGAACGTCGCGGAGAGTACGGCCCTCGAGCAACTCCATGACGAGGTAGACATAACCATCTTGTGATTGGCCATAGTCGGTGACGGTAACGGCGTTCGCGTGTTGCAGGCGGCCGGCAGCTCTTGCTTCGCGGCGAAACCTGGTACGGGCCGCATCGTCTTCAACAAAACGTTCATTCAAAACTTTTACGGCAACCGGTCGATCGATGAGCAGGTGGCGCGCGCGATAGACAGTGCCCATGCCGCCGATTCCCAAACGCTCTTCGAGGAGATACTTGTCGTCGAGCGTATGGCCGACGAGTGGGTCTAAAGGAGTAGGCTCAGAGACGGTCGCGTCAGCCTGTAGCGGCGACTGGTCATCCGGACAAATCTCAAAGTCTGCCGAATAGTGACGTCCGCATTTGGGGCAATGAAGCATATGAACCCGATAAACTGAGGGAGAAACGATAGCATTATTACCTAAACGAGGCGTGAGCGGTAGCGAGGCGGTCTGCGTTTTGAGTCCGCCTTAGCGGACCACCAACAATAATTAAAGAAAACTCTGGATCAAGTGAGGGTAGCGCAGGTCAACAGTTTCAACTTGAATGCTAGCCAAACAGCGGGGGCAAGGCGGGGTCCCCAACGGGGCAGCCCCGTTGGAGTCTGTCGGAAAAATC
>DIYZ01000042.1:4797-19067 GCA_002427845.1 Chloracidobacterium sp. UBA6041 | reverse complement strand
CATTTGCCCTCTAACGAGTTTTTCGGTTGCGGCGAATGATTTTTGATTCCCCGTTTTTTGCGATTCTTGATTTTTCCGACAGACTCGTTGCGGTGCTAGTCCCACCTTCCCAGCCGTGAGACTCTCTGACGAATTGGTTAAACCCGCTTGAAAGCCTTTCGATCAAGAATCGGAACTCAACTCTGATCAGCTCGTGGTTGGGAAGGTGGGCTCGCCCCCGCTGGTCAGCGAGCACTCACGCCTAACTCTGGCACTTGCTCAGCGCTTCCTTTAATCTGCGTTTACAACATTCGCGCGTTCCGCGATCAGAAGCTCAGTTTCGCCTTTCTTGTCCATGGATGTTTCGTTACGCAGGCGATTCTCGTAAGCCGCCAGGACAAACGCTGCGAACAATGGATGCGCATTAAGTGGTTTCGATTTGTATTCCGGATGAAACTGACAACCGAGAAACCATGGATGTTCGTCCCGCGGCAGTTCTACGATTTCAACAAACTTACCGTCCGGAGAAACGCCGCTGAAAACTAAACCAGCACGCTCGAGTGTTTCACGAAACTCGGGATTAAACTCATAACGATGACGGTGGCGCTCGCTAATCTCTTCGCTTCCGTAAACCTCCCGGGCCAGCGAACCGGGAGAGAGATTGCAGGGCCAGGCGCCAAGCCGCATGGTCCCGCCCAGCTCCTCCACGTCGACCAGATCGCGCAGCTTGAAGATAACCGGATAAGGACTAGTCGAATCAAATTCAGTCGAGTCGGCATCCTTTAAGCCGGCAACGTTGCGCGCATACTCGATGCAGGCCGTCTGCATTCCGAGGCAGATGCCAAAGTAAGGCGTACCGCTTTTTCGCGCATAGGTGATGGCGCGAATCATTCCCGCTATGCCGCGTTTACCAAATCCGCCGGGGACGAGTATCGCGTCGAAGTCGCGCAAGCGAGACTCGTAATCGTCATCCATCAGTTCTTCCGATTCAATCCATTTCACACCGACGCGAAGTTTATTGGCGACGCCGCCATGCGTCAGTGCTTCCCGCAATGATTTGTAAGAGTCTTCCAGCTCAACATACTTGCCGACGATGGCAATCGAGGTTTCGCCGCCGGAAGGCTCGCGAATCGTGCCCACCAGATCGCGCCATTCGGCCAGGTCCGATTGCGACGCGCGCGCGCCAAACCCAAGCTGCGTCACAATCAATTCGTCCAAACCCTGTTCGTGAAAAGCGAGCGGCACGTCGTAAATCGTGTCGACATCCTGAGCGCTAATCACGGCAGATTCCTTTACGTTGCAGAAGAGCGCAATCTTCGAGCGCAAATCGTAAGAGAGCGGCCTTTCAGAACGGCAAAGCAGAATGTCGGGGGCGATACCAATCTCGCGCAACTCACGAACAGAGTGTTGCGTTGGTTTCGTTTTCAGTTCTCCGGCCGCGGCGATGAAGGGCACAAGCGTGACATGAACAAATAGCGTATTGCCAGGGCCTTCTTCGTTCCCCATTTGACGTATCGCTTCCAGAAAAGGCAGCGATTCGATATCGCCGACGGTGCCGCCAATCTCCACGATAATGACGTCGGGATTGTCTTTTTCCGCAACCGAGCGCACCGCATCCTTGATTTCATTCGTCACGTGCGGAATCACCTGAATGGTTTTGCCGAGGTAATCTCCGCGGCGTTCCTTTTCGATCACTGAAAGATAGATCCGGCCGGTCGTCCAATTATTTGCCTTTGAGAGATGAGCATGAGTGAACCTCTCGTAATGCCCCAGATCCAGATCTGTTTCCGCGCCATCGTCGGTGACGAACACCTCGCCATGTTGAAACGGCGACATCGTGCCGGGATCGACGTTGATGTAAGGATCGAGCTTAATGAGCGCGACGTTGAGACCGCGCGCCTCCAGCAGAGACCCAATCGAAGAAGCCGCTAAACCTTTTCCCAAACTGGAAACGACACCACCCGTTACGAAGATGTATTTAGTCATTGCTGCCTTCCTAAGTATGCCTTCCTAAGTATGCCTTCCTAAGTATGCCTTCCTAAGTAGGACAGGCATTCCTGCCTGTCGTTTTTTTGTGGGACAGACTGGAAAGTCTGTCCTACTGCTTACTGCCTTATGCCTTCTGCCACGTGCTTACTTCCTTCTGCCTTGTGCTTCCTGCCTCCTGCTCCTGCCTCCTGCCCTCTTCTTCCCCCGGTTCGGGTCCGTCACCCTTTCCCTGCTCCGCGTCGAACCGTCCTTCCTTGAAATCCTCCTGCGCCTGCACGGCCTTTACGGTGGCAGGGTCGAGAATCTTTTGCAGTCCGACAAAGCCGGCGCTCAATAAGCTCGGCGCCTCAGCGGCGCGCTTCTCAAACTCTTCAACCGTCACGTCGTAAGGCTTACTGAGCTGCCACACAGCAAACAGCGCGGCCAAAACAATGAAGCCAATTACCGCTAATCCAATCCAGTCGTTCATAAATCCGGGTTTCCAGTTTCGCGTTTCGTGTTTCCAGTTTCGCGTTTCGTGTTCCGAGTTTCGTGTTCCAGGTGTCGAGCCAGGAGTTCGAGCGGTGCGCAAGCGAAATCGAAACCCAAAACTCGGAACTCGAAACTGTTAACTTGTCCGCGCAAACTCGGAACCCGAAACTCGAAACCCGAAACTCTTCTCCTCCATAATCTTTCTTACTCGTTCCAGATCTTCTATCGTGTCAACCCCAATCGACGACGTGCTTGCTTTGATTGCTTTGATCTTCACGCCGTGTTCCAGCGCCCGCAATTGTTCGAGCGACTCCATTTGCTCAAGCTCTGATTGCGGCCACTGCGCAAAGGCAAGCAAGATTTCGCGGCGGTAAACGTAAAGGCCCGTGTGCTTGCGAAAACTATTCAGCAATGTCGGTTCGTTTTCTAACGCTGCCTTGAGCCCGTGATGCTTCAGAGCGGCGTCGCGCGGATAAGGCACAGGCGAACGGGAAAAATAAATCGCGCGTCCGCTATCGTCGATCACGACCTTAACAACGTCAGGATTCAAAACGTCCGCGGCCGATTCAATCGGTTCCCAAGTCGTAACAATCCCGATCTCCCCAATCTCCCACCCGATCTCTTCGTCAGGTGTTCTCTCTTCGTTCCCCTTTCCCCCTTCCCCTTTACCCCGGTCCGATCCTTCCCCTTTGCCCCTGTCCCGGTTTTTCCGTTCTTCCATTGCTTCGACTGCTTGCTCGATCGTTAAGGGCGAAAGCAGTAGCTCGTCACCTTGTACGTTCACGATGATGTCGGCGTCTTCCAATGAACTCGCAACTTCCGCGATCCGGTCCGTGCCGCTCGCATGATGCGCGGACGTCATCACGGCTTCATGTCCCGCGGAGGTCACCGCATCGAGTATGCGCTTGTCATCCGTAGCAACGATGACGCGACTAACGTTGCGGGCGGTACTCACACGCTCGGCAACCCAGCAAATCATGGGTTTTCCGGCGATTTCCAGCAGAGCTTTGCCAGGCAGGCGAACAGAATCGTAGCGAGCGGGGATGATTGCGACAGCTTTTGCTTTGGGATTGTTTGGAGGATTTGTTCCCGTGTGATTCACGGGATAACAGATTAACTTGCGCGCCTGCGAGTGTCAACGTCCATGCGCCTGCGTGTATGCGCCTGCGGGTAGTCGATCAGTTTGATTTACTCTCTGCGTTAACTCTGCGTAGCAAAGGTCCAGGTTTTTGTTTTTCGCGTGGCGCCGGAGACGAGTCTTTGTAGACCGCACTGAGCAAACCTGCGAAGCAGGTGACAGCGTAAAGTCTCGCACCCCAGCCGAGAGGCTCGGCTGGGGTGCGAGACTTTATGCTGCCAACCGCTCACGCTGGTTATTTGAAGAGTGCCACCTTTGGTTGCGGCTGAAAGCCGCGCTGAGTCACTGCGATGAATCCTAGCCGCGAAAAGCTCAAGGCGGACACGCAGAGAAGAGCTGAAATTAAGACATCATGCCCCTGCGGGTAGTCGATCAGTTTGATGAACGCATTGGCGGCAGTGCGTATGGCTTGTAGTTGCGATTGCGTTGAGCCGCTTACATCCAGAAGAAGCGCAACGGTAAAGGGAATAAGGAATTTCAAGGGCCATTGCGAGTTGAATGTAATATCCCGTCGCTACCACCACGCCAGCCGGGCAGCCCGGCTGGGGGGGTCCACTCCGGTTCTGTGTTGAGTCGCACTCAGTTGGATGTGCCTAAAATGCATCAGTACTAAGGTTCAATCCCAATTGACACTGCCTAACACGCGGGCTACCATGCCCCGCTTCATTCGCCAGGGAGTGAAAGCCTCAGCTTGCACCGCAAACTAACAGTTTTGCGTTACAGCTATTGAGACTTAAGCCGCAAACTAACAGTTTGCGTTACAGGCGTTTTACTATTCGCGATTTACGATTTACGATTCATTAATATATGGGTTTCGCAACTACGGCAATTCACAGCGGACAGGAACCAGACCAAACGACCGGCGCGGTGTCAGTTCCTATCTATCAAACTTCGACCTACGCGCAGGATGGCCTCGGGAAACACAAAGGCTACGAATATGCGCGCACCCAGAATCCTACGCGCAGCGCCCTGGAGCAAAACATTGCCGCGCTTGAAGGCGCGCGTTTTGGCTTTGCCTTCGCCTCGGGAATGGCAGCGATTGACGCCACCTTGCGTCTGGTTAAGGCCGGTGAGCACGTCGTTGTTTCCGACAACACTTACGGCGGCACGTTTCGCCTCTTCACCAAAGTGCTCGCGAATTACAACCTTGAATTTGATTTCGTGGATACGTCAGATGCACTGAACGTAGAAGCGGCCATCAAGCCCAACACTAAAATGGTTTTCGTCGAAACTCCGACAAACCCGGTGATGATCGTTACGGATCTTCGCGAGGTGTCGGAAGTGGCTCACCGGGCCGGCGCGCGCGTTGTTTGTGACAACACCTTCATGTCGCCTTACCTCCAACGCCCGCTCGAGTTTGGTGTAGACATTGTCGTGCATTCAACCACGAAATATTTGAATGGGCATTCGGACGGCATCGGCGGCGTAGTAGTTTTGAACAACGAAGAAGATGCGGCGTGGATTGGGTTCATTCAAAACAGCGCCGGGGCGATTCTCTCGCCTTTCGACTCGTGGCTCGTCATGCGCGGGACAAAGACGCTCGCCTTGCGCATGGAGCAACACGACAAGTCGGGCCGCGCCGTCGCCGCTTTTCTCGAAGAGCATCCGAAGGTCAAGAAAGTTTATTATCCCGGCTCTGCGTCGCACCCGCAGCACGCGCTAGCTAAACGCCAGCAGAGTGGCTTCGGCGGCATGGTTGCATTTGACGTAGGCTCGCTCGAAGCGGCGCGCACCGTGCTGGAGTCGGTTAGGTTGTGCACCCTGGCTGAAAGTCTGGGCGGCGTGGAAACTCTCATTTCGCACCCTGCAACCATGACTCACGCGTCTGTAGATACTGAAAAAAGGGAGCGTTTGGGTATCAGCGATGGTCTGGTCAGGGTTTCGGTCGGGCTCGAAGACACGGATGATATAATCGCCGACCTCGATCAGGCGCTAAACGGCATTTGAGTTTGCGCGGTCATGATATTGGGTTGTAACTGTTTAGTTTGCGCGGCTTGGTTGGTTTTGTAACGCAAACTGTTTAGTTTGCGCGCAATCCAGCAGATCGCCTTACACGAAAACGGAAGTGACAGCCAAACTACGAACGGGTTAGAATCCAAAAGCACTTTGCCTTTTCCTGAATCGCCTTCACGCGCTTATGAATGTTGAGCTGCATGCAAAATCGGATGTAGGTCGCGTCCGCCGGGGTAACGAGGACAATTTCCTGGTTCTCGAGCTCTCGAAACAGCAGACATGGACCGGCACCGACGGCGCCGGCGCCCCGAAAGATTTGTCAAACTTCGAACTTGGCGAGAAAGGCCTCGTGCTGGTTGTGTCTGACGGCATGGGTGGCGCCCTGGCCGGAGATGTTGCCAGCCGGATGGCCGTAGATTCCGTGCGCGACATGATTATGGGCGGCGACTCGGAAGAAGGTTGCGACGATGAGACGCCGCTCGTCGACTGTTTGAAGAACGCCACCGTCTACGCCAATCTCGCCATTCATCACAAGAGCCAGGAAGATTCGCGTTGTGCCGGCATGGGTGCAACCTTTACGGGCGCGGCAATCCACGGTGATTTTCTGGATCTGGTCCAGGTCGGCGACAGCCGCGGCTACCTCCTTCGTAAAGATCAAATCAGATTGGCTACCAAGGATCAATCACTTGTGCAGCAGCTCGTTGACGTCGGCCAGATCAGCGAGGCAGAAGCCGAGACCCACATGTTTCGGAACGTCATTTTGCAGGCACTCGGCGCGCAAGGCGACGTGACACCCGTGACCGGCAGGATACGTTTGCGGCGCGGTGATACCTTGTTGCTTTGCAGTGATGGCTTATCGGGAAAGTTGCGTGCGGAAGATATTCAAAATATTGTGGCCAGCAATCCGGATCTTTCCAAGGCGTGTGATGAATTAATTGCCGAAGCCAACAACCGCGGCGGCGAGGATAACATCACGGTAATTCTGGCGCGTTTCAGCGGCGACGAACTCGAAGAACCTGCCAGCGATCGCATCACGGTCGAATTACCGGCGATTAAAGAAGAAGACAAGACCCTCGACGACACCTACGACCCCGACACCGAACCTCGCTGAAAGCGTTCTCCAAACTCTTTTTAGTTCAATTATCCGGCAGCGCCTTCTGTCTCCAGTCGGCAGTTTCGTCTATGCGGCGAACGTAGATTGAAGCACCCTCCACGTTTTCTACGCGCACGCGCTCGCCCGCTTCGAGCGGCGATTCGCCTTCAGCAGGGTAGGCCGTCCACGTTGAACCAAAAACTTTGACCGCGCCTTCCTGCATCGCGCCGCGGCTGGAGGAGACAACTGTGCCGATTTTTCCCGGCAGCGAATCGACGCCGGTACGCAGGGAGTCGCCAGTCTTCTCGCGAGAAAAATAGTTTACAAAAATTGTGCGCGAGGCGGCGGTGAGTCCGATGGAAACCAGCGCAAAAATAACAAACTGCAAACCGAGATTGTTGATGCCGACGATCGCGGCGAACCCGGCCGCCAGCGCGCCGATGCCAAACCATAACAGTACAAAACCCGACGTGAATACTTCAGCCACGATTAGTACCGCGCCGAGCACACACCAAAGAATCCAGAGCATATTGTCCATGGGAAGCTAACCTTTGAGCAGGTTCTTCAACACAAACCAGATGTTCGCGGGTCTCTCCGCCAGCCGTCTCATGAAATAAGGATACCAGTGTTTTCCATACGGCACATAGACCCTCATGTTGTAGCCGTCTTTAGCCAATTGTCTTTGCAGGTCGCGCCGCACGCCGTAAAGCATCTGAAACTCGAAAGCTTCCTTGCCGATTCCTTCGCGTTTGCTGAAATCGATCGTTGCGTCAATCATCTTCGGATCGTGAGTCGCAATGCCGTGATAGACGCCGCTGGCAAGCAGCAGTTGCATTACGCGAACGTAATTTTCGTCTACATCTTTCTTGTCGGGAAAGGCAACTTCGGGAGGTTCATTGTACGCGCCTTTGCAAATGCGAATTCGCGCCGGAAGTTTGACCAACTGCTGCGCGTCGTCGTAGGTGCGGCGCAGATATGACTGCAACACTATGCCCACTTCATTCAAACCAAACTCAGCGCGCAACCGTTTGAAAATGTCGATCGTTTGCTGAGTAACTTTTGAACCTTCCATGTCCACGCGCACGAAATTTCCCCGGCGGGCCGCATCCTCAACCACTGCGCGCGCGTTTCGGTAAGCTAACTCGGGGTCCAACTCCAGCCCGAACTGCGTAAGCTTGATCGAGACGTTCGAATTAATCCCGGTCTCGTCAATGCGACTCAGGACGCGAAGATACTCCTTGACTTCACCCTCAGCCTCGGAAGGATTAGCAACGGATTCGTTTAAGTGATCGAAAGAAGCCGAGCAGCCTTCCGCGTTCAACTCGCGAATAGCGGCCACCGCTTGGTCAATTGTTTCGCCGGCCACAAAGCGCGTCGTCAACCTCTTAAAAGGCCGAAAGCGGGCGGCGAATTCCTTCAGTCCCTCCTGCCGGGAGAGATATATCAAGGCGCTTCTTGTAACCATATCTGTAGCTTATAGGGCTCTTGCGAAAACTTCCAGGCTGCCACCAGACAAAGGACCACGCGCGGCCCGTTGCTTTACAGGCTGTGTTATCCTTAGCGCCGCTTTCGCCGGACAAACTCGAGTCTGTCAAACCAGGACCGCTGAAGGATACAAGTAAATGCGCCTGAAGCTGGTACTTATTTCGTCTCTGATTGCCGGCCTGCTTGGGGCGGGCTCAGCAATCGCAATCATCCTGTCTGTCTTTTCTTCGCTAAAATCCGTAACGGCCCCAGGCCTGCTGGTGCTTGCAACATTTCTGCTTCCGGCAGTAGCCACGCTGTTTGCAGCAATCTTCGTCTATCGCCACACCGCACGACGCCGCAAGTTGCAAGCTGTGCTCACCACGCTCTTGTCGTTACTGTTAACTTTAGGTATTTTCGTTTTCGCTTCGATCTACACGTCCCGCACCGGACCCATTCAGCCGCAACCCGGCTTGCAGCACAACGTGGGTTGAGGATTGGTTGAACTACAAACGAACCGCAAAGACGGCAGAGATATTCGCAAAGAAACGCAAAGTTTTTCAGGGCGTCTCTTTACGCTGCCTTTCGCGTTCTTTGCGGTTACGCTCATTTCTTAGTCAGACCCTTTAGCGAGAAGGTTTAGTCCAATTGCTTCCTGCACAGGCCTCAGGGCGTCAATTACAAAGCGAATATGCTCATCAAGGTCGACCCCAAGCTCTTCAATTCCCTGCCGAATGTCGTCCCGATTTACCGAGCGTGCAAACGCTTTGTCTTTCAGTTTCTTCTTCACTGAGCCAACTTCAAGATCATCGAGACTCTTTGTGGGTCGCACCAGTGCACACGCCACCAGGAAACCGCAAAGCTCGTCGGTAGCGAAGAGCGCCCGGGCCATCGCCGTATCGCGAGGTACGCCGGTGTAAGTAGCGTGGCCCATGATGGCGCGAATAAATCGATCAGAATAGCCGCGTCCGCAAAGTATGTTTGCGCCGGTAAACGGATGCTGGTCAGCGGACGGAAACATTTCATAATCGAAATCATGAAGTAGTCCGACCAGTCCCCACTCCTCCCGGTTGTCTTCCGCGGTGCCATAGCGCTTGACACACGCCCGCATGGCAGCCTCGACTGCTAAAGCATGCCTGCGCAAACTCTCGCCCTTGGTGTACTCGCACAACAACTCCCACGCATCGTTTCGATCAGGCATAGTCGCAGGCTAAGTGCTCCTTGAAAAGTATTACAGACCGGAGTGTCCGTCTTGATGTCGTTAATTTAGCTTGTTTCAAAAACTAGCACGAGTGAAGAGTAGGTCACAAGACCGGGAATCGGGTAGGTGAGTCAGTTGATGAAGATTGTGATTTCGCGAGCAAGTTCAAGGATTGTGAAGCTCGAGAATCTTCAACCTCGGCGCAGAGACTAATGCAAGAACCGGGAGCGGACCGGGGTCCCCAAGCGGGCAGCCCGTTTGGGGTGGTGGATGCGAGCGGATGCAAGACCCAACGTAGATAGGATTGACCGCGAGCAGTTCTGTATTGCCGAGGTCGTCAGTTGGATGCCAGGACCCGATCACTGCGAACGGTTCTGTATTGGTGTCACTTTGAAGTGGAGGTTCTCTGCGATAATTGCGTTTCAACCACCGGCAGGCGCGCGGTAACCGGGGCGAGCGCGTAGAACGACGTCTTTGCGTGTGGTGGTTACCTTGAGCTTTCGATATTTCCCGTCGTGCTCTTTGTTTGCGGGATAGTATCCGATCGCATACTGCGTGCGTAATTCCGCTGCGATCTTCGCGAATGCGTCGGGCAATGAACCCAGTGTGTCAGCCCTGACCAGACGGCCGCCTGACTTGTTTGCTAATTCATTTAAATAGCTATCAGCTTTTTCATAAAGCTGATCAAGCATCGCGCCTATCGAATCATCATCGCGCCGCCTACGCGTCGACGGTCCAGGGTCAGGGCCCCGGTCACGTCGATCAGTACGACCGTCACGCGGGTCTGATCGCCGGTCGCGGGGATCGGTTGGTTCCCCGGATGGAGGTAATCGATTCGAGGGCGGCAACCTGGCAGAGTCGGGGTCGTCGCCGCGTCCTCTTCTGAGAATTTCTCCGGGCAGCGGCAGGCCAAATGGACCAGTTCTTCTCGCCTGACCACTTGTAGGCACTGTGCTGGGTTCATCGCTTGGGAATGTCGGAGCAGTGGTTCCGGACGGTGGGCTATGAATAACTCCAATCGTCGGTAGTTGCGTCGCCTGGTCGTCTGCTTGTCCACGGACGATGCGCTCGGTCTCAGCGCGAGTTTCATAACGTATGGGATAAACGATCACGCCCTCTTCATCCAGCCAATGCATGGTGCTGTCAAAGGAGGCCTCGTCACTATGCCAATCGACGCCGTCGGTAAAAAGAACGATAGCCTTCCGACCCTGTATTGTGCGAACCGAAGAGAGCGCCAGATCCAGCGCATCATAGAGTTTCGTGCCGGTACCCGATCTGGTGCTGTAGATAGCTTTCTCCAGCTCGGCTCTGCTGTTGGTGAAGTCGCTTTGCTCTCGCACCTGACTGTCAAAAGAGATCACTTTCACGCGATCGCCGGTTTGCAGTTGCTGGACAAACGCAACTGCGGCCCGCTGAATCAAATGCAACTTCTCTTGTGTGCTGGCACTGGTATCCAACAACAGCACCACATGAAAAGGTGCATTCACCGTAGCAAAAAACGCTATCTCCTGTTTCAAGCCATCTTCCAAAACGCTAAATTCATTTTGTTTCAAATCCGGAACATACGTTCCGGAGGCGGTGGTAGCAATGACGGGAACGGTGACCAGGTTTGTGTTGATCTTTATGGTTTCAACTTGCTGAGGCTCATCGGCGGGAGGCGTTACGGCTGGTGTTGTCTCGGACGCAGGTTCTGGTGTCGGCTGACTGGCCGGCGGCGTCCTGACTGAAACGCGCGGCTTTCGTTGCGCATGACTAAGGGGTGCCGCAATCGCACCGGCGATACACAACGTGCCGATGAGGCAGATACGAAGCACTTTGGCTTGCACGGCTTTCTCCAGCGGGAAAATCTTAAATACCAGGTCAGGCCAGAAACCCTGGGACGTACTACTTCGATGAGTGCCGCCAGAATAACGGTTGCCATCGCGCCGGGCAACGCCTTTACAGAACCGCTCGCGGTAGCGAGCGGATGCTGCCACTCACCCTCCGATACGCGACTCTTACGGAACCACCGCTCTTACAGACCCGGGAGCGATAGCGACCGGGGTGCAGCGGTCACCTCAGGATATGCCACTCTTGCGGAACACTCATCTGCATGACATTGCCCCTCAAGTAGACTCGGCGAATGCTCACAAAACCATTCGCGGTAGCGAGCGATTCGCAAGAGTGGAGTATCGAACGATGAGTGTAGCATCCGCTCGCTACCGCGAGCGGTTCTGTAAAAGGCGCGTATCGGACAGTGAGTGGGCTACCTTGCCGCGCCCTCGCTCATCAACTAGAATTACGTCGTCCGCATTAATCACAATGAGATCCTTATTGCTCGCCGTCCTGGCAGCTTACGTTGTCGCCGCAATACACGCAGTGCTTGCGTTCCTTAACAAGCGTCGCACGCTTCAACGTGTATCTGATTGGTCGGCGGCCGCAGGTTTCTTGCTGCATACGGCCGCCCTGATTGCTGATTGGGCTATCTATGGCCACTATCCGCTTTTTTATTTACGTGAAACACTTTCTTTCCTGGCCTGGACGCTGGTGGCGAGCTATGCCCTCGTGGTTTACCGGTATCGTGCCAGGCCGCTCGGCAGTTTTACGCTGCCGCTGGTTTCACTTCTTATTTTTCTCGCTATCATCATCCGCCCGCCAATTCAGGACTCGGCAGAGAAAAGTGTGTTGTCAGCGAGTTGGCTTTTCCCAGTACACACTACGCTGCTCTTTTTCGCCTATGCCGCATTCTTTGTCGTTTTTCTGGCCAGCATTATGTATCTCCTGCAAGAACGCGAGCTAAAACTCAAAACATTTAGCGCGATCTTTCACCGACTTCCTTCGTTAACGACAGTCAATGAAATCGCTACGAGCTCGGCCGCAATCGGTCTGACGCTGCTGACTGTGGGTATTGCCACCGGCATGGTTTGGGCATCGTCACGCGATGGGCGACTGTGGCACAATGATCCGAAAGAGATCTTCGCGGCGCTCACGTGGATCCTGTACCTCTTGCTAATTCTTTATCGCTCGACGGCTCGCTGGCGCGGCCGAAGGGCCGCCTGGATGGGCGTGGCCGGATTTGGACTCGTTCTTTTTACGTTTTTCGGCGCCCGGCTTATGGGCGGTTATCATGTTTTCGGGTGACGGAGATTTGAAACATGACGTGAATTTGGCCGTTTAGAGGGGGCACTTGTGCCGCCGAACAATTAGAAGACGGCGGACAAGTCCGCCATCTAAACGGATATTGTTGGAGTGTTTAGACGAATATTGTCGGAGCGTTGACGCGGCACTTGTGCCGCTACTAAAAGCAAAAACAGCTACCAAGTCCACCCTCTAAACGAACACGACGAGTAACAGCAAGCAATGTCTATCGTTCTCGTAGGAGTTAATCACAAGTCCGCACCCATTGAAGTGCGGGAGCGCCTTGCCTTCACTGACGAAGCGTGCTCTACAGGTTTGCGCACACTTGTGGATGGGGAGATCGTTAGAGAGGGTTTGATTGTCTCGACCTGCAATCGCGTGGAAGTGCTCGTTGAAACTGGGCGCTTAGCCGATACGACCGATCGCATCACTCAATTTCTCAGCCGTTCCGACTATCTTCCCCGGGCCTTTTTTGAAACCCACCTTTACCAGCACACTGACCATGAGGCGGTGCGACATCTCTTTCGCGTCACTTCCTCGCTCGATTCAATGGTTGTCGGCGAACCTCAAGTCCTGGGCCAGGTGCGCCGCGCTTATTCGATGGCGCTTGAAGCCGGCACCGCCGGACGAATATTAAACCGGTTGGTCCATCACGCGTTTCGCGTCGCCAAGCGTGTGCGCTCAGAGACTGGCATTGGCGCGAACGCAGTGTCGATCAGTTATATGGCCGTGGAGCTGGGCAAGAAGATTTTCAATTCACTGGCAGGCCGCACGGCGCTTCTGGTTGGGGCGGGCGAGATGGCCGAGCTCTCTGCGCGTCACCTGGTGAACGCCGGCGTCAGCCGCGTATTGCTTGCTAACCGCACGGAAGCACCCGCTGAACGGCTCGCGCGCGAACTCGGAGGGGAAGCGGTCAAGTTTGATCTGCTGCCAAGCCACCTTGTCGAAGCGGACATCGTTATTTGTTCGACCGCCGCCGACCATTACGTGATCACCGAACAAATGGCCCGCCAGGCGTTGAGTAAGCGCCGGAATCGGCCTTCTTTCTTTATCGACATCAGCGTTCCCCGCAACATCGATCCCGCGGTTGGTAAGATTCCCAACGTTTTTGTTTTCGATATCGACGATTTGGAGTCAGTGATCTCATCGAATATTCGCGAACGCGAGCGCGAAGCGGAGCGTGCGGAATTGATTGTTGAATCTGAGATCATGCAATTTCAGCAGGCGCTACGCGTGCTGGACATTGGCCCAACTATCGGCGCCCTGCGAAACAAACTCCACGATATCGCCAGGCTGGAGATGGCGCGCCAACGAAATCGCCTTGGCCCGTTGACTGCCGAACAGGAGAAGGCAGTCGAAGCACTATTAGTATCGACGGTCAACAAAATTTCCCATCCCCTGTTGAGTCACATGCGACGCTCTTCTGACGCCAGCGATGCTGAGACAATTCAGGCCTGGCGCGACATCTTCGGCCTCGAAGAATAGTTTTCGGTCCGAATCCTGCATGAAAAACTCGCTTGTCATTGGCTCTCGTGGTTCGAAGCTTGCGCTGACGCAGTCGGGAATGGTCAAGGCCGAGCTGGAACTTCTCAATCCCTCGCTGGATATCCGCATCGAAATAATTAAAACGTCGGGCGACGTGAAGACTGAGCCACTTTCAGTGATTGGCGGCAAAGGCGTTTTCACCAAGGAGCTTGAAGATGCTTTGTTTGACGGCCGTATTGATCTGGCAGTTCATTCGTTAAAGGACCTACCCACGATTGTTCCCGAAGGCTTGGCAATCCCAGCCATTTGCAAACGCGAAGATCCGCGCGATGCGCTGGTGCTGAGGCTGCGGGAACGAGGTTCACAGCCGTCCGTTGAGG
>DIYZ01000042.1:3717-4522 GCA_002427845.1 Chloracidobacterium sp. UBA6041 | reverse complement strand
CAACTGCGCGGCGACCTTGTTTGCAAAGATTTGCGAGGTAATGTAGACACGCGTCTGCGAAAACTCGATGAGGGCCAATATGATGCTCTCCTGCTGGCCTGTGCCGGTCTTAGAAGGCTGGGGCTGGAGCAGCGCATAAGTGCTCCGCTATCAACCAGCCAAATGCTTCCGGCGGTGGGACAAGGCGCGATAGGTATCGAAACACGTGTCGCTGATGAAGCTGCCATTGCCGCAGTCAGCAAGCTGGATCACAAATTCACCCGGCTGGCCTGCATAACTGAGCGAGCCTTCCTGCGCGCCCTGGGCGGCGGCTGCCAGTTGCCGATTGCGGGGCATGCGGTTGTGCGGGAGAAGCGCATCAGACTTGATGGATTGGTGGCCGACCCTGATGGTAAACAGATTGTTAGAGACCGCATTTCCGGATCACTGGACGAGGCGGAGGATCTTGGTAATCGGTTGGCGAAACGACTTTTGGAGCGAGGCGCGGACAAGCTGTTGGCATCAGCTTAGGATCTCTTCCTTCGCCGTTATCAACTTGCAACCGAGTCTTTTGCACCGAAGTCATTCGACGAGCCAGCAGAGAGCTGGCGGCAGAATTTAGCCCAGGGTAAGCGGAGCGAAACGCAGTGGAGCGGAGCGCAGCCCTGGGAATAGTTTAGGAATGCAACCCAGCCCGCTTTAGCGGGCGACAGAACGCTTTTGCTCGCTAAAGCAGGCTGGGAATCTTAGGGGCCTTCTTACCCAGGGTTCCGCTTCGCTTCGCTCGCATCAGCACCCCAGCGGGGCTGCCCCGCTGGGGACCCCG
>DIYZ01000042.1:1603-3529 GCA_002427845.1 Chloracidobacterium sp. UBA6041 | reverse complement strand
CCAGCGGGGCTGCCCCGCTGGGGACCCCGCGCACCCTGGGCTATATTCTTCCGCTTGCTTCGCAAGCTCGTTGAAAGCTACACGTCAAATAGCGTGAACTCGATGAAGGACTCGAAACCAACACAACCGATGCCGGCGAATACTCAGCCGCTCAATGGGCGCACTATTGTTATCACGCGCGCGCAGAATCAGGCAGACGAGTTTGTCGCCGAGCTCGAGAGGTTCGGCGCCAACGTCATCGTTTGTCCCACGATTGAAATCCGCGAACTCGAAAGTTATGAACGCCTCGATGAAGCCATCGACCATCTCTATGGCTATGATTGGTTAATTTTTACAAGCATCAATGGAGTTGAATACTTCTTCAAACGCCTCAAAGCGCGCGACCGCAACACCAGTGACCTGGACGAACTCAAAGTGTGCGCAATCGGCGAAGCGACTGCTGAGCGGCTTCACGACCTCCATGTTCACGTCGACGTAATTCCACAAGAGTTTAATGCGGAGGGCGTCTTTGCGGCGTTGCAGCGATACGTCGGCGGCGCAGACAGATTGCCGGGTCTGAACGTTTTGATTCCCCGTGCTTCGGTCGCGCGCGATTATTTGCCTCGAGCTTTGCAAGATGCCGGCGCCCGTGTCGATATCGCGCCCGCCTATCGCACGTCGCTTCCGGCGAACCTCGATTGCGGACGCGTCGGCGCCATGCTTTCAGGAAGCGCTGATTGCATTGCCTTCACGAGTTCTTCGACAGTGAAGAATCTTGCGCGGCTTTTCGACACGCAGGATCTGAACGTGCCCCTTGCCGGAGTTGTAGTTGCGTGCATCGGCGACGTCACGGCAAAGACCGCCGCGGAATTTGGTCTGCGTGTAGAAATTCTGCCCGAGCAATTTACGATCTCCGCGCTCGCGCGCGCCATCGCCGAGTATTTTGCAAACAAGTAGGACAGAGATTCCTGTCTGTCTGTTTCTTTATCGCTATTTCGGAACGACACCACATTTTCCATTTATCATTTCTCAATTACCATTTCTCATTCAAATCGCGCGGCGCGGTCTCAAATGACCACTGAAAAATGTCAAATGAGATATGGAAAATGTTTCGTCCTACTTCATGCTAAACTGCGTGACGATGTCTCCGTCGCCCCGCCGCATACTCCTTTTAGACGCTGAGGCCCAGAGTGGTGAAGCGCTGAAACAACTGATCGCCTCGTGGGGTTATGACGTCGTTCTCCAGCAAAACACTTCGCCCGGCATTCAGTTCATCAGCGAAACCGATCCCGCTGTGATTATCGACACCAGTTCGCTCTCGCCCGCGGAAGGTTCCGACGTTCTGCGCGAACTTCGCGCGCAACAATCTTCGATTCCGGTCATTCTGGTGGCGGAGAGCGGTACGATCGAGTTGGCCATACGCGCGATTCAGGAAGAGGGCGCTTATCACTATTTCGAGAAACCTGTCGATGCAAACAAGCTTCGCGTGGTGTTGGATCGCGCCGTTGAACTTGCGGAAGCAAAACGCGAAAACCAACTGCTGCGCCGGCAGCTGCAGGACCGTGGCGCATTCGGCGAGTTAGTTGGCAGCTCGGCGCCGATGCGCGAAATTTATTCTCTCGTAGAGCAAGTCGCTCCATCTTCCGCCTCCGTTTTGATTACAGGCGAATCCGGCACCGGCAAAGAATTAATTGCGCGCACCATCCATCAATTAAGTCCCAGGCGCGACAAGGCGTTCATCGGAATTAACTGTTCCGCGATTCCCGACACCCTGATGGAATCCGAACTCTTCGGTCACGAAAAGGGCGCCTTTACGGGTGCGGCATCGCGGCGCGCCGGCTGCTTTGAGTTAGCCGACGGCGGCACACTGCTGCTGGATGAAATTGCCGAGATGCCCGCGCTGTTGCAGGCAAAGCTACTGCGCGTTATCGAGGAGAGATCGGTGCG
>DIYZ01000042.1:0-1277 GCA_002427845.1 Chloracidobacterium sp. UBA6041 | reverse complement strand
TGAAGGACCGTAAAGAAGATCTCGGCTTGCTGGCACAGTATTTAGTGACCAAGCTTGCGGAGAAACACTCGCGGCCGGCGCGTTTTCTCAGTCCTGCCGCGATTTCGGCTTTGCAGTTTCATGCCTGGCCCGGCAACGTGCGCGAACTGCGAAATGTTATCGAGCGCGCCGTAATAATTTGTTCGGGAGAACAAATCGAACGCCATCACTTCGCGCCGTATCCAATCGATCAGCGTGAACGGCTGAGAAACGAAGACACAATTACGTTGCCGGTCGGCACACCTATCGAGGAGGTCGAGCGGCAGATGATTATGCGAACGCTGCAAAAGACAAAGAACAACAAGACACGAGCGGCAGAACTGCTGGGAATCAGCCTTAAGACACTCCACAATAAACTCAATCTCTATCGCGAACGCGGCCAAATGGATGAAGAGTGACGAGGCACGTAAAGAGTTTTACTTTCGTGCTACAAACACACTCTCGAGCCTAACCCTTCAACAAATCAGAACCGGGAGCGGACCGGGGCACAGCCGGCAGTCCGGCTGCCGGGGTTGTGGTAGCGACCGCGTATGATCACTCAACTCTTTGGAGTGCGGCGACCTGTCGCCGCTTTCGTCCGTGTTGGATCGATACCGGCTGCTTTTCGGCGAATGCAATCCTATTGAGCGGGCCCACCTGTCACAGCCGACCAAAGCGCCGTCAAGCCGGCGCACTCCAAAGGGTTGAACATTCACACCCGCTGCTACCACTCGCGGTTCTGTATTTGTCTTAATAAGGAGTGTAATCGAGGCGGCCGCTGCCAGCGCTTGTTTATGGCGCGTCTTGAAGGAAAGAAGAAACAAAAAGTGAGCGGTGCGATAATGAGGTTGGCGCTCCTGAAAACAGGATTGAATGGCTGAAGCCTTATCCTGACGCCCCGGCTCAAACAACCTCAATCACCGGTACTTGGATCGATCGTCACCGCTCGGCCAGAGATTACAACGAAATCAAGAAATAATCCAAGCAGACTCGATTGAAGGCACTGGTTCAATTTGGAACTCCTAGATCCGAAGGACCGGCAGTTGGTAGCCCCGTCCGTGAGAGGCTGTGTCAAAACTCGGTTGCTGAAAGAAATCACCCTAAAATCGGCACTGACTACAGAACCGTTGGCGGTAGCCAATGGATGCTACCACTCAAATTCGGTCCATTGTTTCTCTCCCAAATTTGGGCGGAAAGCAAGGCGTCTTTCCAGATGTAATTGCGTGCTAGCATCCATTGGCTACCGCCAACGGTTCTGT
>DIYZ01000126.1:1109-20637 GCA_002427845.1 Chloracidobacterium sp. UBA6041 | reverse complement strand
ATGAGTGATGAGTAATAATGAGTAATGAGTGAATGAAAGGAATCTAGCTCAGGGCGAAGGCGTTGGGTTTCGAGGTCAGGCTGCCCCGCGAAGTTCACACTGTGGTAGGATTCTGATGGCAAATATGAAAATTGAAGAGCTAATCGAACGCAATCCCGAGAAGATGAGTGGCACCCCCGTGTTTTCCGGCACGCGTGTGCCCATTAAGCACCTCTTTGATTATCTGGAAGGGGGCGAGAGCCTGGAAGAGTTTCTCGATCAGTTTCCTACGGTCAGTCGAGAGCAAGCACTGGCTGTCTTGAGCGCATCCAGAGAGTCGCTGCTGAACACGCCAACGAGTACACAAGCACGTTTGGAATTGATGAGGGAAGCAGCCAATGATGAACTCTATTTGGCAGACCTCAACGCGACCCTTGAGGATTTTCGGGACGCGGACAAGCTAGAACATCTCGCATGAGCGTTACGCAATGGAGCGTTTGGCTCGCTAACCTCGATCCGGTAGTGGGTTCAGAACAAGGCAGAACCAGGCCCCTGCTGGTAATCAGCGACACTTCTCTCAATGACATCCTGCCGGTTGTTAATGTCATTCCGATAACCTCGCGCAAACCAAACCGTCGAATCTATCCCAACGAGGCTTTCCTTCCTGCAAACACTGGGGCCTAACGCTAGATTCGATTGCCCTGTGCTACCAAATTAGAACGCTCGACAAGCGGCGGCTAACTCAGATGTTTGGGGTGATTCAAGACGAAGATATTAAGCATTCGATTCTTGATGCCCTTCATTTTCAGCTTGGGATATAGAAGTAATGAGTGATGAGTGATGAGTGATGAGTAACGGCGTTCTTTAACTTCCCACAGCATCTGTGACTCTGTTGCATCGGTGCATTGACTCTTGCGCGAGATACTGAACCTGTGAGTCACTGTCCGAATGGGCGGTACTGGTGCAGTTTAGAGGACAAGCTTTAGCTTGCGTCGCGAATCGGCAGCCTAAAGGTTGTACTCTGAACTTTCGGCTTCAAACTGCATCAGTAGCGAATGGGCCACATACTTGTTCTGGACGGCGGCTGGATGGGAAGATAGCGGAAGAACATGACCTGGGAAGAGCGCTGGCACCCTTTGCGCGAAGAGTGGGTAATTGTGGCGGCACACCGCCAGGATCGACCGTGGAGCGGCGGAACGGTCGTGCATGGAGAGGAGGCGTTGCCTGATTACGTCGACGACTGCTACCTGTGCCCCGGCAACACCCGCGTCAGTGGCAAAGTAAATCCGCAGTATACGCAAACCTTCGTTTTCGATAATGACCACCCGAGCGTCTCCCAAAATGCACCGCTTGACTTGCCAAAACCTTCAGGGATCTACCGCAATCGACCCGCACGCGGGATTGCGCGCGTGGTTTGCTACAGCCCTAAGCACAATCTCACGCTTGGCGAACTCGAGCCTGCGGAGATCGAGAATTTGCTGCGCGTCTGGCAGGAACAGTATCTGGACCTCGGCAGTCGTCCTGAAATCGCGCACGTGCTGATCTTTGAGAACAAGGGCGAGGCGGTCGGCGTCTCCAATCCACACCCACACTGCCAGATTTACGCCAACAACTTTGTTTTCAAGACCATCGAAACCGAAGCGCGAGTGAGCCGGCGGCACCTGGCCGAAACAGGGCGTGTGCTCTTTCAGGATATTATTGCCGCCGAGAAACAGGACGAGCGACGCATCATCGCCGAGAACGATTCTGTAATCGCGTTCTTGCCCTACTTCGCCCGCTATGCATACGAAGTGTTCGTCGCGCCCAAACAGACTCATCCGAGCATCGCCACACTTTCTGACGCGGAGGTGCGAGACTTCGCCGATGTGCTTAAAAAGGTTTTGGTCAAGTTTGACAATCTCTGGCAGATGCCCTTTCCTTATGTTATGCCTTTGCACCAGGCTCCGACGGATGGCGGCGACTATGGCGCCTTTCATTTTCATATCGAGTTCCACCCGCCGCTCCGCAAGCCGAATTTGTTGAAGTACCTGGCAGGACCTGAAATTGGCGGTGGCAATTTTCTAAGTGACACTTCGCCCCAGGAGAAAGCCGCCGAACTACGCGCCCAACCCGCAGTGCACTATAAGCACCGTTCGGCGCCAGAGGAGGAGAAGTGATCGCTGACGTGCGTAAGCTCCTCACGCCGATCAGAAATCTGCATGAACGTATCCGCGCGGCGGTTGTCGAGGCTTGCGAGCGCGCGTCCCTCGATGAGATGTCGCGAGTGGTCAAAGAGGAAGAAGGGGACACGATCTTCGCCGTGGACCGCGTGAGCGAGGATTTGTTGCTCGAGTTCTTTGAACAAGAGGTGGCCACAACGACTCCGCTTGTACTCATCGCCGAAGGTTTGGAGAGCGGCCAGGTCATGCTACCGCGCGGCCTTCCGGAATCCGAGGCGGTCTGGCGCATCATCGTTGACCCTATAGACGGCACACGCGGACTTATGTACCAGAAGCGGAGCGCATGGATTCTGACAGGGGTGGCCCTCAATCGAGGGTCCGAAACTAATCTGCAAGATATAGAGCTGGCGGTACAAACCGAAATCCCTTTGGTCAAGCAGCACCTATCAGATACCGCGTGGGCCATCAGGGGTGAAGGCGTCCGGGCCGAGCGATTCAACCGGCTGACTGGCGAGCGCACTCCGCTCAACCTTCAACCTTCGCGGGCGCCGTCAATCGCCCAGGGCTTCGCCATGCTGGCCCGTTTCTTTCCCGGAGCGCGCGATGAGTTGGCGGCATTGGATGAGGAGATTGTGCGCGCTGCACTCGGGCCATCCCCGCCTGGCAAGGCGCTGTGCTTCGAGGATCAATACATATCTACCGGCGGTCAACTCTTCGAATTGATGACCGGGCATGATCGTTTCGTGGCGGACCTGCGAGCGCACATGGGTCCAATCATGGTCGAGCGCGGTCTGCCGCTCGGACTGTGCTGCCACCCCTACGACCTATGCACCGAACTGATCGCGCGTGAGCTGGGCGTGATCGTCACTGATGCGAGCGGCGGCCCTTTGCGCGCACGACTAGCGGTCGAACCTGATGTGGCCTGGGCGGGTTACGCCAACGCTGCGATCCGTGCGCAGATTGAACCCCTGTTGCAGGCGGCGCTTGAAAGACGCGGACTGTTAGGCGGACTGTTAGAAGGGGCGAGCCGGGGATAAGCCAAAGACATGTATCAGGTAGTTCAGGGCGTAGTAAATAACCTGCCCGATACGGCAGCCTTCATTGAGACTCTGAACAAGCTCGGGGAGCAATCAGTCCCGGAGGCGCGGCGGCTGTTTGACGAAGAAGCAGAACTCGTGGTGACACGGGCCCCGGGGCGGTTAGATGTGATGGGCGGAATCGCTGATTACTCAGGTTCGTTAGTCCTGGAGTTGCCGATTCGAGAGGCCACCTTCGTGGCCTTGCAACGCGACCCCGTGCGCCAGATTAGAGTGGTCAGTCTCTCGGAAGACCACACTCAGGAGGCGGCGTTTGAGATGGCGCTCGCTGATTTTGAGAGCGCCGGCAATCCGTTGGATTACGAGACGGCCCACGCATACTTTCGGCGCGACCCGACGCGACACTGGGCGGCTTATGTGGCCGGCGCTTTTCTGGTGCTGATGCGTGAGCGCCACATCGACTTTCAAGAGGGTGCGCGCATCTTGATCGCTTCGCACGTACCGGCAGGCAAGGGGGTCAGTTCTTCAGCGGCGCTCGAAGTGGCGGTCATGCAGGCGATCAGTGCAGCGTTCCGAATCGAGATCGAGCCGCGGGAGGTGGCATTACTCTGCCAGAAGGTGGAGAACCTGGTGGTCGGCGCGCCCTGCGGTATCATGGACCAGATGACCGCCGTGTGCGGCGAGGCTAACCGATTGCTCCCGCTGCTCTGCCAGCCGGCAGAACTCCGCGAGATGATCATAATCCCGGAAGAGATAGTATTCTGGGGGATTGATTCCGGTGTACGCCACTCGGTCGCGGGTGCGGATTATGCTTCAGTCAGAACGGGGGCGTTCATGGGCTATCGCATTATCGCCGGGTTGGTCGACTTCGTGTGCAAGGAGACGGCAACCGAAGAGGTTTGCCACATAGATGACCCGCGCTGGGGAGGTTACCTGGCTAATATTACTCCCTCGGAGTTCGAGCAATCGTTTGCTGCGCAGTTGCCGGAGCAGATTAATGGTGCGGAGTTTCTGTCGCTCTACAAAGGCACGACCGATCCGGTCACGAGAATCGAGCCCGGACGCAACTATGCCGTGCGGGTTCCGACCGCTCATCCGATCTGCGAACACCAGCGCGTGCGCACCTATGCGGAATTGCTCGCCGGAGCCGCGAGCGAGCAACGGTTAAAATTGCTGGGCGAACTGATGTATCAATCGCATGAAAGTTATTCGGCGTGTGGTCTTAATTCGGAAGGCCCTGACTTGCTCGTAAAACTCGTGCGCGCAGCCGGCCCCGGGCAGGGACTCTACGGCGCGAAGATTACGGGCGGGGGCAGCGGTGGGACAGTCGCCGTTCTCGGCCAGCGCACCGCTGGTCCAGCCATCGCAAGGCTGGCCGAAAAATACGAACGCGAGACTGGTCACCAACCATATGTCTTCGCAGGCTCGTCGCATGGCAGCGCCGCGTTCGGTTATTTAAAGTTGAAGGATATGTAAAAGGGGCGACGAGAGAAGCGCGCAGTTGGTTTAGTTCTGGTCGGCCCACTTCGCATGGTTTAAATAAGGAGCCTTCGAATGATTCTGGTTACTGGTGGCGCCGGGTACATCGGCAGCGTGACGGCTGAGCTGTTGCACGCGCGGGGCCAGCGCGTGGTTATCCTGGACGACTTAGCTCGCGGACATCGCGCCGCAGTACCGCCTGATGTTCCTTTCTACGAAGGTAGCATCGGCGACCGTGACCTGGTATCGCGGATTACGCAGGAACACGACATCGAAGCTTGCATTCACTTCGCGGCGCTCGCTTATGTTGGCGAGTCCGTCACAGACCCCGCTCGCTATTTCAATAACAACGTCGAGCAGGGGATTGCGTTGCTCGATTCGTTGCTCAAGTCCGGAGTTCGGCGCGTAGTTTTCTCATCGACCTGCGCCACCTACGGCGAGCCGCAACAAGTCCCGATTTCCGAAGATCATCCGCAACAACCGACCAACCCTTACGGCTGGTCCAAGCTGATGATGGAACGCATCATGGAAAGTTACGACGCCGCCTACGGCCTTCGCTTCGTCGCGTTGCGTTACTTCAACGCGGCGGGCGCAACCCATGAGCTTGGCGAGTTACATGAGCCGGAGACACACTTGATACCAAACGTGCTGCGGGCCGCGTTGGGGGAAATTTCCGCCGTGTCAGTTTTCGGTAATGACTATCCGACACCCGACGGCACACCGATACGCGACTATATACATGTCGCTGACCTGGGTGAGGCGCACATCCTGGCACTGGATCACCTACGCGCTGGCGGGAGTTCTGAGCGCATCAATCTGGGTAACGGACAGGGCTACTCTGTGATGGAGGTGATAGAGACGGCCCGGCAGGTGACCGGGCGGCCTATCACCGTCAAAATTGAGCCGCGACGTGCGGGCGACCCTTCACGCCTCATCGCCAACGCAGCGAAGGCCAGAAAGCTTTTGGGCTGGCAGCCCGACCATCCCGATCTCGCTTCGATTATTCGCACGGACTGGGAGTGGCGGACGAAATTCCACAGCAGGCAAGTCTCGGCATAGATAGATCAAGAGATGAAGTTACTTGTAATAGATGTTGGCATTAATAGATGGAGACGAAGCAGAAAGTGAAATCAAACAATGGCAGAAGATAAATACACACCTAAGCCGGAACATAAGTTCACCTTCGGTCTCTGGACGGTGGGCAATCGCGGGCGCGACCCGTTTGGCGACGCCGTTCGCCCGACGCTACCGCCCGTCGAAGCCGTCCGCATGTTGGCTGAAGTCGGTGCTTACGGCGTCAACTTTCACGACAATGATCTCGTGCCGATTGACGCGACACCACCAGAGCGCGACCAAATAGTTCGTGACTTTAAAGCAGCGTGCGAAGAGAACGGCATTGTCGTGCCGATGGCCACCGTTAATCTCTTCTACGAACCAGTCTTTCGAGATGGTGCTTTCACATCGAACGATGCTTCTGTTCGTGCCTACTCTGTTCAGAAGACGATGCGTGCAATGGACCTGGGCGCGGAGTTCGGCGCGAAGGTTTTTGTGCTGTGGGGCGGGCGTGAGGGCGTTGAAACGGATGGTTGCCGCCGTCCTGATGAAGCCATCAAGCGCTTGCGTGAAGCGCTCAATTACCTATGTGAATATTCGCTGTCGCAGAATTACGGTTACAAGTTCGCGCTCGAAGCCAAACCAAACGAACCACGCGCGGACATCTACATGCCGACGACGGGCGCGTATCTGGCCTTTATCACAACTCTCGATCGCCCTGAGATCGTCGGCGTCAACCCTGAAGTAGCGCACGAGCACATGTCCGGCCTAAACATGACGCACGCAGTGGCTCAGGCTTGGGAGGCAGGAAAACTCTTCCACATTGATCTGAACGACCAGGTGCCGGGCCGCTACGATCAGGACTTGCGCTTCGCCTCGGCTAATCTTAAGGCGGCCTTCTGGCTGGTAAAGTTTTTGGAAGACGTAGGCTACGACGGGTCTCGTCACTTCGACGCCCACGCCTACCGCACGGAAGACTATGAGGGAGTGAAGGATTTTGCGCGGGGTTGCATGCGCACCTATCTCATCCTCAAGGAGAAGGCCAGACAGTGGAACAATGATTCAGAGATCAAATCCATGCTCGCCGATATTGCTAAGAACAATCCCAACGGTTCTGCCCTGGGTAAGTTTGAGAAGGGGAAAGCCGCATCGCTTCTGGCTAAGGAATTCGACCGCGCGTCACTCGCCGCGAAGGGCCTTCAATATGAGCAGCTTGACCAGTTGACCATAGATATCCTGCTTGGCGTGCGCTGAATATCAGCGTGATGGACGGGCCAGCGAAATGGCTGCGGCTACGGTTCCCCGCTTGAGAGTGAACCATGATTCCTACACTCGACATTCTTAAGCGCATTTCATCGCTTCGCTGACCGCCGGGCGATTTGTATTTTGGCGTCGTCAGCTTCTACTTTTTTGTAGTTCCTGAGCCACCTGTAGAAAGGCGCGAGCGGCATGTGAAACAGTCCCGCCCTTGCGATAGACCAGGTGGAGGCGGCGCTCGAATTTCATCTCCTTCACCGTCAAGGCCACGAGCTGGCCGCGAGCGATCTCAGTTTGTGCGGTCAGCCGCGGCACGAGCGCCACGCCCATCCCTTGCTCCACAAATCTCTTGATCGATTCGAGAGTCGGCAGCTCCATAGAAATATTCAAAGGCGTCTTATACTTTTCGAAGGTCCGGATGACGCGCTCGCGATAAGGCGACGGCACGTTATGCGCGATGAAGGATTCGGCCCCGAGTTCGCGCACCGACACAACCTTCTTCTGTGCGAGCGGGCGATCCGGCGAAACAATTAGCGCCAGTTCATCAGTCACTACCGCTACGGCGGCGATTGCCTTGTCACTCGGCTTAAACGAAACAATTCCTATCTCAGCTTCCCGGCCCAGAATCTCGGACGGAATACGACTGGCTAAACTTCGTTTCACTTCAATCTTTATATGCGGGTGACGCGTGCGAAACACGGGAAGAACCGGCAGAAGATACATCACCGTATATTCGTTTGCGCTCAGTGTAAGCTTGCCTCGATGTACATCCTTTAACTCTCGAATGGTGGTGTGCGCGTGCTGTCGCAGATTCATCATCTGCTGCGCGAGATCAAAAAGCACGCGACCGGCAGCAGTCAGTGTTCCGTCCTTCGATGAGCGGTCGAAAACCGGCTCACCAATTTCGGTTTCCAGCCGCCGGATTGCCTGACTTACCGCGGGCTGCGTACGATGCAGGCTCCCGGCAGCGCGCGAGAAACTCTTTTCCTGAGCCACCGCCATTAAGACCTCCAGCTGATTTAAGTCCATCGCGTCTTCTGCTCCTCAAACTATGTGTAAGAAAGCGGGCGTTATCATATCACTCATCCTTATGTTGTCATAAAAATTATAACTTTGACTTTCGAGGATACGGCTTCTACCATCTGGGGGTTTCTGAAGGAGGAACAGAATGGCAGGAACACAGATCGCTATCTTTGACACCACGCTGCGCGACGGCGAGCAATCTCCCGGTTGCTCGATGAACCTCGATGAGAAGGTTCGCCTGGCCCACCAGCTCGAGAGTCTCGGTGTTGACATCATCGAAGCCGGATTTCCTATTGCCTCCGACGGCGATTTTGCCGCGGTCGCCGCCGTGGCCCGGGAGTGCCGCAATGTCACGGTCGCTGCGCTCTGCCGCACCTCGGAGCAAGATGTGTTGAAGGCGGCCGCTGCTTTGCAAGGAGCAGCGCGCCCGCGCATTCACACTTTTGTCGCCACGTCTGACCTGCACCTCGAATACAAACTTAAAAAGACCCGGGCCGAGGTAATCGATATGACACGGCTGGCCGTGGCCTTAGCGCGCGACTACGCTGAGGAGGTGGAATTTTCGGCGGAGGATGCAACCCGCAGCGACGTTGATTATCTGTGTGAAGTTCTGGCTGTGGCCGTAGAAGCGGGCGCTACGATCATCAATGTTCCTGATACGGTAGGCTACACAATGCCGGCGGAGTTTTCTCGACTGGTGGAAACGATTCGTGAGCGGGTCGTCGGCGACCGTGATGTTCAGATTAGCGTGCATTGCCACAACGATCTGGGATTGGCGGTAGCCAATAGCCTTGCCGCCGTTGATGCCGGCGCGCGCCAGGTTGAATGCACGATCAATGGTATTGGCGAACGTGCGGGGAACGCCTCACTTGAAGAAATTGTAATGGCGATGAAGGTGCGCTCCGATCAATTGCCGTATGAGACGTCTATTGACACGCAGCAGATTTATCCTACCAGCCAACTGCTTTCCGAGGTCATCGGCTTTCCGGTGCAACCGAACAAGGCCATTGTTGGGCGCAACGCTTTCGCCCATGAGGCCGGCATACATCAACACGGTATAATTAGCAATCCGCTTTGCTATGAAATCATGACGCCGGAATCTGTTGGCGTCCCGACTAATAGGCTGGTGCTCGGAAAGCATTCGGGCCGTCATGCGTTAGTTCTGCGGTACGAAGAGCTGGGATACTCGCCGCGGGCCGAGGAAGTAGAAGCGGTATACAAACGCTTTACCGCGCTGGCTGATCGCAAGAAGCGTATCTACGATCAGGATCTAATCGCATTGCTTTCGGCAGCATCAAGGGGAGGCGACAGCGTGCCGAACGACGCCGCCAGCGAAAATAATTGGGCAGTTGTCGCAAGGGCCTAGATTTTCGGCAGCGTTTACAGGCGGGACTTGTCCCGCCAGCCGGTCGGCGCAAGTGCCGACTTTAAACGAATTTGGATTTTCGGCTTTTGAAGTTTATCGGACAATTTGAATTTCGTCGTTTCGCAGCGGGACTGGTCCCGCTAAGGTGAGCGGGAGGGACAAGTCCTGCTTCTAAACTGTGTAACTTGCATTAATGTCAAAGCCACGCACTCTCTTTGAAAAGCTCTGGGATGCACATGTCGTGCGGGAACCAGCGAACCAGCCGGCGCTGCTTTACATAGATCTTCATCTCGTACATGAGGTAACTTCGCCGCAAGCATTTGACGCGCTGCGTGAAAACGGTCGCAGCGTAAGACGGCCGGACCTTACCCTCGCCACAGTGGACCACAACGTTCCAACCACAGACCGTTCCTTACCAATCGCCGATCTAATCGCCGCCAGGCAGATTGAGGCGTTGCGTCGAAATTGCAGCGAATTCAACATTCGCCTTTTTGATATTGATTCCGCAGAGCAGGGCATTGTTCACGTGATTGGGCCCGAGCTTGGGCTGACACAACCGGGAATGACGATTGTGTGTGGCGATAGCCATACGAGCACCCATGGAGCTTTTGGGGCGCTGGCATTTGGCATCGGCACAAGTGAGGTTGAACACGTTCTGGCCACTCAGTGCCTGCCGCAAAACAAACCGAGAACGATGCTCGTTGAAGTTTGCGGAGCGCTGCCGGAAGGAGTGACTGCGAAAGACGTTGCGCTCGGGATCATCGGCGCCATCGGCACGGATGGGGCCACCGGGCACGTGATCGAATACGCGGGCGAAGCCGTGCGTTCGCTTTCGATGGAAGGCCGCATGACGCTCTGCAACATGAGTATCGAAGCGGGAGCGCGCGCGGGAATGATCGCTCCCGATGAAACAACGTTTGCCTACGTGAAAGATCGCTCATTTGCCCCGGAAGGACCGACGCGGGAGAAAGCGCTGAGTTACTGGCAGACGCTTACTACCGATCAGGAAGCCCGGTTCGATCGCGTAATTCAGATAGATGCTCGCGAGATGGAGCCGCATGTAACCTGGGGTACTAATCCGGGCATGGTCGTGCCGGTGTCTGGTGTTGTTCCCGATCCTAAGGAAACAGAAAGCGATGCTGACCGCTGCGCGGCTCAGCGAGCTCTCGAATATATGGCTCTCGCCCCGCGTACCAGAATTGAAGATATTCAAATCGATCGAGTCTTCATCGGTTCTTGCACTAATGCGCGACTCGAGGACCTGCGCGCCGCGGCCCGGGTTGTCAAAGGATATCGAGTTGGCGATTCCGTTCGCGCGATGGTTGTGCCTGGGTCACAGACGGTGAAACGTGCCGCGGAAAGCGAAGGGTTGGACGATATCTTCCGGGAAGCCGGTTTTGAATGGCGTGAAGCGGGTTGCTCAATGTGCCTCGGCATGAATCCCGACGTCTTGCAGCCGGGTGAACGCTGCGCCTCGACCAGCAATCGCAACTTTGAAGGTAGACAGGGGCGCGGCGGACGGACACACCTCGTGAGTCCGGCGATGGCCGCTGCGGCGGCAATTACCGGACACTTTACTGATGTACGAGCATGGCACTTCAAAGACTGTGAATCGTGAATCGTAAATCGTAAATCGTGAATCGATGTACTGCCTTAACGATTCTTGACTCAAGTTCGCAATTTTCAGACCTATTTACGATTGACGATTTACTATTTACGAATATGATTCCTTTCCGTATCCATACCGGCCTGGTTGCGCCGCTCGACCGAGCTAACGTCGACACTGACCAGATTATTCCAAAGCAGTTTCTCAAGCGCATCGAGCGCACCGGCTTTGGCGAGTTTCTATTTTACGACTGGCGGCGCCTGCCCAACGGCGACGTTGATCCGTCGTTCCCTTTGAACGAGCCAAAATATAGCGGCGCATCGATTCTCGTTACTGGAAAGAACTTTGGTTGCGGCTCCTCCCGCGAACACGCACCCTGGGCACTCACTGATTACGGCTTTCGCGCCATCATCGCGCCTTCATTCGCAGACATCTTCGCTAACAATTGCCTGAAGAATGGTCTGCTGCCAGTCGCGTTGAAAGAGCCAGAGGTAGCTACCATTCTTCAACGAGCAGGAGAAATCGAGAGTTACGAACTGACGGTCGATCTCGAACGCCGACTTGTCACTGATGGTCGAAACTTCTCACGCTCGTTCGCCATTGGTGATTTTCAACGGGAATGTTTAATGGAAGGGCTCGACGACGTAGCCCTTACGCTGCGGCACGAAGCCGACATCGCAGCCTATGAACGGCAGCGGCCAGCCTGGATCCGTTGACTGCGGCGCTTTTAAGAGAGAGTTATCCCAACGACGCCGCGCTTTCGATCATGCCACGCAAGCTAACCTGACCGGTGTAATTGCCGAAGAGGACTCGGCCGGGAGTTGCGCACCAGGTCTTGCGCGCGCACGCCCAAAGTTTGGGCAGCTCGATCGAGTATTGTGGTATCGCTCGCGGCCAGCGATTGATGATGATTTCGAGTGGTTCGCCTCTTATACCGAGGATCTCGTTCATTTCATTCTGAACCGCGTTGTTAATCAGTTCGTCGCTGGCATCGACCCATTGCCGATCCTTTGACCCGCCCATCATCAATGTGAATGAAGCCCAGCGCGATTCATCAGTAACTCGCCCCGCGAACGAACTGGAGCTAAAAAGTATGCCGAGGCATTTTCGTTTTTCGGATGCGGGAACGAGCACTCCAATTCCACTGATAGGTCTGGTGAACGAATTACGATCGACGAACGCCGTGACTGAAACGAGCGGCGTGTACCTAACCTCCCGAAGCGATTCAGCCAAAAGAGAGGATTCAGGCTCGACCAACTGAGCGGCTGTGTACGCCGGCGTCGCGAGCAAGACGTTTGGCGCGTCCGGAGGAGCAGTGATTTTCACGCCCTTCATGAATCTATCGCCGAGCCTCTGGGCCAGATGCTCTTCGAGCCGGCCGACCAAATCGCCGATACCATTCTTCGGCGCGACCATGTGAGCGTGTTCCTTTTTCGCCGCGGAGCGCTTGAAAGATTTTCTTAGCCACGTCGCTAAGAGGCTGCGGCCAGGCGGCACAAGCAATTTAGGAAAAGCGGCGACGACACCAACCTCGGCGGGTTGGACTCCATAGATGCCTCGAACAAACGGCGTGAGAAGATATTCAACGCCGGCGCTACCGAGATGGCGGCGGCCCCACTCCTCAAGATCGAGTTCGTCCGCGTGATTTATGGAAGGCGTAAACGCTGCGTGGCCCAGGGCGTCCAGCGTCTCTCTGATCGTCAGCGGAAATTTTCTGAGTTTCCCATTGCGCAGCACGTAACGCGCTCGGGATTCTTTTCGTACCTCGACAAGCTCCACGCCCAGATCACGACAGAGATTCCTAACCGCGGGCGAGGCGAGCAGTGAATTTGCCGCGGCCTCGGCAATCCCATATTTCGTGTGAAAGGTTTGCAGCAACCCACCCGCTCGCTGCTTCTCCTCCAGCAGGGTGACGCGATAACCATTCTTATCAAGCGTGTAGGCAGCGAGCATTCCCGCGATGCCGGCGCCGATAATAGTGACCGCACGTTTGCTTGTATTCAGTGTTCCAATCATGCACATAACCGCGGCGCAGCGGCCACACCTAAACGCTCTTGACTGGTCATCGCGTCCGCGAAGATCGAGCGCAACACGCGAGGAAATTCCGGATCACCATTGAAGCAACGGGCGCGGTAGTAGTGAGTGATGCCATGCGTCTTTGCAAGGCCGGCATACAACTGGTCCAGTTCGAAAAGAGTTTCGATATGATCGCTGACAAAGCTAATCGGGACCACTACAACGCGCTTCACACCTTCGCGCCCCAGTCGTTTCAATTCATCCTCGAGATAAGGCTCGAGCCAGGGCAGCTTTCCATTGCGCGACTGAAACGCAAGCGACCAGGGGTGATTCAGATCGCGCGCGACCGCCGCGATCGTTCGCTCGATGTCCCGCGGATAAGGGTCCCCCAGCTTGACGATCTTCAATGGTAGGGAATGGGCCGAGAACAAAATTTGAACAGGCTCTTTCGATCCATTGCGTTCCGCTTCTGCACGCCCGACTGCTTCATCGACGGTGCGGCGCAGCAGCCTCGCATAGTCGGGGTGGTCGGCCCAGTTGGATACTTCGTGAATCACCGGACTCCATCGCATACGACGCAACGCGGCTCTTACCTCCGTGAAACACGTGCCTGTCGTCGTTGTCGAGAAGTGCGGGAAAAGCGGCAGCAGCACTAATTGTTCCGCGCCCCAATCCTGTAAGAGCATGAGTGCTTGCTCGATTGATGGCTCGGCGCTGCGCATTGCCATCTCAACTCGAAACGAACCTTTCGGCAGCAGACTGCGCAGTCCTTCGGTCTGGATTGTTGTCCACTTCAGTTGCGGTGAGCCGCGACCAATTGACTTGTAATTCTTGATTGAAGAAGGCCCTTTTATTTGGGCAATCATGAACGCGAGAATTTGACGAAATGGCGCCGGCACACCGACGAGAACCGCCGGATTTGAAAATAGCCGATACAGGAATGGCTTGACGTCCGATAGCGTCCATGGACCGCCAAAGTTTAGTAATACGATTCCGGTTTTCATTCGTGTTTGTCCTACCGTTTGTCCAATAAACTTTAGTTTGTCGCTAGCCTGCGGAGCAGGCCTCCCGCTCCGCGGGTTCTAAATCGTTCTACTGAACAACTGCGTTGTTGGCGCCTGGCGTGCGAGGCGCGCGTCAAACGCCATGCAGATATTTCGCAGAAACGCTTTGCCATTGTTCGTGACCTCGCAGCCATTGGCGCTCAACCTAACCAGGCCGTCGCGTCGCGGCTCCTCGAGCTTCTTCGCAACGCTGTCGAGGTACGGCACATAAAGTTCCGGACTGTCCCAGCAAGTTTCGAAGCGGGTCATCAGATTAAGAATATGCCGCCTCAGAATTTTGTCCTCCTCGCTTAGCTCGTGACCCCGAAAGATCGGAATCTCGCCCTGCGCAACTCGCGCTTCATAGGTTTCAAGTTGCTTTTCGTTCTGTACAAACACGTCCCACGAATCGCTGATCGAGGAAACGCCGAGACCAATCAACGGCGAAACGAAGCGCGATGTGTAGCCCATGAAATTCCGGTGTAGTGTGCCGGCGAACGCAGCCTTCCAAAGCGAGTCGGTTTTGAGCGCAAGGTGGTCCATGCCAATTTCGATGTAACCGGCCTGTTCCAGCATCGTGCGGCCAAACTCATACAGGTTTCGCTTCTCTTCGCCTGAAGGCAGATCGTCCTCTGTGAAATGGCGCTGGCCCGGCTTGACCCAGGGCACATGAGCATAGGCGTAGAAGGCGATGCGTTCGGGTTGGAGTCTGATTGTCGCTTCGACTGTCCGTTCGACGCTGTTCAGATTTTGGAATGGCAGCCCGTAAATCAGATCGTAGTTGATGCTATTGAAGCCCAAGGCCCGTGCGTGTTCCGTCACCAGGCGCACTTGTTGCTCCGACTGAATTCGGTTTACGGCCTCCTGTACACGCGGATCGAAATCCTGAATCCCGAGACTCAAACGCCGGAACCCGAGTTGCCGGAGCACAGCGAGATGATCCGGGCGCGTAACGCGCGGATCTGATTCAATCGAGAACTCCGCATCCGGAGTTTGCTTGACGTGCTTGAGGATTCCGCTGATCAGTTCGTCGAGTTCATCCGCGGAAAGAAACGTAGGTGTGCCGCCACCCAGATGCAGCTCGCTCAAAGGAATAGGTGCAGAACGTCCTAACTGCCGCCGGTAAAGCTCCCACTCCTTCAAGACGCTTCTGACGTAAGCCTTGCCGACACTTGTGCTGCAAGTGATGCGCGAGTTGCAGCCGCAGTAAGTGCAAAGTGAACGACAGAACGGTATGTGTACGTAGATCGCCGCGCCAGTCCCATCCAACTCCGCGAGACTCAAGCTCCTGGCTGTGCTATCAAGCCAGCGTGCCAACGTGGTTTCGGTGTCCCAATAGAGAATCGTCGGATAGCTCGTATAGCGAGGACCGGGAACATCGTACTTCCTGAGCAGCCCAGCAGTTGTCGCAATCACTGTCGCATCCTTCGCCGATTTGGTTGAAGCTCTACTTTTCGTCGGGAGTAGCACGCGCGGGGCACTCTTCAGAAAGCGTTAACCCACGTCGCAACGTGCCAAACGGAGCAACGTGTGTGCCGGGGGATAAACGGTTCATTATGAGAGAAGGAATGAGGTAACTTGCGCAATATGCCGTCGAGATTGCGAAGAATTCCGCAAGAGTTGGTTCAATTTCGAGGTGTTGGAATCAGTCGTTTATGGTCAGATGCATCTCCTCAGCGGGTCTTTGGCTCACCGGAGTCTCAGCTTAATTGAGTCATTGAGGTTCTCCTCCACTGACCTTTAGGCAGCGGAAGAAAAGTGCGGCGCGCGAGTTGCTTCATGTCACTACGCGAAAGTGAAAACGATTTTCACTTTCACACAAACGTAACGCAAACTGTTAGTTTGCGCGCGCAAGGCGGGGTCCCCAACGGACAGCCCCGTGGGTGCTCTTACGGCTTGCGTTACAAAAGGAAATTAACGGCCGGTGAACGAATGAAACGATCTACTTTGACCACGAATAAGTTAAGGCCTTCTTTCAAATCTTCAACATCGCTAGCCGCGGCTCCTCATGGTTCAAGGGCCCGAGTCGCCAGTATCGACGGATCCGGAGCCGTCGCGCTTCGTTTGATAGAAATGGGAGTGGTGCCCGGCGCCGCGATTTGTGTCATCAGGACGGCGCCACTCGGAGATCCCCTTCAGGTTTGCCTGCGAAATTATCATCTCGCCCTGCGCCGCGTTGATGCCGAGAAGGTCATTGTGATCGTCGGTGGCTAGTCGCGGGACATTCGTCTGCGGCCTTTCAAGTTCCTTATGAGCGCGATTCTGCAATTTCCTTCGAATCAAATCGCAACTTCAGTAATTCCCGTTTCCGCGCGGCCATTGACCATCGCCGTCGCCGGAAATCCAAATGCCGGCAAGACCAGTCTCTTCAATGCGCTCACCGGCCTCAAGCAGAAGGTTGCGAACTATCCCGGCGTCACCGTCGAAAGCAAAACAGGGAAGTGGTCTCTCGCTCCGGATCTTCCTCCCGCGCGATTAATCGATCTGCCGGGTCTCTACAGTCTTGATGCAATGTCGCTCGACGAACAGATCGCGCGCGACGTGATGCTCGGGTGCGCGCCGGCAATTGCCGATCCTGACGTTATCGTCGTGGCGGTTGACGCGACAAACCTGGTGCGCAATCTCTACGTCGTGACGCAACTGATAGAGAGCGAACGGCGAATTGTCGTGGCGCTGACGATGTTCGATCTTGCCGAGCGCAGCAAACTTGCAATCGATGTAAACAAATTGAGCGACGCACTGGGCGTGCCCGTTGTACCGGTGGTAGCGAGACAACGTCGCGGCATAGATGCGCTTGGCCGGGCTGTCATTGCAGCTATGGTTAGCAGGCAAAGACCGGTCGCGCGCTGGCGTTTGTCTTCAGAAATTGAACAAGCGCTGGCCGATCTTTCCCAGAACGATCCCACGCGGCGGTCGCTTGCGCTGCGGGAACTTTTTTCCGAAGAACTGCCAAAGGAGCAGCGCCGGCGGCAAGCTGTGGAGCAAGCACGCCAGCAGCTTGCGCGGATCAATCCGCATTGGCGTCAGGAGCCGCTAATCGCTCGCTACGATTGGATCGAACACGCTGTCAATCAAGCGGTCCATTATGCGGATGATAATCGACCGACTGTCACTGAGCGCATCGATGCGCTGGTGACCCACAAGATCGTTGGTCCATTGATTCTCTTGCTGGTGATGCTGCTGGTTTTTCAAACAATCTTTTCGTGGGCCAATCTGCCCATGAACTTGATCGACCACGTATTCAGCGCGTTGGGCGACGCGGTGCGCAATCATTTTCCGGCGGGAATACTCACCGATCTGCTGGTTGATGGAATCATTGCCGGAGTGGGCGGCGTGCTCGTTTTTCTGCCGCAAATCCTACTGCTTTTCTTTTTCATTTCGATTCTCGAGGACAGTGGTTACATGGCGCGTGCGGCATTTCTGACGGATCGTTTGATGCGCGCAGTTGGTTTGAATGGCAAGGCCTTTATGCCGCTGTTGAGCAGTTTTGCCTGCGCCGTTCCCGGCATTATGGCCACGCGCACGATTGAGAATCCGAAAGACAGAATCGCGACGATCATGATCGCGCCTTTCATGAGCTGCTCGGCGCGTCTGCCGGTGTACACGCTGATGATTGCAGCCTGCTTTGCGGACCGAAAGATCCTCGGCATACTTTCGGCGGGCGTGGTGATCATTCTTGCGATGTATCTGCTCGGTATTTCCGTGGCAATTGTCGTTGCCGGGATCTTGAAGAGTTCGCTGTTGCATGGACCAGCGCCGCCTTTCGTGATGGAGCTGCCGCCCTATCGGATTCCGCAACTCGCAAACGTCGCCAACACGATGATCGAGCGCGCCGGCCTGTTTGTGAAACGCGCGGGCACGGTGATTCTGGCGATCTCGATTCTGCTTTGGGCGCTGGTTGCTTTTCCGCACGGTGCCGGCACGCGCAGCGAGCAAGTGCAGAACAGTTTCGCCGGTCGTGCCGGACATGTAATTGAACCTGTTATTGCGCCGCTTGGGTTTGATTGGAAGATTGGAATCGGGCTGATCTCTTCGTTCGCTGCGCGCGAGACCATCGTCTCGACGCTTAGTATTGTCTACAACGTCGGAGCCGATTCAAAAGAACAGCCTGCTTCTCTGGTAGCCGCGCTGCGCAACGCAAAACGGGCTGATGGCTCGCCGGCCTGGACTCCGCTGGTGGCACTCTCATTGATGGTGTTTTTCGTGCTGGCGTGTCAGTGCATGTCCACGCTGGCGGTGGTCAGGCGCGAGACGAATTCATGGCGCTGGCCGCTGTTCATGCTTGGCTACATGCTGGTGCTTGCCTACCTCGGTTCGCTGCTAACGTACCAGGGTGGACGGCTCTTGGGTTTCAGTTGATCTACATGAGGCGATGGACTGGCAATCGGTCATAGTTGCGCTTTCGGTTCTGGCTGCTCTTGCATTTGTAGGGTGGCGGGGCTGGACGCGTCTGCAATCAGTTGTGAGAACTAAAGCGGGCGTCACTTCCTCGTGTGGCACCCCCTGCGGTAGCTGTGCCGGCCAAAAACTAGTTCCCGATCAGAAGGTTATTTATCAAATTCTCCAGGCCACGAAATCCTCGCGTTAAGACACGCCTTCTATGCGACGAGCGCGCCGCTCCAAACGCTTACGCATTTCTTCCGGACTGCCTCCGGATAACTCTGGATCCGGTCAATTACCTGATGGGAAATTAAATCAGCGGTGGAGATCAAGAGAGCCTCGACTGCGGACTGCTGTTCAGTTGTGAGCGAAGCGAGATGCTTGCGGTGGCGGGTCATCTCAGATCGCGCTATGTCCTGCAGGTGAAGCTGGATCTCAACCAGGTCTTCACCATTTTCCACTTCCGCCGGAGCATCAGCCATGAAGTATCTCCTGAAGGTTGATTCCGGCGCGAACTCGTTTCCGCCGGCATATCGTCGGGTTCGGCAAAGCTGATACCACAGAACAGATTGATTGGAGTTTCAGTACTTTACGGCCTATTCCGGACGAGTTGGCCGGACGCTTCATCACCTGATTGCGCGCTTTCTCGCAAGAGTCTGCGAAAGTTTCCGCAAGAGAATTCCCTAATCAAATCAAGTCAGTTACAGAGATACCGAGGCACGGGGAAGATCAAAGACAAAGACAGAGCAGGTTTGTTGGCATTTCTGATTGATTCTCCTTTGCGTTTCTCAGTGCCTCTCTGGGGCCGATTTTGCCTTTTTATTATCGCGGCATATACGTTGCAGTTTGCGGCATATACGTTGCAGTTTTCAGAGTCTGGTTGGAGAAAAACCGTAATTCAGATGACGCGGCCGCTGCCGCGTTATGCAGAGCAGAGAGAACTGGAGGTTGCTGCCATGGCTAAAGACGAGCGCGACATTCTCGAACTTCTCAAGGAAGAGCTCGATTTCATCGAGAAGGGCGGGTACGGACGATCAGTCCGGACACCATGGCAACCGAAGTCAGCTTTCCAGGACTCCCTAACCTGCATCAATTATGGTTATCCATACCGAGCTCATCTGTGTACCGAA
>DIYZ01000126.1:0-892 GCA_002427845.1 Chloracidobacterium sp. UBA6041 | reverse complement strand
CGCGCGAGCCAGACGACAGGTCTGTAGCTAACTTCAAAAGGAGGTGCAGCATGGCGCTCGTCATGTATGTGATTGCTATCGCTTTGGTGGCAATAGGCCTCTTTCTTGTCGTTCGCTTTTTTGTTCGCGGGTGCATTCGCTATCGAGAGTCACGGATAATCACCTGCCCGGACACGGGAGAAGCGGTGATGGTCGAGGTCGACGCGGTGCATGCCGCGTTGACCTCGCTCGCTGGCGCACCCGACATCCGCTTAAGGAATTGCCGGCGCTGGCCCATTAATGAGAATTGCGGACAGGAATGTCTGACGCAACTCGATGTGGCGCCGCCAGAGTGTTTGGTTAGCGCGGTGCTGCGGAGATGGTACGATTCTAAACAGTGCATCTATTGTGGCAAGCCGTTCCAACACATTCAATTGACGGATCACAAACCGGCGCTGCAAAGTCCGGACGGAGAGCTCGTCGAATGGCGCCAGGTGCCAATCGAAAATATCTCGATCGTAATGGATACCTACAGTCCAGTTTGCTGGGATTGCTACGTCGCGCAATCATTCCGTCGGGATCATCCTGAGTTGGTGGTCTATCGTCCCTGGCGGGAAGGAATTCACCGAGCGGACCATGCGGACCGCTAGCTCCATTGACCGGGGCCACAGCTCAATTGTAGGCTACGGGTTTTATCAATACCTGTCGTCGCAGCTAAGTCGGTCGTTCGTAAGAGCTTCTTGTAAAATAGGAACGATTCTTTCACTTCTTAGATTGATTGGACGGCTAGTGACTCGCCGCAGTTCGCTGAGTAATTTATCGAGGCCCGCTCCTTTCACGCCGGCAAGCCTGCTCAATTGCACAACCCGCGCCACGGTCTTCCGCAGCACTGGGTGCTGATGCAGTTTGGATT
>DIYZ01000078.1:7795-8942 GCA_002427845.1 Chloracidobacterium sp. UBA6041 | reverse complement strand
TGCACCGTCAATTCGGGTTTCCCGACAACTTTCACTTCAAGGCGACGGAATCTACTGGCTTTCTGTGTTTCATGTTCCGGTTTCCAGGCAAGAAGATAATAAGTTGAAGTTTCTTTCAGCGCGCGACCCAAGCCCGGCTCCATCGAGTTGGTGTTGAAGATGGCTTTTCCGCCGGTGTCGTGAGCGAGGGCATTCAAGCTGTCCTGCGATGCGGAAATTTCGCTGCCCGCCGCGCGTTGCAGCCGGCCACTTGGATCAAACTGCGAATCGCTGCTGGCATCGGTCAAGCTTGCCACCAGGCCGCGCGCATCCATTGAATAGATCACTACGCCGCTGCGCGCAGCCGCGCTGGTGATTCGTTGCAGTCTCTGAAGTGAATCCGAATTACGATAGTCGAGAAAGAAACCACCCGAGATGAAGAACACCAGCTTGCGTCCAGGAAGTTTGTTTGCCGATCTAATCAGTCCTTCGAGTCCGGAAAGAGTATTGCCCGTCACATAGCCGGCCTGTTGCAGCAGGGACCCAGCGCGACTGTTAACCATGGCCTCGGCCGTATCACGCGTGATGCCGGGGTTCTCTCTCATGGTTGCGTCGATAAAGTACCCCGTTATGTCGCGGTCGTAATTCGCGACTAGCAGCGCCTGGTATTCCGTCATCGCCGGGTGGGTAAAATCGCGGACCGAATAAGGACGGAGTTTGAGTCGTTCGAGGGCCGCATGAAGCACTGTCTTGTTGTCCGTGAGTTGTTGCAGAAAACCGATCTGTCCGCTCGCCGAAGCGATTGCGGCTTCGTCGTTTTGTCTCATTTCTTTGTCGATAAAACGGGCAACAAGTTTTCGCGTGGTCGTAAGGCCCGTCAAATCCAAATGCAGGTCATCGATATAGAAGAACACTGGACGTCCGCGATCCAACGGTACGGGGCCGGCAGGGTTGCTCGGATTTGCGCGGTTTGATGAACCCCGTGCCGCGGCCAGCTGCGACTCTTCGCTGACGCTGCCGGCAGTGATCTTCTCGAAAAACTCTATAGGCTTAGGCTTCCCGTCGATGCGAAGTTCGAAGTCCTCGCGTTTCAGTCCGTTCACAAACTTACCTTGCCGGTCGAAAACCATTACGTCGGTCTGGACGAGATCGGTGTAGACACGCAAAA
>DIYZ01000078.1:7218-7596 GCA_002427845.1 Chloracidobacterium sp. UBA6041 | reverse complement strand
CGAGCAGACAAACGAGTAGCGCTAACCACCACCCCAGCCGGGCTGCCGGGCTGGGGACCCCGGACTTCGCCATCTTGATTATGGTGGACGATGCAGGCATATTTTCGCGGTGCAATGGTTTGGAAAATTTGAGGGGAGACGTTGCCAGGGAGCAGCCGAAGCTGGGTTTTTCTTCCGCCAGGAATCGGGCGCGTGGCTGTCGCGCTAACTATGTATCAGACCCGCGCTACCGCGCAACAGGAAAACCTTGATCTCCATTTTTTCGTATTAGGCCAGACAGCCTGAAAAGCGGTGCTGATGCAGTTTGGATTCGTTGAAGAATTAGAGTTTTTCCCCAGTCACCGTGGTGGCATGAAGCGGGTGGGTAGATTAGGAACC
>DIYZ01000078.1:0-6971 GCA_002427845.1 Chloracidobacterium sp. UBA6041 | reverse complement strand
TAGTCAAACTGCATCAGTACCTGAAAAGCCACTCGCTAGCTATCCTGATTGGCGTCCTGCGAAAATAAAGCAATCACAAATGACTAATAATTCCCCCACAGTATTGATTGACCATATCACGAAAAGCTTTGGCGAATTTGCAGCGGTAAGCGACCTCAGTCTGAACGTGCGTCCCGGAAGAATCTACGGACTGTTGGGCCCGAACGGTGCAGGAAAAACCACCACCATCAGGATGATAGTGAATATCACCGCTCCTGATTCCGGTCGCATCGAAGTCTTCGGCCGGCAACTCACGCCGGAGCTGCAGGACCGTATCGGTTACCTTCCTGAAGAGCGGGGACTCTACAAGAAAATGAAGATTAGGGACCAGCTTAAATTTTTTGCCGAACTAAAAAACGTCAAGGGCAAGGAAGCCGACAAGCGTATTGATAAGTGGCTCGACCGTTTGCAGCTCACGGAATGGAAAACAAAGAAGGCGAGTGAACTGTCGAAAGGTATGCAACAGAAGGTGCAGTTCATAACGGCGATAATTCATGAACCCGATCTTCTAATCCTTGACGAGCCGTTTTCTGGTTTGGATCCGGTGAACGTTGAACTTCTGAAGGAGATTGTTCTCGATTTGAAGGCTGCGGATAAGACGATAATTTTCTCGACCCACCAGATGGAGCTCGCGGAAAAAGTTTGCGACGACATCTGCCTGATTAATCGTTCGCGAAAAGTTTTGGACGGCAGCATGCGCGAAGTGAAACGAAGCTTCGGACGCAATGCCGTGGCTTTACGCTTGGAAGGCGGTGACGCTGTGTTAGCGGATCGATCACTGGTGAGCAAGATTGAGCGCCACAGCGACGGTGTCGAGGTCCTGCTCGCCGAAGGCGCAGACAGCCAGGTGCTTTTGCGGAAACTGATTGCCGCGGGAGCAAGGGTTGAAAGATTCGAAATGATCGAGCCCAGCCTACACGACATTTTTATCGAGAAGGTCACGGAGAACCAATGAACAAATTGCTTGCCGTCGTAAAACGCGAGTACATCCAACGCGTCCGCAATCGGATGTTTATTCTTATTACCGTTCTCGGTCCCGTGGTGATATCGCTGTTTGGCATCGCGCCCGCCCTTATATTCAGTATAAATGCGGGAGGGCCGATAAAAGTTGCCGTAGTCGATCAAACCGGCAAGGTCTATCCGCATATCTACAATGCGATAATGGAGGACGCCGTCCAGCCTGTCGCAACTACCGAATCAGTCGATCGTCAACTGCCAGACACGAACGCCAATGATCGTTTCGAGCAGCTTGGTGATGCCAGGGAGGAGAGCTTTGAATTGGAGGAAATACACACCGACGGACGGCCATTGGACGAAGTCAAAAATGAACTGAATGGGCGCGTTCGCGCGAAAGAACTCGATGGCTACTTAATCCTCCCGGCAAATATGCTGAACGACGGCAAAGCAGAATTCTTCGGCCGCAGCGCTGGAAATGTTTTTTCCAAGAGATTTCTGCAGAAAGCTTTAAGCAAGGCAATACGTGAGGAGCGGTTAATCGAGGCGCACATTGATTCAAGTACTGTGCAAAGACTTTCAATGCCGGCCCAACTCGAAGCGACAAAGATTGGTGTCGCCGGCGGCGAACGCGATTCCGGCGAAGGCTTCGTCTTGGTATTTGGCGTCGGCTTTGTTATGTACCTGACAATTCTACTGTATGGTCAGGTGATTCTGGGGGCAGTCATAGAAGAGAAGGAAACGCGCATTGCCGAAATCTTGTTCTCGTCAGTCAAACCTTTTACGTTAATGATGGGTAAACTCGTTGGTGTTTCCCTTGTTGCTTTAACGCAACTGGCGATCTGGGGCTTAGCTTTCGGCGCCTTCGCTCTTTACGGTGTTGGCGTGCTCGCTCACAAAGGTGTGCCTATCCACATTCCTCATATTCCCGCCATAAATGTGGTGTATTTCGCGCTCTTCTTTTTGCTGGGCTACTTCATTTATTCCACGCTCTATGCCCTGATTGGATCAATGGTTACCACTGCGCAGGAAGGAGGCCAATTAGCTATGCCGATTGTTCTCTTGCTGGTAGTGGGTTTTTATATGTTCCTTCCGGTTAGTCGCAGCCCGGATTCGTCGTTTGCTTTTTGGATTTCCATGTTCCCTTTCTTTTCGCCCATTACAATGCTGGTGCGAATCGTTGCCCAGAGCCCACCTTTTTGGGAAATTGCTTTGTCATTGATCGTGGGTTTCGGAACGGTGGTGATGATCACCTTATTAACCTCGCGCATCTATCGCGTCGGCATGTTGATGTATGGGAAGAAAGCTACGATTCCCGAGGTAATGCGGTGGGTGCGACTGTCGTAGAAGCCGAAGCAGTCGGTCTTTGCGGACCTTTGCGAATTTCTTTGCGCTCTTGGCGGTTAATTCTGTTTGATTTGCAAACTGCAGCCCAGGAACGAAGTCCGAACCGCAAAGAGCGCAAAGAATTCGCAGAGATATGCATAGACCGGAGCGGCGGCGAAACTTGCATCGCTTACCGAACTAATTCGGCTTGCCTTGCTGTACTGTCCACAACAAACTGCTGGTTATGTGACGACCAAAGAAACCTTCCTCGGGTCCTACTGACAGCGGGTACCAATGGGACGCGGGTTCGGCAGGCCCGGGTCACCTTCAATACAAGGAATGGCGCTCAGATACTCGTAGATCGCGAGAAGGTCATGGTCGGTCATGTCTTGAAACGCTGGCCAGGGCATTACCTGAAGAAACGGCCCAAACTGGGGATGCGCATGATCCGGATCAACACCAGTCCGCATGATGGCGCTGAATTCTTCAAACGATGCACCACCTTCCGGCCGGCCCGTCTTATCGGGAGTTAAGTTGCGGGGGATGAAGAACGGACCAAATAGCGGTGTCCCGCCGGCCAGGTATCCGGCCTGCTCGACCTGTTTCGGCTGCCCTTGATACGGATTGCCGCCAGGCGCATAGGGGGAGGAAGCGGAGAGAGTGGCGTGATGGCAGCCATTGCAGTCGCCAACAGCGTTCACCAGGTAGCTGCCGAGTCCCACCTGCGACCGGTTCTTCCCAACCAGGTTCAGAGGGACGGGTGCGATGGCGAATCCCCTCTGAATCCTCGATTCGGTATCGTCCCCTCCACCTGCGGCCTTTCCCTTTGGGGAATGCGTCAACGCTATGCCGAGAACCGCAGTAATCATGGCTGCCGTTCCCAAGGTCTTCAAATACTTTCGATCTGCCATAGGAATCTCCTTTGTCGGTTTCCAATCACGAAAAAAAATCATCTTGAGATAACACATTGAGCAACCCCCACTCAGAAAGGCGAGTGGAAGTAACCGGAATTTCGATTTTGACTTTGCGGCGCGCAGTATACATCAATTTGCCCCAAAACCCCGCCATCCTTGCGGTGGCTCGTTTCAGATGGATCCACCAACCTAACGTTCATCGTCGTTCGCAGAGACAGACATCATCTCTGTTGCTTGAATCACGCTATTCGTGTTGCTTGAATCTATCCTCAGTTGACTTTGAAATACGGCAAAGCGTGGGACGGTGTGATTGAGGCGAGATTCAAAGACTGACAAATTGCTGGCAGCCGCTCCCGGTTCTGGTTAGGGTTTCTATCTGCGTTCATCCGCGTGAATCTGCGGCTAACAAATCCGGTTCGTTGGCGCTCCCGCTTCTGTAAGCCGAGGTGAAGCTCCTTGATCATCCATAAGTCAGCGCCGGGGAGCAAAGTAACCAATGCGGGTAAGAGTTTGGTAGGCTTGATTGGTGGTTTGCACTCGAACGTGTCGGAAGGCCCCATCGCGGGCTCTATTTAGCGGCGTATAGTAAAGCGCGTACTGATGACGCAGTTCCTCCGCTACTTCGGCATAGGTCGACTCCAGGTCATTAAAACTCCGAGGCTTGTACAGTCGACCGCCCGTGTCCGCAGTAAGTTGTTTAAGCAGTTCTTCACTCTGATCCAATGCGCGCAGACCCAGGCGCAAGTCATCAATTTGCAGCTTATTGAATCGCTGCGACGCTTCTGACTGATTTGTAAGAGATTCAAGGTCAGCAAGTTTAGCGCTGCGGGCAATCTCAGTATTGCTGACAACATAGACAGTGACTTGCGCTTCCAGCAGCGCCGCAACCGCGCTTTCAAGTGTTGTGCCTCGGCCACTATCAATACCATCGGTCAAAACGATCAGTGCTCGGCGCGACCGCGTAGAGCCATATTGTTCGCGCGCCACAAGCCATAAGGCATCGTTGAAACGAGTAAACATTCCGGGCGCAATCCTCGTTAAGGCGCGCTGCAACTGGAAGCGACTTTTGGTCCAGTCCTGGAGTAGCTGGACGGTGTCGTCAAACTTTATGAGGCTGATACGATCTTCGGCTCCGAGCCGGTTCGCGAAGCCTTCGGCGGCGCGACGAAAGTCGTCGAGATTGCGAGCTGTCGAAGAAGAAGCATCGACCATCAATACAGCGTCCACTGGGACCTGGCGGAGTTCGAGATCACGCAGCGGTTGCTTCTGGTTGTCTTCGAAGACTTGAAAGTCGTCGCGAGTCAAATCAGTAACCAGCCGGCCATTTGCGTCCCGCACAGTAACCGGCAGCATGACCTCAGTTGTCTCAACCGAGATCACTTCACCGGGACTAATTTCCTGCTCGCTTTTTGTCGGACGTGGGGGAAGCGGCGGCGGTTCACCCAAACGATCGAGTAGCGACGGTGTAGGAGAAGGCGTCGGCTGGGCCGCGGACTTCTGACCTTGGGATGAGACGGCAGATCGCGTCTTGCGTGAGCGCGTTTGGGCAGGGGTGACAGCTCCACCCGGCCGGCACATCAAAAATGGCAGGATGATTACTACTAAGCAGCAAACGACTTTGGTGCTGAAACGTCTTTTATCGTCCAGGCGTGCCATTGGAACCGGACGCTGTCTTCGGACCGCTGGTGTCTCCCGTTGCAGTTTTCATCGCAGACAGGATTTTTTCGCTAACGCGGTGCTTGCGGAGGTCGGCAAGCTTTCCAGGGGAGAGATCAAAGTCAACCGGGGACTGCTCAATACGCCGGATAATCGTGCCTTCAGAAAATCCGGCCTCAATTAATTCTACGATTGAATCGTTGTTAAGCGTGGCGACCTTTTCAAGTTTTGGGGAAGCGCCCGCTTCGCTGGGAGGACGAAGAATGTGCACCGTCGCGGTGCCCGTGGTTACCGTGTCGCCGGATGCGGAAGAGTTGCCTCCGCGACGCCGCGTGCTTCCGCTGACCCCTCCACTTGATCCAAATATATCCACACTGCTGCCGTCGTCTGGCTGACCCCTGGCAGCATCTTTCTGCTTGTCGCTTGGCTTACCGAGGCCCTGATTGAAAAACGCGTCGTCATTCCAGTTATCGTCGTAATCAACTCCCTGCTGGCGCGCGAGCATTGCGAGAATGACCCTTTCACTGACTCTGCTTCGCTTCAATTCAATCATGCGGTCCGTCGACAAATCGAAACGGCTGGGACGTGACCCAATGATGGCGATGATAGTTTTTTCTTTGAAGTCGGCTTTGACCAGCTTAACGACGGCGCTGTTTGTGAGTGGGACGTCGTTGCCAGGTGTCTGCGCAGCCGCGTTAATCCAGCTCAGACCGATACAGAACAAGACGAGAAAAAGCCGTTTAAAAATAAAAGCTCTCATGGACTCTCCTCTGTCACCGACGACTGTGCATTATTTCTCACGCGCGCTCGACGGGGATTCTCGCGCACGCCGTCACCCTTTCGATAACGTTGGCTGATGCGCTTGACGTAATTCTGAGTCTCCTGAAACGGCGGCACTCTATTGCCGTAACTGATCACCCGACCTTCGCCGGCATTATAACTCGCCAGGGCCAGATCTACGCGCCCGTTGAACATCGTCATTAGCTCTTTTAGATATTGCGTTCCACCGCGAATATTTTCAACAGGATCAAACGGCTTCTGCACCCCGAACCTCCGAGCCGTTCCCGGCATAAGTTGCATTAGGCCCCGGGCCCCTTTGGGGCTGAGCGCGCGGGTCCGAAACTGCGACTCCTGCTCGATAACAAGAAAGACCAGATAAGGATCAACGCCGAACCGGCTGCCATTTGTTTTGATCGATTGATCAATCGTCGGGTTGCCCGAAGTCCATCCCCGTTCCTGCCAGCCCGGTTGGTTGGCCTCGACAGGTAATTCGCGTTCGATTCGGTCAACGCGGCCACGCTCGAGAAAGCTTAGAAGATTTCCCCGCTGATACCAGACGCCGTCAGCAGTTTCCCTCACCTGATCTGCCTTGAATCGAGCTCCCCCGGCGAGATAGATCCACATCGAGGTTTCCTTTTCAGCAGAGTTGGCGGACGCGTCAGCCAGGGGCGGCTTCGTTGCATTGATCTTAGGTTCGACGCTGGCAAGAAACACCGGCTCAATCGATTTTACTTTGCGACTTGCCGTTTCCGTCACACGGCCACGACTGTACCAAACATCTTCTCCCTGCCACCATGCTTCATCGACGTGTAACGTGCCACCATCGACGAAGGTAATCAGCTTACCGTTTGCGAGTCCCTTGTCCTTATTTGGCTCTGACCGAGATACGGAAGCTTTCGCTTTCCTGGATCGAGCGCGTAAGGATTTTTGCGCGTGAACTGTTGTAGAGGCACCCGCCAGCAGAGTAAAGCCAATCAGGAGGGCAATAGAATTGAGATGGCGTTTGGTCATTTAAACTTTACAGGTCGCGGTGGTTCCTTAAGGACAAGTTTATCAAAATCCGGTACTGGTTCAGTTTCAATCGCAGCATGCTTTAGAATGGATGCCACCACTCAAATTCGGTCCATTGTTGCTCTCCCAAATTTGGGTGGAAAGCATGGCGTCTTTCCAGATGTAATTGAGTGCCAGCATCCATTGGCTACCGCCAACGGTTCTGTATTGTGTGGCGGCGTCGCCTGGGATTTGTTCATCGACTTCTTTCACTCTCCCGAATCGCGCGCTCCTAGACTGGAACTGCGTTTG
>DIYZ01000283.1 GCA_002427845.1 Chloracidobacterium sp. UBA6041 | reverse complement strand
CTCCTGCTCCTGCCTCCTGCCTCCTGCTCCTGCCTCCTGCTCCTGCCTCCTGCTCCTGACTCCTGACTCCTGCTCCTGACTCCTGACTCCTGACTCCTGCCCCCGGCTACTTACCAGCTTTGCGCACAACTTCTTCACCCGGCGAGTTTTCTTTCTTTCCCGTTGGACATTTTCTCCAAACACTCGCGTGAACAGTAAACCGAGCGCCCGGCATTCGCGCCAATCGCTCGTTCCGAGGGTATCCAGGTGCCGCAGGCGACACAACGCACCAGCTTGCTGTCGCCACGCGTAGCGGTGCCTCTAAACGCAGCTTTCGGATCGGGCTGCGGCTCGGCCATAGTCTTTGCTGCGCCCAGAAGCTTGCGAAGAAATATGACGTACGGACGTAGCCGGGAATACAGCAGTAGCAGGAGAAGACTGAAGAGGAAGCTGATAACGAGAAATTTCAAGGCTGTTTCCGCCTGCGAGATTCGCTTGTCCGGTTAACTCTTATCGTCTCCCGACTTGTCGCCACTCGGTGTATAGGTCACGTCAACATTTCGGCGGCGCGGCACCGGATCGGTAGCTCTGCGTCGCGGCGTTGACTCGCGATTGCGCCGGTCCACGCTGCCGGGCGGTAGCCCTTTACCGTGTACCGCCTCTTCCAGGATTCGCGTGATTTCCTGCGAGAGGGTGCGATGCTCTGCCGCCGCACGCCGTCGCAAAGACTCTTTCAGGTGGTTAGGCACATATGCGCCGATGAAAACTCCTTTACGATTCGCCATCTCTCGCAGCCTCTCTTTCAGAGTCTTTTGTTAAGCTCGTGAAGTTCGGGAATGCTTTTATGCCAAGCGAAGTAGAACAGGTCTATAAGCCGAATTCTGTACTCCGATTTCAGAGTTAAGATCTCAAACGTGAAATTTAAGGTCTCTAGTCTGAAATTTGAGACCTTAAATCTGAAATCGGAGTGACGATCATTCATCTAGTCCAACTGTTGCCAGATTGGATCAAGCGATCTACCCGGAGGTCGTAGCGGCCTTTAGAGACTTCAAATTTGAAATCTCAAGACCGCTTCGGGCGGGCAGCCCTGCTGACGCCTCCCTATTTGATCTTGCACTGCGAGGAGTTTGCCTGGCCGTATGTGTCGCCACACACGCCGGTGCGCTCTTACTTTAAGCCCTGCGGGCCGCACCATTTCACCCATCACCGCGGTTCAGATGTCAGCTAAGGCTGAATCTGATTTGAGAATTCGCATTCTCAAAGCCCGGTAGGCTGGTCTATTTTCTGTTGCACTTGTCGTCGTCCGATAGTCTCGGATTTGATATCTCAATTCCCAATTTCAGCTTTCAGATATCAAAACTGAGACTATCGAACGCCCCGCCGTTAGCGGGCTCGCTGCCCTGTAGTGTTCGGACTTTCCTCTCCTGAACTCCGAACCTTCGAAATCTGAGATCTCAAATCCTGAGATCTGAAATCTGAGATCCGAAGCCTCGAAGGCTCCAGCAGCGACCGCCCGACCTGCTCTCTTGCAAGGCCACGAGAGTATACCAAGCCATGTTCAACAGGTACAGCGGCCGGGTAACTGTCTTTTAACTCCGGGCAACCACGGTTAACCAAAGTATTTGAAGCCCACTCGGAGGTTGTTGAGTAAGCTCGGAGGGAGGCTGAGCGCCAGCGTTATCGAGGCCAACGTGTGCGAAAGCGCAAGCGCGAAGAGATTTGGCTGCCGCTGATAAACGGCTGCCCAAATCAGACCCGCGAACATGGTGACAATCGCCAGCAGTGGGTTTGGAAGATGCAGCAGGCTAAAGACAACGGCTACGAGAGCAACGCTCGTGGATCCTTTTCCGAATGCCAACTGCGCACGACGATTGATGAAACCGTTAAGCGCATATTGTTGGAACAAAGCCCAGAGTGGCAGCGAAATAAACCGGAGTCTAAAAGGGGCAGGAAATATTGAATGATGCATGTACCAGCCGACCGCGATGGTCAGTAGCACGGCCGCGATGGTTGGTAAAAACAGCAAACGGCAGGTTGCTACGAAATTATCAACGCGAAACCCAACGTCGCGAACCGTTTCGCCTCGCTCGCGATGTGAAAACAACATTAATCCCAGGGCCAGGAGAATTGGAATCGCGGTTACCACTTTACTCCGAGCCACAAACGATAGTACGACCCACTCGGCGATCAAACAGGACACGGTTACAGACAATATCTCCCACAGCGCCAGGGCCTTTGCCGTGGCGGGCGGAAGCTGTGTGGGGTTTTCAGATTCAGCTAACAATTGCGTGTTCGCCGCGTGTTTCGCTACCGGTTCGGGAGTTTGAGTTTTCCACCCTGCGCAACGGAGAAGCGGATGGGATCGCCCAACAATTGCAGCGTCTTCCGTAGACCTCCGGCGCTGTCGTGAAGTGCGTAGACGCGAGCTTCATGTGAACCGAGACTGAGCTGCGTAAGCGCAAATGTGTAACCATGCCATTCGTCTCTCGACCATCCAGCAGCTAAAACATCGGGCCGGGATTCATTTGCTGCGCGAGCCGCCACGAATTCTCCATCGACAAATAGTTGGACCTCAACTCGCTCCCAGGGCGCGGCGTTATTCACTACCCAACCCGAAATACCCGTGTCTCTGACCTCGCCCCAGCCGTGAAAAAACGGCGGCAGCATCGTGATGAACGTAAACACAGCTAACGCCCCTACGAGCAAGGTTTCAACGATTGACTTGCCAACCAGGACATGGATTAGTGTTGTTGACGGCGTTCTCATTTGCTTTCGCGGCTGGCCATTATAAACAGATTGCTTGTAACTCAAACTGTTAGTTTCCGATGCGTTGTTGTTATTCGTTCTTCCTACAAGGGCGGAGCCTGTCAGCTTGGACCGCAAACTAAACAGTTTGCGTTACACACAAAAAGGGCGGCTCCGAAAAGCCGCCCTCGCTGCCACTGTCCTTTGAACAGTTGGTTAGTTTACCGCGGTAACTTCGATGCGATCCCCTTTTTGCAAAACAGGGTCCGGCATCTTCCCGCTCTGGATTTTCCGGATATTGTATTCTTCCGTAATCAGTAGACCATCCGAGCCTTGACGCGATACGCGAACCCTGGAGCCGGCGCTCGTACTTACGCCTTCACTCGCAAGTATAGCCTGCGTCAAAGTAAGTCCAGCATGGTAGGGCTTTTGACCCGGCGAATTTATTTTTCCGCCGATGAAAAAGAATTCAGTTGGGCCGGGCGGCATGAGGGATACCCTGATCGCATCGCCTGGAACCACCAACGGCGACGAAAGATTCGAGTCTTTAAGATCAACGACGATGGGGGCACGACCCTCCCGCTTGATCGTAGCGCGCGTGGCTTCGGGAAGAACCAAAGCTTCGGACAGAATCGCATAGAGTGGCACCGCTTCACGATGGAGAATTTTCGTTCCGGGAGCGGTTACAAAGCCGGTGACGGTAACGGTATGGCTGGCGTAATCGCGAACGTTAACTGTAATCGCAGGTTTTTCAAAAATTCTTATGCGCTGGCGGATGATGTCGGCAATTTCAGCAGTTGTCAGCCCGGCTACAGGGATCGGATTACCGGCGAGCGGATACTCGATTAGGCCGCTAACAAGCACGGTGAAGAGCGTGGAGTTTGCGCTGGGGTTGCCGGCGAGTCTTATATCCAACACGTCGTATATTCCCACCCGGTAAAGCTGGCTTGCCGATGTCGCCGCCGGCGAGCTTGAGTTCGTGCCTGAGTTCGAAGACCTTGCAGTCGCGGACGTGGAAATTCTCGGGTTCGGGTTAGGAGTGACTGCTTTCGTGCCATCCGTGGTTTCGTTCGACAACGACTTTTCGGTTACGGCGCTGACACGACGAAGCTGCGCCGTTCCAGCGTGATTATTGAAATCTGATTTTGGGTGGGATTGAACGTTAGGACCGCTCCCCGGATCCTCGCTCGGCGCAGGCACTTTCGTATCCTGTCCCGAAACCCGCGCCCCGGTAGCGTTGGCGGGGTCCTGGCCGGGTGTTGCGGACTGGGAGCCTCGCTGATCGTTTTCTGCGACTTCTGATTTAACTTGTCCCGACGTTGTAACCGCGAACGTGGCAATCAGGACAATAGGGGCAATAATTAAGTTTTTCATAGTCGATTTGAGAGCCTTTTTTGAAAATCTCCAGCAGCGGTTTTTCTCTAAATGCACGGAGTGCGGCGTGGCCGAAACTGTGCTCCGGTAGTAAATAAACGCCTAAAAAGGTCGATTTCTCAGAAGAATTAAGCCGAATGAAATACTGACGAACTATCAGGGCCCTTTCGGAACTGGAACGCACATTAACCGCAAAGAGCGCGAAGTTTGACGGAAAGGTTCGCCAAGGAAAACCTTTGCGAATCTTTGCGAGTTGCGTGGCGTCCTTTGCGGTTAGTTCCTGGCTGAGTATTGAAAAGATTAGGAGTTCGTTGTGGCTGTCGCCAGCGATTAACTAACGCTGAAAATGCTGGTTTGCCTTCGAAAAATGTTGAAATGAGGCGAGGCGAGTTGGGTTAACGGGAAAGACCGCGCGGCGCTACTTGATTTGTCGAGGCGCCGGCAGGCTAGCTTGAGGGAAAAGATGGGGCCAAAGAATCGTAAAACGCTCGCGAACAAGATTCTCGACTTCGTCGGCAGTTTCACACTCAAGACATTCTGCGGCAATCTCGCGTGCTTTGTGGAAATCAATTCCGGCAATAGCGCGGCGAACGCGCGGAATCGAGGAGGGTGTCATGCTTAGGTCCGTTCCGCCGAGTCCAATCAACAAAACAGCATAGGCAGGCGTGGAAGCCATCTCACCGCAAACAATCGCCGGGATGCCTGCGTCGCGTGCAGCCATAAGACTGCGATTAATACTATGAAGAACGGCGGGGTGAAGTGTGCGAAACCAATCGGCGACTTCGTCATTGCCGCGGTCAACAGCGAGCGTATATTGCACCAGGTCGTTAGTGCCGAGTTCGAAGAAGTCCACAATCCTGGCAATGTTATCTGCCATCACAACCGCCGAGGGAACTTCGATCATGGCGCCCACGCTAACACGTCCAAAGGCCCGGCCGGCGTTCTCAAGGTTAGTGATCTCTTCCTGGATTATTGCCTTAGCCCGCCGCACCTCGCTCACATCGGCCACCATCGGCAACACGATTTGCAACTTTCCCTGGTCCGCTGCGCGCAGAATGGCGCGAACTTGCGTACGCATGACATCCTGGTTACGCAGGCCGAACCGGATTGCGCGCAGGCCGAGCGCTGGATTTTTTTCCGTTTCCTGAAACTGCTCCCGCCAATTTCCGCCGCCCAAATCAAATAAGCGAATAATCGCGCCGTCCTCGCCGGCAAGTCTGGCAATCTCTTCGTAGGCTAAACGTTGTTCGTCTTCGGAAACCATCACACCGCGTCGCGCCAGAAGAAACTCAGAACGGTAGAGGCCAACACCGTGCGCGCCGTACGTCTCAACGCCGTCGAATTCAGCGGGGACCTCGACGTTGGCTCGCAATCGCACGGCAACGCCATCCGCAGTTTGCAGCGGACCACGTTCCTTTCCACCAACGCGTCCGCGCGGCTTCGCTCGATTCGCGATTTCTTTTTGGTAGTGTTCCAGAGTCGCGGGGGATGGGTGCAGGACCACTTCGCCGCGGTTTGCGTCAACAATCAGATCGTCACCGGTTTTGGTGCGCCTGTAGAAGTCGCGGAGACCAACTACGGCGGGGATGCCTATTCCTCTGGCAAGGATGGCCGTGTGAGAGGTCCAGCCGCCTGAATCGGTAGCCAGCGCGCGAGCGTGTACAAGATCAAGCTCAGCAACCGTGGAGGGAAGTAAATCCTGGGAAACGATTACCGCATCCTCCGACAGCGTGCGCTGTTGCGGATCGGCGCCGCTCAGTGCGACAAGCAAACGCAGCATGATATCTTCGATGTCAGAGCCGCGCTCGCGAAGGTATTCATCTTTGATCTCTGAATACAGCGACAGCAGCCGATCACCAACTACTTTCACAGCCCACTCGGCATTCGTGTGGGCGGCGGTGATATGCCGCTCAATATCGCTCAGAAGTTTCTCGTCCTCGAGGAGGAGTAGATGGGCATCGAAAATATAAGCATGATTTTTCCCCAGGCGCTCCTCGGCCTGTTCTTTTAGCTCCAGCACTCGCCGGCTCGCCAGCTCCACAGCGGCGCGAAAGCGCTTATGCTCGGCTGCTAAATCAGCATCGTTAATTGTCCAGTGATAAACGTGTGGTGCGCCTTCGTGCATTCGTAACACCTGACCGATCACGATGCCTGCGGAAACGCCCAGTCCCTTAAAACGGAGCTCTTCAGGTTGCTCCATCATTTTGCTGACCCCGGTTTCGATCTCGCGAAAGCCCTCCTCAAAGAGCTGATGAATTGCGTTCATCGCTGCCTCTTCGTCGACTCCGTCCGCGGTTGCCTGGAGTTGCGTGCCACAACCGGCAGCAAGCATCAGCAGACTGAGGATCGACTTAGCATCCGCGCTGTCACCTCCCTCCTTGCGTCGTAATAGCAACTGGCTTTGAAAACTACTCGCCACACGCACGACTTTCGCCGCCGCTCTGGCGTGCAATCCCAGTGGTGCTTTCACGAGAAGGGTGCGCTCGACCATTACTTTGCGCTGCTTTTTTCGGGAGGAGCGAGGAGATCGCCGGCGAGGTAAATTCCCTGACGCCCCAGATCACAAACGCGGCGGGCAGTTTCGACAAGTGAAACATTCCCTGACTGGCTGGCCAGCTTGATTACCATTGGTAGATTTACACCGGTCACTACTTCGACGTTGCCATCATCCAGAAACATTGAAGCGATGTTGGTCGGCGTGCCTCCAAACATGTCCGTCAACAGCAGCACGCCCGCGCCTTGAGATACCCGGGTGATCGCGCGTTGCACTTCATCGCGCGCGGCGTCAACATCATCGTGCCAACCGATCGAGACAGCGGTGATAAAGGAGATTGGGCCAATAATCATTTCAGCCGCCGCCAGGAGCTCGCCGGCCAGGTGCCCATGAGTCACTATCACGCCCGCTATCCGGCGCCTTTCTTCTTTCGTTGCAGACTGCTGCGGGTTGCTCATCGTCGCTCCTTTATCGATAACCGGCGCTTCCTCGTCAGCCGTTGCCAACAATTGCGGCTAACGGTGGCGGTTTGATTTTCGCACGTCGCGGTGAACCACGTGCGCGTCGAAACCTGCGCTCCGCAGTCTGCGACCCAGGGCATTGGCCACGAAAACGGAGCGATGACGGCCACCAGTGCAGCCAATACCCACGCTCACATAAGATTTTCCTTCGCGTTTGTACAGCGGCAAGAGATAGTCAAGCAGATCGCTGAAGCGGCTCAAGGTTTCTTCAACTTCAGGCTGCGACCGGAGATACTTGACTACTCGCTTGTCGTGGCCTGAGAGAGGTTTCAACTCGGAAATAAAGTGGGGATTGGGCAGGTGCCTAACGTCAAACAGCAATTCCAGATCACCTGGATTGCCGAATTTATGACCGAAGCTTAGGAGCTGCACGCGCATTGGTCCACCCTTGCGATCGGGGCTGAATCTTTCCACGAGGTGACTACGCAGCGTGTGAACGGTTTGGTCAGAAGTGTCGATAATCTGATCCGCGTCGGCACGGATCCGCGCCATCGCGGTTCGCTCGGCACGGATTGCCTGCAGCAGTCCCTGTCCTTTATCGGCGGGGTGTGGGCGGCGTGTCTCGCTGAATCGGTGCTGCAAAACATCGTCAGAAGCTTCGAGAAATAAAACGTAAACAACGAGCCCGGCGGCGCGTAATGCGGCAAGTTGTTTTCCGAAGTCGGCGAGAAATGTTCCTTCGCGGATATCGATTACCAGCGCAGCGCGTTCGATGCCCTGTTCATTCGTGCCGGCCTTAACGAGACGCGCAAAGGTGGGCAACATCGTGATGGGCAGGTTGTCAACGCAAAAGTAACCCAGGTCCTCGAAAGCGTTGGTAGCTGACGACATTCCCGAACCGCTTAGGCCGGTTATGACGATGATGTCCGGCGCCGCATCGCTGGTTTCGGGGATCCTGTCAGTCGTTTGTTTCATGGAAAGACGAGCACGCCATTAAAGAAAGAAGGTGGCGAAACGACATGCGGACGTTCTGCTGTTCTTCCCAGAAAGCCGCGACCCTGTGCACGTAGGTATGACCAGATGTTTAGCGGCAGCCGCATGGACCACGAATTTGTTAGGGTTCAACCAACCCGAAATTTCCGTCTGCCCGCTTATAGATCACACCAATGCGCTCGGTGTCTGCGTCGCGAAACACCAGGAATTGAGCTGTCTCAGACGATAGCTGAAGCGCAGCCTCCTCCGCCGTCATCGGCTTAATTGAATAGCGTCGGGCGGCGATAATTCTGGGCGGCCGTGGCGTGGCTTCCAGTTTCCCGTCTGGCGTGGGCGCAACTGCAGCCGTGCGTCGCGCTCCTTGTTTGCGATCGATGAGTTTCTTCTTGAGCTTCAGGGCCTGCTTTTCAATTTTCGCTATGGCGCGGGTCAGCGCCATGTACATGTCGGCGTTGATGTCCTTTGCGGTCAATGTGTGATCGCGCCAGTGTACGATTAGCTCGGCGATGTGGCGATTCTTCTCGACGTCGATGATAGCGTGGGTCCAGGCAGTGGTGCCGTCAAATATATGATCCAGTTTTTCGAAATGACCTTCGACGTGCTTGCGGATGGCAGGGGAAACTTCAACGTGACGACCAGTGTACTCAAACCTCATGAATGCGGTTCCCTTCTCAACCCTGATGAATAAAGCTCTGCTAGCCAAACTTCAAAACATGCTTGGCGAATACACAAAAAACTTGCTGGCGAATTCTATCCTGAGTGTGGCAAGGGCGGATCTATATACCTGCCCAAACCTCGGGGCGCAGACATAGATGCGCTCCCCACAAAATCATTCTTAGACGACGGCGCGGCGCTCGCGCGAACCAGGAATACTCATCTGGTCGCGATACTTGGCAACGGTGCGCCGCGATAGCTTGATTCCATCTTTCGCTAAGATTTTCACTACCTGATCGTCGGTGATAGGGCTGTGCGAATCTTCTTCCTCAATTAGCTTTTTTATCTTCAACTTGATGATGCGGGTGGATATCTCCTCGCCGTCTTCATTCATCATCCCTTCAGTAAAAAACCGGCGTAGTTCGAGCACGCCCTGCGGCGTATGCGCATACTTCCGGTTCACGACGCGGGAAACAGTCGAAAGATGCATGCCGATATCTTCGGCAATGTCTTTGAGCATCATCGGCTTGATATATTGCACGCCATTATCAAGAAAATCCCGCTGCCGGTTCACAATCGATTCGACTACTTTGTAAATCGTCTGGCGGCGGTGTTCGATGTTACGCAAAAGGTCTACCGCCGAACGCATTTTCTCTCTAATGAAACTCTTGGTTTCGTTGCTGACGTCAGTCTTGCCGAGCATCTTCTGATATTGCTGACTGACACGAAGTCGCGGGCTGCCATCATCGGCGAAATAGATCACATAGTCTTCATCGTCTTCATCAAGCTTTTCGATGTAAATCTCCGGAGAAATAAGAATCGGCTCTTCTGATGAGTAACGCCGTCCGGGATAGGGATCGAGCGTGCGAATGAACTGCAACTCATTTACCAGCGTGTCGACGTCACTGCCGATCTGTTTCGCGAGATGTGGCAGTTTATGTTGCTGTAAATCGGCCAGATGCTCACTGATTAACGTGGCGGCAAGGCGATCGCTCTCACCCCTCACCTCGAGTTGCACAAGCAAACATCCCCTAATGTCACGTGCCCCACACCCTACGGGATCGAGACGCATGACCGCCTGCCTGGCGGTTTCAACTGTTTCCACATTCCAGCCACCCATCGCCGCGATCTCTTCATTCGTCGCGTTGAGCCGGCCATCTGCATCGAGATTTCCGATAACACTGATGGCCGCTTCACACACGTCACCTTCAATCGGACTCATGTGGAGTTGCCACTCGAGATGGTCAGCCAGCGATGGCGGTTTCGTTAGAAACTGTTCGAAGGTTGGCGCGTCCTCTTTGTACTCTATTTCCTGGGTCTTGTAGCCGGGATCGAGGTAGTCCTGAAACTCGCGACCGAAGTCAATCTCTTCAAACGGATCGCGTGAAGTATCTTCACGAACAATTTCATCGCCGACGGAGTCTTCGCTCAAGTCGGGACTGGTCATTTCTCGAGCTTCAGCCTCGCCTTCGCCATCACCCTCAGCGTAGGTGGACGACGAAGCGTCGAGCTCTCCCGAACCGTTCGATGAAGGGCTGCCAGGCTCTGGCTCCGTTGCCTCTACTGGCGATTGATCGGGAGCCGCGCCGGGGTCTGCGCTGGCCAGGTGATCAAGAATCTTTTCCGCCAGCTCACCAACTTCTTCCTGCGTCGCCACTTCTTCGAGCACCGGATTTTCCAGTAACTGCTGCTGAATCAAATCGGTCAGCTCGAGAGTGGTCATCTGCAACATCTCGATGCGCTGCCGCAACTGCGGCGTTAGCACGAGTCGTTGAGAGAGGCTGGTAGTTAGTTTAAGGGACATTTCTCAGATAAAAAATCAAGCACTTTGTTTGTTGTTTTGCGACTGATTGCGCAGGGAGATTATACTCGATTAGAGCACATTTGCGCGCGCCAGTTTTGCCATCGCATTGCACCTGCGGTTACATGCGGAATTTCTCGCCAAGGTAAAGCCGTCGCACCTCAGCATCTTCTGTCAACTCTCTCGGAACACCCGAACGGAAAATGCGACCATCGGCCATAATATAGGCCCGATCAGTGACGCCTAGAGTCTCGCGGACATTGTGGTCTGTGACCAGGATTCCGATGCTACGATTGCGTAAATAAAGTATGACATTTTGAATATCATCGACGGCTTTGGGATCAATTCCGGCGAAGGGTTCGTCAAGCAATATGTATTGGGGTTCGGTGGCCAGCGCTCGCGCGATTTCCGTCCTTCTGCGCTCGCCGCCGGAAAGCGCATCGCCGCGGGTGTTGCGAACGTGCGCAATACCGAATTCTTGCAACAACTCCTCAAGCCGCGTTAGTCGCTCGCGCCTTCTCAGTCCCATGGTCTCGAGCACGGCAAGAATATTTTGCGCGGCGGTCATCTTGCGAAAAACAGAGGGCTCCTGTGGAAGATAACCGAGACCCAAACGCGCCCGAAGATACATCGGCAACCTGGTAACATCACGATCGCCAAGACTGACTATTCCTGAATCGGGACGCTCGAGTCCAACCATCATGTAAAACGTCGTGGTCTTTCCCGCCCCGTTTGCCCCCAACAATCCGACGACCTCGCCTTTCTCGACATGCAGACTTACGTCATCAACCACGCGGCGTCTGCCATAGCTCTTTTGCAGACCAAACGCCGCCAGTGCTGAGGCAGAAGGCTGGTTGGTCGACTGAGGGTAGACACGAGAGGCGTCGGCAGCCAGCTTTGCGTTAGGCTGCTCCGCGACCTCTATACCTTCAGCTTGTATACTCATAAACATCAGCGATCAGTTAATCACAATTCTCTGCGCTCGTGTGCTACTGCTTTTTCACCTTGTGTACTGACTTTACGCGTCCCGGAGATTGTGGACCTCTCACGTCATCCGCGGTCACTCTACCGTCTCGCATATTGACGGTCAAACGGCCACCTTCCGTGCTCCCTTTCTCCGCATCTTCAACTTTCGCCGGGTTGCCTTTCAGGATTGCCACTTCGTCTGCGCTCGTATACTGAACCCAGTCACCTGTGCCCTTCCTGTTTGGCTGCGTGAGCACCACGTTGCGTTGCGCAATGGTCTTTTCGACCTCGCTCGAATCCTTATAAAGATAGACATCGGCAACGCCACTTGTGATTCGATCGGTTCCCTGGCGAATATCGACGTCTCCTTCATAGTGCAGCAGCCGGTTAGGATCTGAATAGAACATCGAATCCGATGAAGCAAAAACAGGAATCGTCGTGCTGGTGGCGCCTACTTTCCGGCGGGCGTTGTAAATTTCACTTTGCACGCCACCATCTGCGTCCATCTTCTTATCATTAACATAAATAGTTAGCTTGTCGGCCCGCACAAAATTATCGTCTTGCCAGGCGCGGGCGTTACCCGTGTAAATCGCCAGGCCACTGTCCCGATTAAACTCGCCCTTATCGCTCACAATGTAAACAGGACTCTTCACTCTTGAGAATGGCATCGCGCCGTTAGTTTGCTCCTGGCTGTAATAGGTCGTGGCCGTCTTCCCGCGGCTGTAAGAGATATGGCTGGTTAAGTCGGAATCAAGCTCTATTGCCTTCGTCCGGGCGCGCGAATCCCAGACCGTCGGTTCTCCACCACGAAAACGCACCGTGTTGTCCGCAGCCGTATAGGAGATGTTTGCGGCCACCCCATTGCGATCATTCTCATTGAACTTCGCGTCTCCCTGCGCGTCCATGCGCTCAACATCCTGAGTGTCTTTTACAAAACCCGCGGTCATTATCTGCGAAGTAAGTACTCGCGTTCCGCGGTTTTCCACTTTTTGCACTGGCTCGATCACGGCTTTGGCGCCACCCGTAGCCGTTACGCTGCGCGTGAGATTGCCGGTTTCGAAAAAGTCACAATCGATGCGCGGAGCGGTAAGCGTTTTTGTGTCGGCTTTGGCGTTCTTGATTACCGGTTCGACAAACACCTCGGCGTTACCTACGGCCTCTGCTTTATCCAAATCGCGGCCGGTCACACGCCACATGAGTTTTACGGCGTCCGCCGTGAGACGCTTGTTCGCAGCTCGTGGGTCGTTTGCTTTTGACTTGGGCGCGGAGAGATTGACAACCGAACGGCCTTCCGTGCGCATTTGTTTCAGGAGGCTGCGATCTGCCTGCGCCTGAAACAATACTTCGATCAAGTTTGCACCGGTCAGTTGCAAGTCGGAATCGGCATCAAGAGTTTTACCCCCCGCGTTTCGCATGGCTACCGCACGTTCGAGGCGTTGATCTTTATCCATAAAGAAGTCCATATCGACGGAATGGACTTCGGCCGCACGGCCTTCCGTCATCGTGCGCAGGTAAGAATTGCCGCGTACCTCCAGCTTTTGCAGGTGTTTTTGCTCGTTCAGAGTCGCATAGAGATTATCGCCGCTCATAAGGTCGCGGTCCTGCTCGGCAGTAACTCCGCCCACGAAAATGAGCTCCATCGCCTCCTGCTCGAATGATGCCTGCGCTGAACGGATGGTGACCGGCCGGGAGCGGGACGAGGCAGGTTTCGCTTGAGGATTCTTCAACACTTCCGGCGCCACGGTGATTTCAACATCTTTCTTCAAGTCGAGCTTCTTTGTTTTTGCAAACACGATGGCGCCAGTGGAGTGTCCGGAAACATTTTCGCGATCGAACGAAACCGGCGCGTCTGTTTGCGCGACTTCACTGTTTTGATCGTAAGCGATCGACTCCGTATTCACCTTCAAATTGTCTTTAGTTTCAACCTTGACGTTGCCGAGAAAAGTGATGACGGAGTTTTTCTGATCGTAAATCGCTTTGTTAGCCGCGATTTGATCCGGCTTCTCGCCAACGGGCGGATAAACGGCGAGATTTACCTGATCCAATTCGTGATGGCCATCGGAAAAAGTAACGTCGCGGGAAGCGCGAAGAAGCAGGTAAAGCCGATCACCCTTCATCACACGTTGCTCGTATCCTTCGATGATTCCGGTAATTTCTTTTGAGAGTTCGGGCGTCTCAGATCTGAGGCGAAACGGCTTGTTATTGCGTAGGCGATAATAAGAAACGGCGACAAAGATGACGGCGGCGGCAAGAATCAACAAAGCGCCCGCACGTGCCACCAGCGGCGCGCGTGCGCGCAGCCCGATCGCGATGGCTCTTTTTCTTGTGACCTCTTGCATGCTTCCGGTTAGCAACCAGCCAAGCCGTTACCTCGATTGCGCGGACTGTTTACTGTTTGCTGTTTGCTGTTTGCTCGCTTGAACATCCTGAACCGATAACTGCAAAAACGTTTCGCCGGTCCAGTTGCTCGTTTCAATTGTATAAACCATATCGCTGCCGTTCTTCATAGCCGTCCGCTGTTCCGCTCCATTCCACCAAATCGTTTCGAGCGGACGGCCTTTCGGCCCGGCCACACACATCTTCAGATGCCGTTCTCCAATTAAACGCGGTTCCGTAAGGATGCACAAGTTGCGAGCTAGAAAGGCCGGACGAGGATTGCCCGCACCGTAGGGCTCCAGCGTTTGCAGTTCGGCGACGAGTTCAAAAGTGATTTCTCCAGTTGGCAACTCGGCATCTATGTGGACACAGGGCTGCAAGTCTTCGTCGGAGAGACATGAGGCGGCATGTTCATTTAAGCGGCGGCGAAGTTCACTGATGCGGTCCGGCTTTAAAGTGATTCCGGCAGCGTGAGAATGGCCGCCAAACTTTTCGAAGAGGTCGGCGCACGACGTTAAGCCCTTGAGCAGATGGTAAGGCTCAATGCTGCGCGCGGAGCCGTGGGCCAAATCTCCAGCAATCGAAAGCACCACGCACGGGCGATTGATGCGCTCAGAAATTTTCGACGCTGCAATTCCAATTACTCCTCTGTGCCAACCTTTGCCGGCTATTACCGCCACATATGAATTGGCTGGCTCTTTTTCAGCGCTTTCCATTTCGGCAATTGCCAGTTCAACGATCTGCCGTTGAACTTCTTTGCGTTCCTGGTTGCGAGTGTCGAGATGTTTTGCGAGTCGCCGCGCTTCTTCGCGATCCTTCGTATTGAAGAGTTCCACTACTGCCCGGGCCGCATCCATTCTGCCGGCGGCGTTAATCCGCGGCCCAATGCGAAATCCAAGATCGTAAGCCGTCATACTCGCGCCGTCGCCGCATCCCGCTACTTCCATCAATGCGCGCAAACCGGGATTGGTCGCCTGCGGCAAGTCCTTTAAACCCAGCGCAACGATAGTGCGATTCTCGCCCGTCAACTTTGCCACGTCAGCAACAGTTCCAATTGCAACTATCTTCAGGAACGCGTTCACCTGCGCCTCCCGACCGCGCTCGCGGAAAAGCGCGTGCACTAGTTTAAACGCAACGCCCACTCCCGCAAGATTCTTGTCCGGATAATTGCAGCCAAGCTGATTTGGATTAAGAACCGCATAGGCCGGCGGCACGCCTTCGCCTTCGTCGGGAAGGTGGTGATCGGTAATGATTACGTCAAGTCCGTTGTCTCGCGCCCAGTAAAGCGGCTCGTGCGCACGTATGCCGCAGTCTACGCTGATGACTAGTTTGTAACCTTCGGCAAGCGCGCGTCCCAGCGCCGGCTGCTGAATTCCATACCCTTCCGTAAACCGGTGCGGCACATGAAATCCTGTTTGCGCGCCCAAAAGATTCAGCGCGCGAAGCAGAACCGCCGTTCCCGTTGTGCCATCAACATCGTAGTCGCCGTAAACGAGTATTGGTTCCGAGTTTTCGATGGCCCGCAGCAGACGAGGTACGGCCGCGCGCATGCCAAGCATGAGATAAGGATCGTGAAGTTGATCGTAGGAAGGTTGAAGAAAGGTCCGGGCTGAAAGCTCATCACCGTAACCGCGCGAAATGAGCAGGGCAGCTATTGTCGGCGAGACTCCGAGAATACCAGCGAGCGAGGCAACTTGCTGCGCATCCTGGACGCGCACGATCCAACGTTTCTGGGCGTTCATGTGAGGATCATTAATCGGCGCGAATTATTCGGCAAGCATTATTCTGCAAACCAGCCATCTTCGTCGAGTAACTTAACACCAATCCGCCGGCGGCCATCAATCTGATCGGTCCACACTCCGTTGACTTCAGCGTCCAGTTCACGCCCAAACGGAGGCGTCAATTTGACAATGGATCCCGGCGCCACATCCGCATCCAGAATGATTGTTGCGCCCGCTCGGCTGATCTTGATCGCTTGCGCATGAACATTGAACGGCTCCCCGGCTGTTGTCTTCCCTTGCACTTGCAAAGCAAATTCTACCGGAACGCGCGGGCTGCGCGGCCGCTGCGAGGGCACAGTCGCACCTCGCTGTTCTTTTTCATTCATTAAACTCACCACCCTTTTTTCATATGCTGAGATGACCCCGAACTTCGGGCCGGGGAGGAAGAGGGGCAGACTTAGTTTACATGAATGTCCAAACTTTTCGTTAGCGTTTTGATTCTGGAAAGGCAACAGCCGGATTCCAGAACTTATCTGCCTTTGCGCAACTTTAGGATTCTTCTTTGCTTACTTCGAGGCTAACGCGTACTTTGCGGCTAACTTTTTGCAGTCCAGCGAATCAAGACCGCAGTGAGCGCCAGGACTGATTCGCAACGCGGCTTAAAGGAATTGAAACCTTCAGCCTCCCTGGGGCGATATGTAGCCACTCAGCAGCGCGAAAATAATGACTGCGCCAAGTATCAATCGGTAAACAATGAAAATCCCGGTGGAATGCGTACGCAGGAATCGAAGCAGAAACCAGATCGATAGGTATCCAACCACGCCAGAAACGATTGTCGCGACGATCAGAGGGAGGTAACTAACATCGGGAAGTTTATGCATAGCCTCTTTGAGTTCGAGAACGCCGCTGGCAGCGATTGCCGGGATTGAAAGTAAGAACGAGAACCTTGCCGCCGTTTCGCGCGTTTGGCCGGCAAACAGTCCAGCCATAATTGTCGATCCCGACCGGCTCGACCCGGGAATAAGCGCCAGCACCTGGGCACAACCAACTGCCAGGGCGTCGCCGACGCCAAGTTCCCCAAGCGTTCGATTTCGTTTGCCAACCCATTCCGCCAGTGCCAATAGAATCGCCACGACGATCATCATTGTCGCGATGATCCAAAGATTCTTCGTAAATGTTCCTTCAATCTTTTTCTTGAACAGCAGCCCGACTACTGCCACGGGAATTGAACCAATGATCACGAGCCAGCCCAACAACGCTTCCTGAGAAAGTCTGGCAGGCGCGCGACCGCCGGCAAGCACTGTATTGTTACCGGTAAGCAACGCCAGATGGTCGCGCACAAATGCACGCGTGATGTTGACGATGTCGCGAGCGAAATAAATGAGGACTGCCAGCAGCGTGCCGAGCTGAATGACCGCAATGGTGGCCGTCGTCTGCTCAGCCTTAAGCGTGGCCTCTACGCCGTTGTATAAACCGATGAGGCGTGATGCAAATACCAGATGCGCAGTGGAGCTAATGGGTATGAATTCGGTTAATCCTTGAATGATGCCCAGGATGATGGCTTGAAGAAGAGTCATGAAGATTAGTAATTAGTTGGTCTTTGGTCTTCGGTCTTCGGTCTTCGGTCTTGAATCTTTTGAAGGTTGCAAGCTCGGCTCTCCATTTTCTCAAAGACCCAAGACCGTTTTATTCCCTAAACGAATTCCGGCGTGAAATCCGATCGTACATAAAAATAGGCATGATCATACCGGCGCGAACAATGGTCGCGAGTTGCCAGGGAAACGAATATCTCTTTCTCCGTTTCTCGATTGCTCGCGCCATCTTCTTCACCGCGTCGTCGAGTTCCATCAGAAACGGCATCTGCACATTTCGCCCGGCCGTCAATGGAGTCTTAATAAAGCCAGGATGAATTATCGTTACGTCCACGCCTCTCGGTTCCAAATCCAGACGCAAACTTTCGAAGAACGCCGACACCGCGGCCTTACTGGCGCAGTATGCGGCCGATTTTGGCAAACCACGATAAGCGGCAAGGCTGGAAATCGCAACCAGGTGTCCTTCGCCCCGTGCGACCATTTCGGGCACCACGGCAGACACACTATTAGCCGCGCCAATCACGTTGACCTTCATCACCTCCGCCACTTCCTCGCCACGCAGTTCCGCAGCATCTTTGGTTGGTCCTATGCCCGCGTTGGCAATGAGCACGTCTATGCGCCCAAAGTCCGCGCGCAACTTGTCCGCCGCTAAACGAACGGACTGCTCGCTCTGCACGTCAGCGGGCAACGCAAGACCTTCACTACCGGCACCCTCAATCTCGCGCACTACTTCATCAAGTGTTTCCGCTCGCCTGGCCACCAGCCCAAGCTTCGCGCCGCGGCGCGCAAGCTCCACAGCCAGGCCACGCCCAATCCCGGATGACGCCCCGGTAATCATCACTACCTTGTCTGACCAGTAATTTGCCATGACCGTTTAGAGGCAGGCGTTGCCGGCCGTTTCAATGTTAAGCGGGGCAACGCACCCCGCTCTAAACGCCCAAGAGAACTTGAAACTTGAACTAGACTTGCACCACGACGGACATAATCACCGGTTTTGCGCCGGTAAGTTTCTGAATAAATCGTTTGAGCTCCACACGTACGTGCTCTTTCAAAAGGCTCTCGTCGGCCAGCGTCTGACGGGAGGCGCCGGCGATAGCGGCGGCAACTACTCGCTGCGCATCCTTCAATGAGCCGTTCGTAGAATCAAGCCCGCGCACGCCGCGTGTAATAATCTCCGGCGGGGATTGCAGCTCGCCTGTTTCCGCATTAATAGTCACGACCAGCGTAATCATGCCCTCGTAAGCCAGTTGCTTCCGTTGGCGCACAGTCTCGCTCTCGATCTCTTCAAACCCGGAGTCGTCGATGAAGGTTCTGCCGATCTCGCGCTTGCCCACGACCGAAGCCCGTTCACCGTCAAGCTCGAGCACATCGCCATTTTCGATCAGCACAATATTCTCTTCCGCATACCCGAGATGGTTTTTTACAAATTCCTTGTGGCGAAACAGCATGCGATACTCGCCATGGATCGGCACGACAAACTTCGGCCGCACCGCTTCCGTCATAATGCGAATGTCTTCCTGTGAAGCGTGGCCGCTCACGTGGACCAGACGCCGCTTCTCTTCGATGATATTTGCGCCGCGTTTATAGATCATTCCAATCATGCGGGAAATCAAACGCTCGTTACCTGGAATGATGCGGGCTGAAAGCACGACCGTATCGCCCTCATCGATCATTAATCCCTTGTAGCTTTGCGTCGCCATTTGCGAAAGCGCCGCCCGCGCCTCACCCTGCGAGCCCGTGACCAGAAACACTATCTCGTGGTCGCGCATCTGCTTTGCTTCGTTAAGCGAGACAAGCAAACCGTCGTGAATATCCAGGTAACCCAGGCGATCCGAGATTTCTACGTTCTTCTGCATTGACCGGCCGAGCACGCAAACTTTCCGGTTAAACTGCTGCGCGATGTCAATCACGATTTGCAGCCGATGGATCGACGATGCGAAGGCCGCGACGATAATCCGGCCGCGGGCTTCGGCAAAGATTTCTTCAAAGGCGGGGATAACGGCGCGTTCAGATGGAGTGCGACCAGGCACCGTGGCGTTCGTGGAATCAGATAGCAACGCCAACACACCTTCCTGTCCGTAACGACGGAAGGAGCGCAGATCAATTGGCTCGCCAATTACCGGCGTCTCGTCAACTTTGTAGTCGCCGGTATGAATGATCGTCCCTACGGGCGTTTTGATTGCCAGGGAGAAACAGTCGACGAGCGAATGCGAAACACGAATGAATTCCACGGTGAAAACGCCAATGTCCACAACGTCTCGCGGCGCCACCCGATGAATCAAAGTGTCGTCAACGAGATCGTGTTCTTCCAACTTGCTCTCGGCCAATCCCGCGGTAAAGTGTGAACAGTAAACCGGAACGTTGAACTTCTTCAGGATGTAAGGTAGTGCGCCGAGATGATCCTCATGCCCGTGAGTAAGAACTATTGCGGTGATATGCTCGCGATATTCTTCGAGAAAATCGAAGTTGGGAATGCAAACATCAACGCCGTACGCGGTCTCTTCGGGAAACCCCATGCCTGCGTCCAGGATAAGCATTTCATCCTCGTAACGCACCGCCATGCAATTCATTCCAAACTCGCCGATGCCGCCGAGCGGAATGATCTCTAAGACACTACTCACTTTTGGTTCATTCTCCGGAACTCGATCAATAAGACAAGATCGAAAGTATAACATGTTCGGTCACCGGAGGCCTGCGCTTACCAGCGCACGCGCGACCCGGTCTCGAAGGCCAGGTCCAAAATATCAATCCCCATTCTCTCTGGTGCACTCAGCCCTGGTCATGTCAACATAAGGCGAGGAGATGAGACATGACTGATGAAAGACGAAAATATGAGCGCGTGCCTCTGTTGATCGAGGTGCTCTGGGAAGCACAGCAAGCGGGAAACACGAAGCCCGCACGACTGACATCAGCGAAGGCGGATGTTTCATTGATACCCTGGGACAGGCTGCAGTCGGAGAGATGGTTAATTTCAAGCTGCGCTTACCCGCGGGCGACTGGATAGAGGTTGAGGGAGAGGTGCTGTACGAATCCCCCCGCGCCGGCTTTGGCGTACGCTTCACAAATATTTCGCAAGCGGATCAAAGGCTCCTGCAAGCACATATCAAGGCGGAAGAGCAGCGAGAGAACAAATGACTGTTGCCGTCAGTCCCTGGTCCCAATACAAAGATTTCGCTACGCCTCCAACCAATCAAATGAACAAAAACATTTTCTGCGTCTTCGCGTTGGTTCTTCTGGTCACTGTTTTTTCAGCCGCAACGGCGGCGGCACCCCGAACCATGCGGCTCGACTATTACCATACGGGTAACTCCGCGCAGGAAATGTTCAGCGTGGATCGGGTCGTTATCGAACCGCTTCCCTGGCCTGGAGACATGACAAAGGCCATCGACGATACAAACCTCGGCAAGTATTTCTTCGAAGTTCGCGATCAGAAAACAAAACGCATTCTCTATTCGCGAGGCTTCGCGTCCATCTATGGTGAGTGGGAAACCACCGACGAAGCCAAAGCCATGATGCGCACCTTCAGCGAGTCGCTGCGCTTCCCGACGCCGGCCGCGCCCGTCGAAATTGTTTTGAAGAAGCGCGACGCGAATAACGCCTGGACCAATATTTGGACAATCCCGGTTGACCCGAAGGACATCTTCATAGACCGTTCGCAGACGCCCGCGCCGGCGCGCTTGATCCCCATTCAGAAAATGGGCGATCCGGCCACGAAGGTCGACTTTCTAATCCTCGGCGACGGCTACACAGCTCGGGACTTGCGTAAGTTTGAAAGAGACGCGCGCCGGCTAACGGAAGTTTTGTTTGCGACCTCTCCGTTTAAGGAGCACCGGCGCGACTTCAATGTCTGGGCATTGTGTCCTGCTGCGGCACAGAGCGGCATCTCGCGCCCCTCGACGGGTATTTATCGCGATTCACCGCTGGGCGCCACTTACGATGCCTTCGGCTCAGAGCGTTACGTTCTTACTTTTGACAACCATGCCCTGCGCAAAGTCGCGCAGTTTGCCCCCTACGAATTTATCGAGATACTCGCGAACAACCGCACTTACGGCGGCGGCGGCATTTTCAATCTCTACAGCACGGTGGCTGTTGATAACGCGTTTGCCAATTACGTTTTCGTTCACGAGTTTGGTCATCACTTTGCAGGTCTCGCCGATGAGTACTACACGTCGTCAGTCGCCTATTCACCATCTACGGAGCGCGTGGAGCCATGGGAACCAAACGCTACTGCTCTATTGGATCCAGCCAACCTGAAATGGAAAGACCTTGTCTCCCCTGATACGCCTATTCCAACTCTGTGGAACAAAGAAGCTTTCGAAAATTACTCGCGAGAGATTCAAAAGCGCCGCGCGAAACTGCGCCTGGACAAACGACCCGAAAACGAGATGGAAGCACTCTTCCGTGAAGAGTTGAAGCATGAGCAGGCAATGTTTGCCGCTGAGAAATATGGAAGGCGCGTCGGCGCTTTCGAAGGGGCGATATACGAATCGAAGGGTTATTACCGGCCGGAAGTGGATTGCATTATGTTCACCCGCACGAACCACTTCTGCGCCGTTTGCCGCCGCGCCATTGAGCGCATCATTCAGCTCTACTCCCGAGGCGGTTAGAAGATCCCAAAACCGAGGTATCAGCCACAGCTGCCCCTTCTTGCTCGAAGAACTGCGAGTTCTGATTCAATCCTGAGTTATCTGGAGACCTGGGTAGCTAGGGTGTATTATCGCCCTAAAATACACCGCATCTCGCTTCTGGAGGTTGATATGTCGCTGCAAAATAAGTACGCGCTGATTACTGGCAGCTCGCGGGGCATAGGAAGAGGAATTGCTCTTAAGCTTGCGGCCGATCATGTAAAGGTGGCGGTCCACTACTACCAAAACGAGACTGCCGCAAAGGAAACGCTTGCGGACATCCGCAAGCTTGGTTCCGATGGTTTTCTGGTTCAGGGTGATGTCTCTCAACCAGAACAGATCGAGGCGCTCTTCCGCAGGGTGCAGACCGAATTTGGCAAGCTTGACATCTTCGTAAGCAATGCACGGCCTGAGATACCTGCTTTTTTTCAACCACCCATGGAGGTCAGCCTCGAGCAATGGGACACAGCTTTCGACTCACAGGCGAAAGCCTTTCTGATTGAGGTCCGCCAGGCCGCTCCCCTCATGAGTGCCGGAGGCAGAATCTTCGCCATGACGTACGCGCAGGGCAGCCGCACGGGTGGATTGCAATCCTGGGCTGGGATGGGTTCAGCCAAGGCGGCACTTGAATCGTTGGTTCGTTACTTCGCCGTAGCATTGGCTAAACGTGGCATCACGGTGAATGCGATCAGCCCCGGGTGGACCGAGGATAGTGTATTGAACACACTGCCGGAGCCGGCGCAAGATCTGATCAGAAACTGGCATATCAGCGGTTGGACTCCCATGGGACGCCTGGGAACACCAGAAGATATCGGCAACGTTGTCGCACTGTTTTGTGCTCAGGAGGCCGGCTGGATAACGGGGCAAGTCATCTACGCGGACGGCGGTGCTTCGTTGATGAATCCCGAAGTCCCGCCCGAAATCCAGTTGGGATCTTGAAGCACAAAGCTTAACGGGCGGGGAAAATTATCCACGATCAACCAGCGGGCGGCCCGGTGGGGTGGTGGGCGTCGTATCACTCAGAGGTTAGTAATTCAGCCCCCGCGCAGCGCTCCGCCTATGAAAAGAACTGGTTCTTGTTCTGATCCGCGTTTATCTGTGTAAATCTGCGGCTAGTCTTTGCGGTCAATCATGCGTCGCTTTCCTCCACCGCCAGCGCTCATCAAGTTTCTCAAGCCGTATGACGGCGCGATTCAGGATCTTGCGTTGAGTCTCCGTTTTCTCGTGCTCGAAGAGATGGCGCCCTGCCACGAAAATATTTATGACGCGTACAATGC
>DIYZ01000251.1:25506-40222 GCA_002427845.1 Chloracidobacterium sp. UBA6041 | reverse complement strand
CGTTCATCCTTCCGCCTTCATCCTTCGCTAATGAGGTGATTCATGTCTACTAAAGCCAACGAAATGACCCTCGAGGCACTGCGCTCAGTGCCGCTCTTCGCGTCGTTGGACGACACCGCGGCCAGAGAGCTGCGTGATTTGCTCACGACCGAAAACTTCTCCGCCGGTACGCAGCTTTTTCATAAGGGCGACACTGGCGACGCTATGTACCTGATCGAGCGGGGCCGTGTCCGAATCAGCATCACTGACGAAGATCGAAAAGAGATAACGCTCGCCGAGCTGGCGCAGGGAGACTTTTTTGGCGAGATGTCTCTCATCGACGGACGCCAACGATCGGCCGACGCGGGCGTGATCGAGGACGGGCGCTTTGCGATTCTTTCGCGTCCCGATTTTCTGGCATTCGTGCGCTCCAATCCGGACGTGGGTCTCGAGATGCTTGGTGCGTTGAGTGACCGGCTCAGGCGCACTGACGATCTCCTGCGTTCGCGCGTTTCGCGCAACGCCAATGAGGAAGAGAAGAGGCGCTTGACAGTCGCCGACCGCGCGGCGGATTTGATTGCCGAGTTTGGCGGCAGTTGGAAGTTTATCGGCGCTTCCATAGCGTTGATAATTTTCTGGATCATTTTCAATTCCTACATACTCTTCAAAGGTTTCGATCCAGCTCCATACCAAATGTTGAATCTCGTACTGGCGGTAATAGCCGGAATGCAAGCGCCGATCATCATGATGTCGCAGAATCGCCAGGGGGAAAAAGATCGGCTGCGTTCCGATCTGGATTATCGCGTTAACCTGAAAAATGAACTTTCATTGGCCGAGGTATTGCGACGTCTCGACGTGTTGGAAAGCGAGCGGTTGCCTAAATTGTTTAAGGAGCAAAACACGAAACTGTCAGAGTCCCAGGTCGCAAGGCACAAGTCTTAGGAGTCTCAAGTCTCAAGTTCAAAGTTTCAAGCAGGATCGAATTCCTGAGATTTGTTTCTGATGATTCAAGCAATCTTCTTCGACTTTAACGGCGTCATCATCGATGACGAACCGTTCCAAATGGCGGCTTATCAGGAGGTGCTTCGCGAGCAGGGAATTGAGCTGAGCGACAGCGAGTATTACAGCGCGCTGGGAATGGACGACAAGACCTTTGTGCGCGCGGCGTTTGCGCGAGCAAACAAACCGCTGACGGATGACGTGCTGGCAACGATGCTCGAAGGCAAGTCGGTTCGCCATCGCCAGTTGATTGAGGATGAGTTGCCTTTTTTCCCTGGCGTCGTAACGTTTCTGAAAGCCGCGTCACGCGATTACTCGCTCGGACTTGTAAGCATGTCTAGCCGCGTCGAGATTGAATATGTATTGGAGCGGGCGAGGTTGCGTCCGCTCTTTTCCGTGATTGTGAGCGCGGAAGATGTCATGGTTTGTAAACCTGCGCCCGACTGTTATCGCGCCGGTCTGGAAAAGTTAAACGACAAGCGCCGTGAAGAGCGGCTCCTTCCATTACTCGCAAATGAGTGTCTCGCCATCGAGGACGCGCCGCCGGGTATTGAGTCCGGCAGACAAGCAGGCATGCAAACGCTCGGCATCACCAATACGGTTGCAGCGGAACATTTGCGCGCCGCGGGTGCCGATGTCGTTAGCGCGAGTCTTGCCGATTGGACCGTCGATGCCGTGCGACATGTCTTTAGTTGAGAGTCCAACCTTTAGGTTGTGTTCATTAAAAGGCAGCAAGCTAAAGCTTGAACTCTGAACATCATGAGCTTTCTCGACATCCTGCAGCTCGCATTACGAAACCTTCGTCAAGCGAAGCTGCGCGCTACGCTCACGACGATGGGGGTGATCGTCGGCGTGTCTGTGATCGTCACGATGGTTTCATTTGGTCTGGGCTTGCAGCGCAACCTGCTGTCGCGTTTTCGCGCTTTGGACCTCTTCAACGAGATCCGTGTTTTTGGCAAGAACGTGTTCACCATGGTTTCGCCGAATCAGAATCCGGCGCGCAGAGGCGAGAACACGGGGGAGCGGCGTGGGCCAGGATTTACCCCTGATAAAACGCCCACGCGAGTCCTTGATGACAACGCAGTCGCCGAGATTTCCAGGATTCCGGGCGTTGCGTACGTCGAGCCCAGCCTGATGGTCTTTACCTACATTAGGGCAAACGGTCACTCGCAAATCGAGTCCATCGCCGGTGCGTCAGTGCCTAATGCCAGTTCGCGTTTCAAGGAATTCAGCGCCGGGCAAATGATTAGCTCGCCGGATGCCGACGAGGCGGTGGTGAAAGAAACGTTTACGCGAGACTTTGGTTTTGAGAAACCAGCGGACGCGATTGGTAAGACCATCGAGTTTCTGGCGCCGCAGCAAAAATCTCAAAAGCAGACAGCCGAAGAAGAACCGCCAAGTTTCTTTGGTCTCCCGCTGGAGCCGGATACCTCAACGGAAGCAGACAGCGGTGCGCTGGTTGCGAAAACATTTCGCATCGTCGGCGTCTGGAACTCCGAAGTGAAAGAGGGCGCGGGGCAGGGTGGTCTGCGCGGACTATTTCCCGACGCGCGCGTCTACATTCCGCTGACGGCGGCGCACCGTTGGTCCATCGAGCATCGCGGACCGATGAGCCAGGTGGCCCTGACGCTCGCTCGCGAAAGCGGCTCGCTGGGCCAATCCGACAATGAAGGATACGATTCGGCGGTCGTTAGGGTCAGCAATCCAGTGGTGTTGACTGAGGTTCGCAAACGCCTGACCGAACTTGGTTTTGGAAGCTTTTCAATCGTCGATCAGTTGGAACAGTTTCGCACTGTGTTTTTGATTATCGATTCCGTACTTGGACTACTCGGCGGGATCTCGCTGTTGGTCGCCTCCTTTGGCATTGCCAATACAATGATCATGTCGATTCTCGAGCGCACGCGCGAGATCGGAATCATGAAGGCCATCGGCGCTGAGGATCGTGAAATCAAATTGATCTTCTTTGTTGAGGCTGCGGTATTAGGCGTGTGTGGCGGAGTTGTTGGAGTGATCGTAGCGTGGGGCATCGAAGGCATTGCAAATCGCCTCGCCTATCGATTCATCTTGAAACCACAGGGCGCATCGTTTGTAGACTTCTTTTCGTTGCCGCTGTGGTTGCCGCTGGGCGCGATCGTGTTTGCGCTGATCATTTCGATCCTCGCCGCCCTTTACCCGGCTGCGCGGGCGGCGCGTATCGATCCGGTCAGGGCCCTGAGACATGATTGAGATATGTCCAAAAGCGCCGTTCCTTTAGGAACGGAATGTTTAGAGCTTCGTGGGCTGAAAAAGTTTGGGAGCGGAATGTTGCCGAAGTTGGCAACATTCCGCTCCCGAATTGTTTCGCTTAGGGATCTGGCGTCTAGAGACATCGTGCTCCTGATGGAGCACGGTGTCCCTTCCGTCAAAAACTTAGGTTCTTCTAATTTGCCGGCGGCGGCGGTGGGGCGGTCGGTTTCCGCGGACGCATCTTCGGTTTGGGTTTTGCGATCATCTCCGGCTTGCGATTCCAGAAGCCCGGATCCCCGGCAGCCATTTCTTTGGATACATAACTCATCTGCGGATTCATCACGTAAACACTGGTTTCAGTGAACACAATCGATTCGCCCGCCAACTTATCCGCTTTCTTCCGCTGATCTTCGCTCATAGCCTCGCGAACGCGGGGGCCAATCCTGAGATCGTATTCGGCCAGCGACTTCATTGGCCTGAAGAACATAAGGGTTGTGTTCAGCGTTCCCGCTATAACCTGAAAGGCCGCCACGTGAAGTTCTGCTTTTGCCTTATCGCGCGCCGCATTCTGCATTTTTAGCAACTCCGCATATTGATCTTCCTGGCCGGGACGGAGTCTGACAGTTGTTACAGCAAAATAGCGCATCGTCGGCAGGTTAACTGCGGCGCCATAGCCGTATTCCGGGCGGAGCACCGCCAGCATGTCGCGCATGCCGGCGTGTAGCAGCGGAGCTTCCTTATCGAGCCGGTCGAGGTCTGCCTTCATACTCCCACCCGCTCCCGACATCTTTTCGTCGGTAGCCTTTTGCATACCTTCCAGTTCGGCAAAAGTGGCGGCACCGGTTAGGTAAATGACTTCATTCTCGCTGCCCGCGACTGGGACGAGCGCGATCCTGTGATTAGGCGTTTGCAGCTTTCCAAAAATATTCGCAAATTCTGCCGAATGTCTGTTGTGCGTTCCCATCATTCCGGGCTTGATGTCTTCACGGACTATCAGGGCCACTTTTGGTGGGCCTGGCATTGCTGGGGTTTGCGCAAAGACCTGGGAGAACGCGGAAATCAAAGTGAAAGCAAGAAAGAACAGGAGAGACTTCTTCATAAACAAATACCTCCAGGGGTTTCAGTAAACATTTGATTGAGTTCGCAGTCAGTTCTGACAGAACGCGACTACGGTTGCAGTTTCCGAACAAGACGTTTGGAAATACCTTGAACTAACAGCTCAAGTTGAATATCGAAGAAATTAAAGCGCGAGAGATAGAAAGCCCAGGCAGATTCAGCTGCTATGAATGCGCGGTGAACTGAGTGGGCGGCGGAACGATACGACGATCGCTCGGGCAAGTCAATAATTCCGGTGGTTCAGTTTGAGCGAAGTTCAGAGTTCAACCTTTAGGTTGCTGATTGATAACGAGCAAGCTAAAGCTGGAACTCTAAACCAAGCACTCAGCCGCTGGCGGCCAGTCGAGTCCCACATTGATTACAAAACCGCGCTGACGGATCCCTGGGAATCGTTCCGCAAGCGGGACAAGCGCGCGACTGGAGGTTGGCGCCGCACGCTGAACAAAAACCCGCGCCCGTTGTGTTTGCTGAACCGCAGTTGCCGCAACGGCCCGGCAATGGCGGAACATAGCCACCCGCTTTGCGTGCAATATGGTCTTCTATTATCTTCCAGGCATCTTCAGTGAGTTTGTATTGCCAGTAAGCGCCAATCGCCGGCAGGGCGACCAGCAAGCCGGCGGACAAAAGCAACGCGACGGCGGCTACCGCGGCTTTGTCAAACCACTTCTGCAAGCCGATCTCGATGCGCGTGCCGCCGGCTTCGGGAGTTAACTTGATTGTTAACGCGGTAGACAGCCCGGTAAGGTTGCGCAGCGTGCTAGACTTTCGCGCCTGCAGAACTGTGGTTGAAGACACGTGCATAGTTTGCACTTCATAGTCTTCGTCGAAGAGGCTGCGCAGCTCGTTTACAAGTTTCGAGATGTCCGCTTCAACGCCGGGATAATATCTGCTGTCCATTGCTGATAGTTCCTTTCAATGTAGGTCAGTCGAGTTTACGATCTGGTGAGGAACATTGTTCACTGCTCGTGATCATTCCGTGCAAAAAATCGACTATGGGGCGAACCACTCGACAGCCTGCGCTAGCAGGCGAAAGCATAAAGCCCAGGGCAAGCGCAGCGTAACGGAGTGGAGCGAAGCGCCGCCCTGGGTAAACCGAGCAAAGGAGTACAAGCCCGCGTTAGCGGGCGACAGACAGTGTTGATGAGAAAGATTCTGTCGCCCGCTAACGCGGGCTCAAGATATCTATCTTTTGATACCCAGGGTTCCGCTGCGCTTCACCCTGGGCTATATGCTTTCACCTGCTTCGCAGGTTCGTTGAGCAACACATCTCACTTATGCTTTTGGCAAACCGGGTGTGGCGCGCAAGCAAGACTGACCTCACATGAAGGATTAAACTGTTCTAAGGAGACGCTGAAGTGAAAAATGTTCGCATCCTTTTAGTACTGGCACTCGGTTTTGCTTTTCTGAGTTCTCAGGCGAATTTGCGCTCCGTGTTATCGCAGAGCTCTGCAACGCCCGCCGCCAATCTCGACGGTTTCACCAGCGAAGGCTCTGCCATGGAGCGCCGCTGGGAAGAGGATTTTCGCGGCGTGCCGGCGCCTGACTCCGCGCGCGAACATCTGCGCCGCCTGACCGCCGAACCCCACGTGGCGGGGACCAAAGAAGACTATGCCACTGCCGTGTATGTGCGCGACCAGATTCGCGGTTATGGCATCCCTTCCGAACTCAAAGAATATGAAGTGCTGCTTCCGTATCCAAAACAACCGAGCGTTGTGGAATTAATAGCGCCGCGGCGGGAACGGCTAACGGTCAGGGAAACCGCTATTCCGGAAGATCCGTCGTCGTCGAATCCGAAGATTATTCCACTCTTTAATGGCTACAGTCCGAGCGGCGATGTAACCGCGCCGCTCGTATACGTTAACTACGGTTTGCCTCCCGATTATGAAGCGTTGAAGAAACTCGGTATCGATGTAAAAGGAAAGATTGCGATTGCACGTTACGGCAACTCTTTCCGCGGCGTGAAGGCGAAGGTAGCCGAAGACAATGGCGCCGTGGGATTGATCATTTATTCCGATCCCGCCGACGACGGTTACATGCAAGGCGACGTTTATCCAAAAGGGCCGTGGCGCCCGGCAAGTTCAGCACAGCGCGGATCGGTCCAGTTTTTATTTCAGGCTCCGGGCGATCCTTTAACACCGGGAAAGCCCGCGATTCCGGGAGTGCCGCGGCTGAAGATGGAAGAGGTCACTGGCCTGCCCCGCATTCCGGTGCAACCAATTTCATACGGTGACGCCAGGCAACTCCTGGAACCCCTGCGCGGTCCGGTGCGGCCGAAGGGGTTTCAGGGCGGGCTGCCATTTGCTTATCACGTCGGTGGGACAGACTACGTTCGCGTGCATTTGAAAACGCAGATGGATTATCAGGTGCGAAAGATTTGGGACGTGATTTCGCGCATCGATGGCGACGAAGAAAAAGACCGCTGGGTGATCATGGGCAATCATCGCGATGCGTGGACGTTTGGCGCGGTCGATCCAAACAGTGGCACCACTGCGATGCTGGAGGCGGCGCGAGCGTTTGGCAGTTTGCTGAAAAAGGGTTGGAAGCCGCGCCGCACAATTGTTCTTTGCAGTTGGGACGGTGAAGAATATGGCCTGCTGGGTTCCACTGAATGGGCGGAAGAGAATGCCGACGAGTTGAAAGAAAAGGCCGTCGCCTATCTCAATGTGGACGTCGCGGTCTCGGGTCCAAACTTTGGCGCGTCGTCAGTGCCTTCGATGTGGAGACTAATTCGCGCCGCGACCCGCGATGTAAAGGACCCAAAAACGAGCCTGACCGTTTACCAGCAATGGCAGGAACGAGCGCGCGAGCAACAGCCTGATCCGGAGTTGACGAATGCAGAGGCAGGTTCCGATACGCGGACCGCCGAAGCGCGAATCGAAGCACTTGGTTCCGGCTCCGACTTCACTCCGTTTCTGCAACACCTGGGCATTCCTGCGAGCGACATGGGCTTTGGCGGGGATTACGGTGTTTACCATTCCGCCTATGACTCTTTCTACTGGATGAGTCACTTCGGCGATCCAACCTTCGCTTATCACGTTACCGCCGCCCGGTTGTGGGGAACTATTGCGATGCGTCTCGCGGATGCTGCCGGTCTGCCATTGGACTATCGGGACTATGCTGCGCAGGTCCGGGATTTCTTTAACGAAAGCATGAAGACCGCCAGACGCCGGAACCTTGCCGGCGCCTTCGATGAGAAAGCAATGACAGAGGCGATGCAGCATTTTGCCGACGAAGCTGAACGTGTGGAAAAGGCGCGACAGGATACGGTTGCGGAGATTGAGCGAACGCGCGTGGAAGCAAGTGACCGGCAGCCACTTGCTGTGGCGAGGCTTCGCCGCATCAATGATGCATTGCTGGCGGTAGAGCGCGCGTTTACCGATGAGCGAGGTTTGCGCGGGCGTACCTGGTACACCCACGAGATTTACGCGCCTGGAACTTATACCGGCTATGCGGCCCAACCGCTTCCCGATTTTCGTCAGGCGCTCGACGATCGCAACACGTCCAACGCAAGAGATGCGCTGGCTCGAATCGTGGAGGCGATTAACCGCGGAACCGTCGTGCTGCGCAAAGCACGTGATTGAGGAAGGCTGACAAACCTGAGAGTTTGTCGGTTAGTATCGAACAAATAATTTGCATCGAATGTGAGCGGTGCAAAAACGCCGGGAACGATTCGCGTGGGCGTAGTTCAGATCAACAACCGCACCGACCGCCAGGTTTCAACCGAATCCCTGCGGGAACGGCTGATTGGCAACATTAAAGGCAGTGGGGTTGAGGCCATAGCCTTGAACGCTACATCGCAGTCAGAAGCGGAAGCCGAAGCAAAAGCAAAGCAGTGCGACTTTGTTCTCTTCACTGACATCGCTACGCTAAAAACATCGGGGGCTAAGAAGTTAGGAGGAATGTTGGGCAGGGCCGCGGGCGTTGGCGGCATCGACAAGACGGAATCGAAGGTTGAGTTCAAGCTTTTCGCCGTCAACGAAAGTTCTCCGCGTTTGCAATCTGGCGCATCGGCCAAAGAGGAAGGTGACGAAGCAAGCGCGGGTACGGCTGTCGACTAGGAAGCGAGGATGGTTAGCGCGGAAGTGAGAAAGAAGAGCCGCGGATAAAGACAACGGCGGACCGCATACTCCGCAAGACCGAGAGACCCAAAGAATCCGCGAACGGTTAGTTCGTTCCTTTGGTTTTCTCGGTCTTGCTTTTTCCTTTCTGTTCAGCCGGTGGCGGCAGTTTGTTTGCTGCCTGAAGAATGGATTCGGCGTTTTCAAGAAGCTGGTCGAAACTGCTGGCCTCGGCATCGCTTTTGGCTTGCGCCTGCAAAGGTTTCAACTGATCGACGATGCGCGAAGTGGCAGCCGCCAGGTTACGAAGCGCCTTTGGGATCAACGGATTTTTTTCGTCGCGGTAGCTTACGTCGTCGATGTTCGTAATTGCCTCATCGAGAATTCTTGCGATATCGCCGATGAGTTCGGCGCGTGTTCCTGACGGCAGCTCGCCCCAGCTCTCAGAATCCTTCTTCAATTGTTTTGCGCTTGCAGCGTCCGAGCCATTCAGCGCCAGTAGCCGGCGCTCCGCCGCTTTGATGAAAACGTCAATGCGCTTATCAAGCACCTGCGCGTCTTTCACCAGGTCTATTTCCTGCGGAGTCAGGTGTTCACGAGCTTGCGTTGAGTTTATCGGCATCGCCTGGGCGGGAATCAAAAGCAAACTGGTTGTTACCAGGAAAATGTAAGCGCGAGCAATCATAAATTTTTCCATTCAGGGTTTATTGAGTTTTTCTGTACGGGCTTGCTGACCCCTTTTTGTTCCGACGGATCGCGCACCACTGTGTGGCCATAAAAAGAATTCAGCGCTTCGGTGCGTCCCTTTCGCGCAAACTCCTCAATCTCTTTGATCCAGACCGAATATTCCGCAGGCGTGCTGCGGCGCATCGCATTAAGCCGCGGGCCTTGAGCGCGCAGCGCTAACTCAACGCGCTTGTAAAGATCGCGGGTCTTATTGTTATCGCGTCCGATTGTCTTAAGAAACGCAAAAACGTCCTCAACTAGCGCCCAGTATTTGCCGGCTTCAGCGGCCGCCGCGTCGTAGTCGTGCAGAGAAGTTTGGTTTTCAGCATTGGCAAGATGAGTCTCCGCCAGATCGAGCGTGGTTTTGACGCGCGCTTTTGGATCTTTTGATCCGTCAATTTGAGAGCGTTCCTGGCGTAAAATAATTTTGAACGGCGGCGGCGCAGTTTGTGTCTGCACGGAAGGCTCCTGAGCGTGGAGGATGGGAGCACACACGGTGGCGACCAGGAACAAGGCAAGCAGGGAAGTGATCTCCGTGCTTCGAGTCATGGCCCTCTTCAATCCCGCAAGTCTCATTTTGTTGTTGAAGTAGTCCGCTAGTGCGCGGGCCCCTGCGGCTTGCGCTTCACACCCTGGCCCAACTGAATCTGGCGACGCAGGGAAGGCAGCCGCAGTTTTACCTTTTCGATTTCAAGTTGATTAGTTTTCTGATCGGCGCCCGCAAGAAAACTTTCATAAGCCGCTAACGCTTGCTCGTATTCTCCAAGATAATCATGCGCGGTGGCAATGAAATAATGAGCGACCGTCAAATCAGGTTTTACTTTCAAAAGCCATTCATATTCATCCAGCGCCTGCGGATACTGCTTGAGTTCATAGAGTGCGGTGGCGAGATTGGCGTGCGCCGCATAGTGGTTTGGGGCAACTGCGATAACTCGACGCAGGATTACTACGGCGTCGGCGAACCGTCGCGCCTGGACCAGCGCGGAACCATAGCCGGTTGCGTAATCTGCATTATCCGGCTGAAGCTCCGTAGCTCGACGGTAGAATTCGAGTGAGCGATTTGGATCAACTGTTCGATATGAGACGCCGAGGCACGCCAGGAGCATCGCATTGTCCGGGTTCTTTGTTAGCAGCTTTTCGAGAGCACTGCGCGAAGTAAGAGCATCATTGCTATTTGCCGCTTCTATCTCTTCCGGCGTTCCGACAACCTTAATCAAACCATCAGCAGAGGTTTTGTCAGCCTTAACCAATCCCGCTGCTTGAGCAAGACGCCGCGCCTCTTCAGGTTTGCCTGCGAGTTCGTAGGCGGTAACCAGTCGCGAGAGGTTGCCCTTTTCTTTTTTTGTCAGCGCTTCAGCCGCTTGGAGATCCTCGAGCGCATGTTCGTTATCGCCTAAGGCAAGGCGAATCTCCGCGCGTTCCATAAGGGCGGAAAAATTCGCCGGGTCCGCTTGGAGTACATGTTCCAGGCTCGTTAGAGCCGCTGCTTTGTCACCCGTGGCACGTTCCGCTAACGCACGCAAAAGCCACGTCGCGACTGGAGCTTCTTTATCGTTTGTGGCGCGCCGCGAGAGTTCGAGCGCTTCTTTGGGGTCGCCGGTGCGCAGCCGAATGTCCGCAAGCATGCGCAGGGTCAGGCTGGATTCTGCGTCCAGCTTAAGCGACTGGCGTAGTAAAGGCTCTGCTTCCGCGTCGCGATTGAGCCGAACCAGCAATGTGCCCAGCGCCGAATAGGGAAGCGACCAATTCTTTCGGAGGTCAATGGCCCGGCGAAAGCCGGATTCAGCTTCAGCTAAACGCCCGAGCCCTACCAACGCGTTGCCTCTTTGAAACTCCGCTTCCGGAAACTCCGGTCGCACCTTGATCGCCTCTGCGTAAAACTCGAGAGCCTTGAGCAGATCGCCATGCGCATGGGCGTTCTGGCCTCGTTCAAATAACTTGACCGGATCCGCATTTCCGTCGCCAAAGGTGTCTTCGGTTTGCGCCAGTATCGTATTGGCTGAGCCAAGCATCACCGATAGCGCGGCCGCGACCAGAATCGCGGCGAAGGACCATTCGCAAATGATATTGATGAACCGGCTGCTCATTAGAACAAATCGCATCAAGGCGAGAAAATAACTATCTGAGGAGATGCCGATCTTAACACGCAAAAAGTAAACGCGTCCAAATGAAGCACTGCGCAAATCGCGATCAATGCAATTCTGAGATGCCGGTTGCGCTAATCTTGATGCATGGGATAACATTGCCGACCGTAATCCCGTCATTCAATTAGAGAAACGCGATGCAGGGCGTACGTGTCTCTGTTGCCGGAAAGTATAAAAAGTTGTGAGTAATTCGTTGGTTGAGAGCGGCGAAACCAGGACCATAGTCCAGAGCGAAGCTGACTACGCGGCAAGCGCCAGGGAGCAGACGCTGCGGCAATTGTTTCGCGACATGGGTTCTGTCATCGTCGCTTTTTCTGGAGGCGTCGATAGTAGTTATGTAGCGTATATAGCCAACGCGGAACTTGGCGAAAAGGCAATCTGCGTTACGGGCGAATCCGCGAGTTTGCCGGCTAGCCAGCGTGAAGAAACTGTGCGGTTAGCCAAACAATTTGGGTTTTTCACGGAAGTAATTCAGACAGAAGAGCTGGAGGATCCTAACTACACAGCTAACAGTCCTACCCGTTGTTACTTCTGTAAGGACGAACTTTACGAAAAATTGAGCAGCCTGGCCCGGGAGCGAAATGTCGCATGCATAGTCGACGGTTCGACGCTGGATGACCTTGGCGACTACCGGCCGGGCCGCGCGGCCGCAAGCGAACATGGTGTGCGCAGCCCGCTGATCGAAGCGGGAATGAATAAGGCCGAGGTCAGACTATTGAGTCGAAGAGTTGGTTTACCAACCTGGGACAAACCTGCGAGTCCCTGCCTGTCCTCGCGAATCGCGTACGGAATTCCCGTAACAATTGAACGACTTTCAACCGTCGATCGAGGCGAAGAGATAATGCGGGAGTTGGGGTTTCGAGAGTTTCGCGTGCGCCATCACGACAACCTGGTTCGATTGGAAATTGCCCCCGCTGAGATGACGCGTGCGTTACAGCGGAAGATGGTTAATGATCTTGCTGTTCGTTTTCGCCAACTGGGTTTTAAATACGTTACGCTCGATCTTCATGGATATCGGAGCGGCGCCATGAATGAGGTCCTGCCACGGGCCAGTAAGTAGGCAGGCAGGAAGTCATGCCGCGCTGCTGCGGAGTTCTGACTTATTGTTCCGCACCTGAAACGATCTGATTAGTTAGTAAGTTTTCCGTTCGGTGTTATTGATCTGAGTGATATACGACTTTGAGATTTTCCGGAGATTGCCATGGCAAGCATGCAAAGCACAGCCTACGTTGACGATATACGAGAGATAAAAGAAGAGAACCCTTTTGAATCGATGATGTCACGATTCGATCGGGCTGCTCAATTGCTGAATCTCGACGCGGATTTGTACGCAGTTATGCGCGTGCCCAACCGAGAACTCAAGGTTTATATCCCTACGAGAATGGACTCTGGTCGCATTCAGGTCTTTGAAGGCTATCGCGTGCAGCATAACTTTGCCCGGGGACCAGCGAAAGGCGGAATAAGATACTCCCCCGACGTTAACCTCGACGAAGTGCGAGCGCTGGCCGCGTGGATGACCTGGAAATGCGCAGTCGTTAATGTCCCTTTCGGCGGAGCCAAGGGTGGGATTATCTGTGACCCGCAACAGATGTCTATAGGAGAGCTCGAGCGCATGACCCGGCGATACGCTTCTGAGTTGCTCGATTTTATCGGACCGGAAAAGGACGTTCCTGCTCCTGACATGAATACTAACGAGCAGACCATGGCATGGATTATGGACACCTATTCCATGCATGCGAGGCATACAGTCACAGCCGTGGTTACTGGGAAGCCCATCGATCTGGGTGGCTCATCAGGACGGCGCGAGGCGACGGGCCGGGGCATTCTGTTCGTCATCAACGAAGCAATAAAGAGATTTGGAATGACGCCGCAGGAAACACGAGTTGTAGTTCAGGGCTCAGGGAATGTAGGGGGCATCGGGGCGCAACTGCTCCATGAGGCAGGCTACAAAGTCGTGGCCATTTCAGACATCCACGGAGGCATATACAATCCTGACGGGATCGATATCCCAGCCGCGCTCAAGCACCTTTATAGTACTCGGTCCTTCGAAGATTACCAGGGAGTTGAACGAGTAACGAACAGTGAACTTCTGGAGTTGGAGTGCGATGTGCTGGTGCCCGCCGCGACGGAAAATCAAATAACTTCACAAAATGCTGATAGAATAAAGTGCAAAGTTCTTGCCGAGGGCGCGAATGGACCAACCACCGCCGCTGCGGATCAGATTTTGCATGAAAAAGGAATCTTCGTGATACCCGATATCTTGGCCAACGCCGGTGGGGTCACGGTTTCTTACTTTGAGTGGGTACAGGACCGGATGGGGTACTTCTGGCGGGAAGATGTCGTCAATCAGCGGCTTCAGGAAACGATGGTCGCCAGCTTTAATGATCTTTGCCGTTACGCGGACGCTCACTCCGTTGACACGCGGACGGCGGCCTACATGCTGGCGATTGATCGAGTCGCCTATGACACCCGCATGCGAGGTATCTACGCGTGACGGAAAAAACATAAACAAATTGGTCCTAAGTCATGAAAAGGTCTTGATTTCCGCAAAAAGGTAAGGTATGGTCTGGCGTGATTTTGTACCTCGGACTGGTGTGATGAAATTCTTGGCCTGGGCCATGTTTGAGTGTTGAATCGTTGACTAAATCGCCGCTTTATCGTATAGGAAGTAGCGTTTAGGTTTCTCGGGCGACGGGTTGAAACGGCAGTGGTGAGCGGGCCCGCGGTTGTTTCTCAGGGCTTACTCCATCGGGAGATTAGGTACGGGACAGTGAGCGTTTGACTCCGTCAGCTTGTAGTTGGCGCCTCCGAATTGCTGGGAAGATTGGCCGGTATTGTAAGCTGGCTACCTGCCCACGGTGGCATTCATAATCAAACTTCTATACTCATTTCGCAGGAGGAATGCGATGAGACTCGCAACAAGGGCGCTTATTGCCGCGCTCGTTACATTGGTGTTATGTGCCGTGGTATCGGCGCAGACTTTAAGATCGCCGGACGACCCACGGAACCAATCACCGGCAGTGGGCACGGGTGGTCCTCAGGGTGGTCCTACCGGACTCTTTACGATCTACGACGGCGATACGATTCGTAGAGGGGAATTTACGTTCAGCGTCGCGTACAGCAATTTCGATCGCGATCCCGGTAACGTAGACATAGTCGAGACCCCGTTAAGCTTCAATGTTGGCTTAAACGATCACATTGAGCTGTTCTATAAGACCACCGGCTATCGTGGGATCAAGGTTAACAATCCACAGAATCTGTCGAGCTTCTACCTGCCCAACTCGCAGCTGTTTTTTGGCACGACGCTATGCACGGGTCCGGCGATCATTCTGGCGCCTGAGCGTGTAAGCGGGACAAATGGGATTACCGGGGCCGTGTTTCGTCCCGCGGGCCCGCCCTGTGCTATTGGTGGACAAGGGTTCACGCAGTTTCCGTTCATTGGGGCCACTGGTCCAAACTTTGGGTTAA
>DIYZ01000251.1:25004-25235 GCA_002427845.1 Chloracidobacterium sp. UBA6041 | reverse complement strand
TCTAACTTTCCGGGCATAGGCTCGACCGTGGGCAGCATACTTCCAGGTATCGTGCTCACGACGCGGGTGCAACCGACGACTGCAACCACGTTGCCTATCACGGTCCCGGATTTGTTCACAATCGCGCCGAGCTATTTGCCGGATGCGCCATTTATTAATCGGCTATATGGCGAAACGAGTTTTACCGACCATGTGGTCGGCGCCAAGATTCGGTTGACTGGTCCAAATAAC
>DIYZ01000251.1:24487-24677 GCA_002427845.1 Chloracidobacterium sp. UBA6041 | reverse complement strand
GTGCCAGACTGAGCAGGCATGTAAACGTTTCAGCTAACCTGGGCTACATTCTTAATAGCAACCCCAAGAGCAAGGCGATGGGTAATGCTGTTTTGCTCGATCGCCCGGATGAATTTCTTTCGGGACTTGGGTTTGATTTTCCGGTTAACAAACACCTGCAACTGATCGCCGAAGCACGTTCGACGATGTA
>DIYZ01000251.1:7932-24260 GCA_002427845.1 Chloracidobacterium sp. UBA6041 | reverse complement strand
AATCAGCAGGGCGATCGGCTGTTTGGCAGTGGTCCGAACTTCCCGGCCGGCTTCAAGCGATCTGACGATCCGAATGGCTTCATCGGACAATTCTGGATTGGCCATCGGAATGCGCGAGCAGTACCGCCACCGCCGAATCAACCGCCGACAGTTTCGGTGTCAGCTTCCAGTGCGACCATCACGCTGCCTTGCGTAGAGGGAACGACTTCGGCGAGTTGCACGCCGAGCGCAACGCGATCAGTTGATTTAACTGCTGACGCGCGCGACCCGGATAACGACACGCTGCTTTACACGTGGTCGGTTACGGGTGGTCGGATTACTGGTGAAGGCGGGAAAGTGGCGTGGGATCTTTCCGGCGCCAATCCGGGGACCTACACGGCAACGGTCGAGGTAAGTGATGGCTGTTGCCACACAGTACCTGGCTCAACGACGGTAACGGTTGCCACGTGTACCGATTGTCATCCACTGTGTCCGACAGTATCGGTTAGCTGCCCGTCTGAAGTTGATTTGGGCTCGCCGATTACGTTTAGCTCGTCGGTTTCGTCGAGTGCGAGCGTAACCTACAACTGGTCAGTGTCGGCTGGCACGATCAGTGGTGGACAAGGTACACCGACCATTACCGTGGACACTGCGGGTCTGGGTGGCCAGACGGTGACGGCAACAGTAGAACTGGGCGGACTTGATCCGGCGTGCTCTCGAACAGCGTCATGCTCGACGAGTGTGCGTGCGCCAAATCCACCGGCGAGGAAGTTTGACGAGTATGGGAACATCAAGTTCAACGATGAGAAGGCCCGACTCGACAACTTTGCCATCGAGTTGCAGAACCAGCCGGGTGAGCAAGGCTACATCATTGCTTACGGCAGTTGTGCTGGTGAAGCACAGGCGAGGGCTGACCGCGCTAAGGACTATCTGGTCAACACGCGCCAAATCGACGCCGCTCGATTGGTAGCTATTGACGGCGGATGCCGGTCTGAATTGGCCGTAGAGTTGTGGGTTGTGCCAACTGGTGCGACGCCACCGGCGGCCAGCACGGACAACATCATCTCGCCATGTCCGGAGTGCAAGACGAAAGCCACACCGCGTCGGCGTCGTGGGCGTCGCCGGGGGATGGACGAATAAACAAATACGCTCGCGTCCTTATTGAATGACGCGACTCTTCCGCAGCGGGCGATGTCTCTCGGCTAACGAGAAACATCGCCCGCTTCGCTTTCGACGCGGCGGAGGCTTTACAACTTGCGCTGCGCGCCTCCGCATCGTAACGAAAGGGTGAAGTTGCTGGATACAAACGAGAGAAGTTATATTAAAATTGCAATTAGCGTACTTTGCTCTTTATAACCTTCGAGACTATGCTTTAAAAAATATGATTAATCGACTGCCAAAACTCATTCTTCTGCTTTTCGCTGCCGTTGCGCTGCAACGTGCGGCATTCGGATACCACTCGGATCCTTCTAATGACAGCTTGACTGATCCTGGTAAGTATTCCGATGACTGGCGAGCTAGCGGCCCTCCGGGAGGGGACGTGCGCGGTTTGGTTGTCGATCCGCAGAACCCTGACCGCTTCTACTTTGGAACCCTGGATGGGCAGATTTATACATCTGCTGATGCCGGCAAGACCTGGCAGTTTCTCTACAACTTTAACCGGCCCAAACTTTTTGTGGATCACATCATCGTCGATCCGCGCGACTCGAAAACACTTTATGTGGCCGCGCATCGTCACAAAGAGGCAGGCGGGTTCTTCAAATCAATTGACGGTGGACACAGGTGGCGCGAGAGTCCGGAATTGAAGAATGAAGCGTTGCATTCGCTGACTCAATCACCGTCTGATCCCAACGTTCTAATCGCCGGAACCTTTAATGGCATTTTCCGTTCGGATAACTCCGGTGATTCGTGGTCGCAACTGCCAACCTTCAATACACCCGGACTGGTCCACGTTGAGTCTCTGGCCATCGATCCGAGAACGACTAATACGATCTACGCCGGAACATGGTATCTGCCATATAAGTCCACCGACGGGGGCAAGAGCTGGCGAACCATCAAGAATGGCATCATCGACGATTCTGATATTTTCGCTATTGATATAGATCCACGTGATCCAAATCACATAATCGCCTCTGCCTGTAGTGGAATCTATGAGACGAGAAGTGCCGGCGAGAACTGGCGCAAAGTGCAGGGAATTCCTTCGCAGTCGAGAAGAACACGCGCGATCGTGCAACACCCGTCGATACCCGGACTCGTCTTTGCGGGAACAACTGAAGGTTTCTGGCGCTCAGAACGTGGCGGCGATTCCGACTCGTGGATGGTGACGACATCAAGGCAACTGGAGATCAACTCCATCGCTGTCCATCCTTCACGGCCGCAAACAATTTACATCGGGACGAACAATTACGGCGTGATGGTTTCCAACGATGGTGGTAAGAGTTTTCTTCCGACCAACGGCGGTTACAGCGGTAGATTTGCCAATGTCATTGTCGCTGATCGGGAGATGCCAGATCGTGTCTATGCAGCAACGATAAACACAACGACGGGTGGCGGGTTTCTGTTTGTAAGCACGGACAATGGCGAAACATGGCGGCCGTCGATGCGCAGCATGCCCAACCGTCTTATCACTTATGCGATCCTGCAGGACTCGCGCGACGCAAACACGATCTACCTGGGCACCAATCTGGGCGTCTATCGCTCTATCGATCGAGGAGCTTCATGGGCACCTGTATGGACAGCCGCGAAGCCTACACCAACAAAGCGCGCCGGCAAGAAACTAACCCCGGCAGCGCGCAGCATCGCGGTTACGCAGGCAAGTGACACTGTTCGCCGCGCACAACAGGCACTCAACGCCGCCGGATATAACGTAGGCGTGCCGGACGGCAGGGCCGGAACGCAGACCTTGAATGCTCTGCGAGGATTTCAATCGAACAAGCAAATCCCGGTGACGGGGAAACTTGATGAGGCGACACTTGCGGCCCTGGGAATAGCCGGAAGCACTGACGGCAGCGATTCTTCAGCTGCGTCCGTGGTGCTTTCTGACGCCGTTAATGCACTGGTGGAAACGGTAGATATGGAAAGCCATCAGCGAGTTTTCCTGGCCGCTACCAATCTTGGTTTATACCGCAGCACTGATCCGACCAAGGGTTGGCAGAAACTGCCTTATGGTGGTGACTTTGATCTCAGGACTAGTTGCATCTCGACCGATCCGCAGAATCCGGAGACGATTTGGGTCGGCACCGCAGGTTCGGGTGCTCTTGTTTCGCGTGATGGCGGGAAGTCGTGGCAGAGCGTTTCCGGTGTTCCTACCGAAGCTCCGGTGAATACTATGGCCAGGGATCCGCAACGCCCGAATTACATTTACGTCGGAACGAAGCAAGCTTTTTACATGTCGCACGATGGTGGCGCAAACTGGAGCCGACGCGGTGGCAATCTGCCATTCGGAGATTTCACGAGTATCCTGATCAACCCGCGCAATGGTGATGAAATATTCGTCGGCAACGCTTATCAGACTGGTGAAATCGGCGGTGGCGTATATCGCACACTAAACGGTGGGACAACCTGGGCCCGTATCGATCCTAAAGAGCATCGCTTACCCAGCCAACGGATATGGGCTTTGGCCTTTGACTCGCGAGATCAGAATACACTTTTCGTTGGGTCTCATTCTGCTGGTGTTTACGTCGTGCCGCGTGGTTCGGACAGTGTCTCGGCGGCGAGTCAATAATCAGTTAACGGCAGAAGAATCACGCTAACACTATTAGCACGCAGATTTATGTGCTAGTGCCAATCATGTCAGCACCTTGACATGCCCTTGTTCAGGCGTGTACATTGCGAACCTACCCGGTAAGCGGCTAGTAATTGTCGGATCAAGCGGGTGACTACGGGCGCGGCGGAAATCGACCACATAAAACCTCCTTTTCCAAATCTAAACGGCTCGCATTCCTCGCAAGCTTCAACCCCCGACATTACTGCCAAGGTCAACGAAGCAAGTGCCGCTTGAGCACTGTCCTATGATCGTCGGATACGAAACGATTAGCGGCTTAGACTGCGATCCAGAGGCGGTGAATTTTCCGGGACTGTTACAGGAGTTTGCATGGCTAGTGAAGAATCGAAGCTAAACAACGACGAAGTAAACAACAACCCTTCTTCCGGCGAGCAAGAACCAGCGCCATCCATATCAACCCAGTCCGCGCCAAAGGATGCGAGCCCTTCGGCAGCTTCCAGGGCCGATGATGACGAAGAGTCGCGCCCGCCCGGCGATGTCGACTTCGGCCAACTGCTTGATCAGTTTGAGCAGGAGCAGGCGTCGCTGCAAGAAGGCGAGGTAGTTCGCGGGACCGTTGTCGGTATCAGCGAACGCGGAGTTGTGATTGATTTCGGCTATAAGTCTGAAGGTATCGTTAATCCCGCCGAATTCACTGAGAACGGCGTGCTGGCAGTTAAGCCCGGAGATGAAGTCGATGTTCTGGTAAAGAACATGGAAACAGCGGATGGACTCCCGGTCTTGTCGCGTGCAGACGCCGTGCGCATGAAGGCCTGGGACGATCTGGAGAAATCCCACCGCGAAGGCACCAGCGTTAAGGGGCGCGTAATCGAACGCATCAAGGGTGGCCTGCGCGTGGACATCGATGGTATTGCGGCTTTCCTGCCGGGTTCGCAGGTTGATGTGCGCCCGGTACGCAACCTCGATTCGCTTCGTAATCAGGAGATCGAAGCAAAGGTCATCAAGCTCAATCGCAAACGTTCCAACGTGGTCCTGTCACGCAAGGCCGTTATCGAAGAAGAGAACGCCGGGAAAAAAGGACAAACACTCCAACACATTGAAGAAGACATTGTCGTCGAAGGTCAGATCAAGAATTTGACGGACTATGGCGCTTTCGTCGATCTCGGTGGGGTAGACGGGCTGCTGCACGTCACGGATATGTCCTGGGGGCGTCTGCAAAATCCCAGTGAACTTTTCCGAGTCGGAGACAGCATCCAGGTGAAGGTGCTCAAGTTTGATCGTGAGCGCGAACGCGTCTCCCTGGGTTATAAGCAATTATTGCCCGATCCGTGGTCCAGTGTAGAGGAGCGCTTTCCTGTGGGCACCAGGGTGCCGGGCCGGATTGCCAGCGTGGCCGATTATGGCGCCTTCGTTGAACTAGAGAACGGCGTCGAGGGACTCGTGCACGTCTCCGAAATGAGTTGGTCCAAACGCGTTAAGCATCCCAGCAAACTGGTCAATCCCGGCGACAGCGTGGAAGTCGAAGTATTGAGTGTTGATCCTAAAGCTCGTCGTATTAGCCTGGGCATGAAACAGATCCAGGATAATCCGTGGCAGACATTGCATGAACGCTATCAGGTGGGGACGCGTGTTCACGGTCGCGTAAGAAACCTGACGGACTTTGGAGCCTTCATTGAAATCGAGGATGGCGTTGATGGACTCGTTCATGTGTCCGACATTTCATGGTCGAGGCGAATCAAGCATCCGAGCGAGGTGTTAAAGAAGGGCCAGGAAATCGATGCAATAATAACCAGCATCGACGCAGAAAACCGGCGGCTTTCACTCTCTATTAAAGACCTTGAGCCTAACGCCTGGGATAGATTCGTTACTGAACACAAACCCGGCGATGTTGTGCGCGGAAAAATTGCGCGGTTTGCAAATTTCGGCGCCTTCATTGAACTCGATGACAACCTGGAAGGCCTTTGTCATATTTCCGAGCTCTCCGAAGCGCGAGTAGAGAAGCCCGAAGACGTCGTTCAGTTGGGCCAGGAAATGGACTTCAAGATCCTGAGGATCGATGCGGAGAGCAAAAAGATTGGCCTGTCAGCGCGTGCAGTTGGCAAGGAAGACGAACCCGTAGTTGATACCAAGGTTTATTCTTCGCAAGCAGGCAGCGGTATGGCCTCCCTGGGAGAACTCGCCGATTTCGGTCTTGGCAAGACAGTGTCTGAGCCCGTGCCCGAGCCCGAGCCCACGAGCGCGCCAGAGTTGGTGCGCGAGCCTGAACCTCAACCGGAGCCAGTGGCTGAACCCGCACCTGAGCCTCAGTCGGAAGAAAGTAGTACGGCGCCGGAGCTCGAGGCGAAAGCGGAAGCTGGGGCGGAAGAAGATCAGAAGTAGTTTGTGCGCTTGTAAACGTATGACGATCGCAACCCTTTGTTTCGACCTGCTTAACTCACGAATGGATGCATCTTGCCCGACGTGACCGTTTTCTGATAGTGTTAACGACGTTGAGCACACCTCGCCACTCTTAAGACGTACAATGAATTTTTCGTTGCAATACTCATTTGTTGGGCTTGAGCCATCTTTTTCAGCTGAGGTGATGCATGACTAAAGCGGAACTCGTCGAAGACGTGGCCGAAGCGGCGGAACTTACTAAAAAAGATGCCGAACGGTTAGTAGAAATTGTTTTTGAAAGTATTATTGAAACGCTAAATCAGGGTGAGAAAATTGAGCTCCGGGGCTTCGGCAGTTTTCGTGTGCGCGAACGTGGAGCTCGAAGAGGCAGAAACCCGAAGACCGGAGATCCGGTAAGCATTCCCGCCAAACGCGTTCCCTATTTCAAACCAGGGAAAGAACTCAAAGAGTTGATTAACGAGCACGACTCGCAAACTCGAACCGCTTCAGAAAATTCAACCAGCGTCATTCCTGACGAGCGCCAACCCCCTATTATGTAGGCCCGCGCCGGGCGCAGAGGATTCAGATTGGACAGGCTGTGGAGTCCGTGGCGTTACGATTACATCGCTGCCGGTGGCGCTGCTGACTCGGATTCGCAGGGCTGTGTGTTTTGTAGTCTCCGTTCTCATCCGGAAGACGACGAAGCCAATTTTGTTCTCTATCGCGGCGCGCAGAATTTCGTCGTTCTAAACATCTATCCGTATATCAGCGGTCACTTGCTTATTGTTCCTTACGAACACGTAAGTGAGTTGGACGCTGCTGCTAAGGAAACGACTGATGAGTTAATGGATTTGACCAAGCGCTGTCAGACCGCGCTGCGCGACGTTTACCAGCCGACAGGCTTCAACCTGGGCATGAACCTGGGAAAGTCTGCCGGCGCCGGCATTGTGGACCATATTCACATTCACATTCTCCCGCGCTGGACGGGCGACACAAACTTCATGTCCACAATCGGCGACACGCGCGTTATTCCTGAAGACCTGGCTACCACCTATCAGAAGCTGCGCCAAAAGTTCTAACGAGCTTGCGCTTGCCGGCGAGGTGGGACGTTCTGGTTAACGCTTCGCTACCTTCCGGCTGATAGCTTCATCTTCAACTTCGCCCGCCTTATTAATTGGCACGTCTGAGACTTTGGAGTAGGAAATCCCGCGCCCTTCGCTATCCAGTTCACCCGACGGCAACATCGACAGCGGTCCGGTCACCGGAGGTGGGTTGAAGCCGGGGTAATCGATTCGTGAATGATAGATAGCGGTTAAGGCGCTGATAACAGCTTCTCGAATTGTAGTCAGCTCCGGAAGAGTCAAGTCGCATTCATCGAGTTGTCCATCGGTAATAATCGCGTCGACAATCTTCACGACGATAGCGCGAATGTTCTCCGGGTCGGGACGGGCCAGAGAGCGCGCTGCGGCTTCGCAGGAATCCGCCAACATCATTATGGCCGCTTCCTTAGACTGTGGCTTGGGACCAGGATACCGGAAATCTTTTTCGTCAATTATTTCCCCAGGTTTCGCCAGGCTTTGCGCCTTTCGCAGAAAGAAATGCAATGTACGTGTGCCGTGATGCTGCGGAATAAAGTCGGCGATCTTCTTAGGCAAACTAATTTCTTTCGCCAACTTCATGCCGTAGGTCACATGGCTCGTGATAATTCGCGCACTTTGCGAGGGGCGCATGTGATCATGCGGATTCTCGCCTTGCTGATTCTCAACAAAGTATTCCGGAGCGGCGACCTTGCCGATGTCGTGGTAGAGGGCGCCAATCCGAGCAAGCAGCGGATTTGCGCCAACGGCGCGGCAGGCATCTTCCGCAAGTTGGCCCACGGCATGCGAATGCTGATTTGTGCCCGGAGCTCGCAGCGCCAGTTGGCCCAACACCGGTAAGTCGGCATTGGAAAGTTCGAGGAGCTTGACGTCGGTAAGAATGCCGAAAAGCGATTCGTTTATTGGCAAACCTCCCGCCGCGAAAATGGCCGTGAGCAAGCCTCCGGCGAAGCCACAACCAATTGCCAGCAGGATTGTGTTAAGCGTGAAAGGTTGCTCCGCATACGCTATCAGCGCAAGCGCCATCACTGCGTTAACGGCGCCAACAAACAAGCCGGCCAGTGTCACCGACTGCCGCTCGCGGTATCTGCCTATTCCATAGACGGCCGCTGCGCACGAAATCATGGCGTAAACCGCATTTAGCATCCCGGTGGGCGCAAGCATCCCGGCAAATAAAGCCGTGACTATGCCAGCAAGAAAAGCCAATTGCGTATCGACGAGCATTACAACCAGAAGCGCGGCCGCGGCGAAGGGAATTGCGAAGTTCCAAATGGTGGGATCATTAAACGGTGCAGTCTTCATGCCGTTAGCAACACTATCGGCGAGTGCGAAGCCAATCCGCATTAAGCCGGTCTCGACGACAATAGCGGAGCCGACCAGCGCAAAGGCTCGCGGCTTCGAGAGCGACAAGGCAGCAGCCGTGCTGCGATGTTCGGTAAACTTCCAGACGGCCCAGTAAACTGCCAGGACGATCACCAGTAGGCCAAGCAAATTATGCCAGGGCCGCCCGGCGTGACCGGTGCTCTTCATAGCTGCAAACTGGGCCAACATGCCCGGCGTAACAGTGTCGCCTTCGCGGGCAATTACCTGGGTTCGTTTGATCGAAATTGTTACCGGAAGGATCTTGTTGGCTTCAGTCTCGCGCGCGGTGGCCGTCGCTGTTTGATCAAGAACGACATTGGGCCGGATAAGCGGCAATATTGCCGCGACTAAAGCTGCTTTTTGTTCCGGGTTCCAACCGGGAAAACTGAGGAGCCGTAATTCGAGTTCCTGCCGCGCAGCGCTCAGCGAAGACATTCGTGTGCGCGGCGCGGGCATGATCATTTGCGCAGACGGATTGCGAACATCAACCAAAACAATTTCCTGATTCAGCCGTTCGGCGTCAGTGTCGTCATAAATGTATTTGTCGGCAACCTCGCGAATGAGTTTCAGGAGCCGGTTCAGATCATCATCGCTGAAGTTGTGAGCGATAATTGCACGAGAGACTGCGGCCCCGCCTTCGCCGCTCCATGTCAACGCTTTTTCAGGTTTCTTCAATTCCGCTTGATGCTCTAAGTCATCCCAGGCCGCACGGAAACTGCGGGTGGAAGTTTCGCCGCGAGTAGAATCGAAATTAAAAATCGGACGCGTAGCTTGCCGGGCTGCATTGCGGCGTCGCCCGGTTTCAGAGATATCGATGCCGGCAATGTCGGCGCGCGCGACCACGCTTCCTCGAATAACGTCGCCCTCCCGATAGTCTTCGGCAAACCCGGATGAGTAGTTGCCGACAAGGAGCGGCGTGGTCACAACTACGAGGCATCCGAATCCGATAAGAAAACGCGTTCCTGGCTTGAATATTTTGAAGGGATGAATGACGTATTGCGCAAGCAGGTCGCGCCCGCGACTGAAGGGAGTTGTGAATCGAGGACGACGGGCCATAACGTTCAAGCAATACGCGAGAGACGACCGGCGTCGAGGTTTCGCTCGTCAACTTTTAAACCCAGATCCTGCGAAAGCATTTCTCCAATTCTTTCGAGCAGCGGTTGTAAAGTCTTTTGGTTGGTTGCGGAGATAGTCACGACTTCGCGATTGCCGCCCTGCGCAAGTTGGCGTGAGATGGCCTGGAGCGTTTCTCCATCTACCAGGTCCGCTTTATTCAGGGCCAGGATTGAAGGAATCGCGGCAAACTTCAAGTCTTCCAGAATTCGTTCTACGGAGTGTCTCTGTTGTGACCAGCGCGCGTTTGAAACATCGACCAGATGAATCAACAACCGGCTGTCTCCGATTTCCTCCAGCGTCGCGCGAAAGGCGGAAAGAAGACCTGGTGGCAGGTCGCGAATGAAACCGACAGTGTCATTCACAATGATTTCCTGCTCGCGCGGCAAGCGCAGGCGCCGCGACGTAGGATCGAGCGTGGCAAACATTCGTTGCTCCGCGCAAACATCGCTGTTCGTCAGCGCATTAAGCAGCGTTGATTTCCCGGCGTTGGTATAACCAACGATCGAAACAACCGGCAGATTATTCCTGGTCCTAACTTTCCGGCGTTCGTGCCGCCGCAGCCGCTGTGACTCAATCTCCTTCTCCAGGCGGTTAATGCGATCGCGCACGCGGCGACGGTCCATTTCCAGTTTCGTTTCCCCAGGGCCGCGGCCGCCAATACCACCGGCGAGCCGGGAGAACGCTGAATCCTGTCCGGCGATCAATCGCGGCAAGAGGTATTTCAACTGGGCCAGCTCAACCTGGATCTTGCCTTCGCTCGACTGTGCGCGCTGGGAAAAGATATCGAGTATCAGTTGGGAACGATCGATGATCTTCAAGTCGGTTGCTTCAGAAAGCGACCGCACTTGCGCGGGAGTCAATTCGCGATCAAATACAAGTATGTCTGCACCGAGCTGTAGGGAACGAATGAGAAGCTCATCAAGCTTGCCGCGCCCAAGCACTGTGCGGGGGTCAATCGCCTGCCGCCGTTGAATTACCTTGTCCTGCACGACGACTCCGGCTGAGTGCGCTAATTCCTGAAGTTCGGCCATCGATTCTTCAGCGTCTGCGATGGGCCCGGATGTTACACCAACCAGAATCGACCGATCCTTCCTTCCGTCCTGCCGCGAAACATGGCGGTTTCGCGCCATCTCTTCCTCGAGGGAATTGATCAGAGACAGAAAGTCGACGTCAATTTGAGAAGCGATTTTCGGCGGGAGAAAACCGTAGGGCGTCGCGTTACTTGCCGTTCGCACTTCCACTGCGGTAGTGGGCAGTAAGTGAGCGGCATTTACCAGCCCCGGAAAACCATCCGCTGGATTAACACCGATCGCGACCATCAAATCGAGCCGCAGAAGCGCGAGGTCGGTGAGGTCGTCCGGCGTCAGCCCTTCACCGCGCAGGTGAGTATGCAGGAAGCGCAGGCCACGAAAGCGGTCCACGGCCACACGGATGCGTTTGAAATCTGGTAATTCGATACGGCGATTATCACCGATCATCACGTATTCGACATGGCCGCTGCGATCGACGAGCGCCCCGATTTGTCTTCTTGTCTCGTGTGATAGTTCAGCGAGCTGCCGCGCGAATTCCGGCGTCACAATCTGGTGCGGAGCAATGCGCCTGGTATAGAGCTTTGCTATCCGGCGAAGTTGATTGGGCTTTAGACCAGCAGTGTTTCCTAAAACGTCTTTGATGCTTATTCGCCTCCGTTCGCACGGTCTTGCTCAGCCCAGTTTGAAAGGCAAAAACCTCTCGAGCGTGCGTCGTCTACGATTTGTTGCGGGCAAAGATTACAGGAGGAGTGATGCGAGCAGTGGGTTTCCGACGCCTGGGACTGAGTTTCGATGTTGCTCTGCGATATCGCTTCGCTTAGTCGCTTGAGCATTTCTATAGTTTCATTGGTTGGCTTCTTACGCTTTAAAACCTAATGCGAAACCTCGTAGGAAGCCGGTTCTCCAAAGGCCTGATTATAGCATAGTGCCGAGTGGGCGAAGTAAAGAGTAAGACACTAACGATTTGGCTGCTCATTAGACAGCGCCGTATGCCCGTCGTATGATGAAAAGCTTAGAAAATCGTTAGTAATCAAACGCGTCCGAACACTTGGTCACCGTCACTTCAAAAAGCAGTTAAATGAACAAAGCAGGAAAAATTCTTCGTATTGATCCGTCATTCGCACTTCCTGAAGCGGAAGTTACTATTGATTGCGAAGCCTTCGATACCAGCGATCCAACGCTATGCGCGGTGTGGTTTGGCAACGAGCGTGCCCCGATAGTTGCGCTGTCTCCAAAGCGCGTACTGGCAATCGTTCCCGAACTGAAGCAGAGCGGCAGGGTTGACGTAAGTCTCGAAAACAACGGAACACAAAGTGAAGCCGCGAGCGTTGTGGTGGGGAAGCGACTCGCAGAGGATCTCCATCCCGTTGCCAGTCCCGCATTTGATCCGGATGACGGCTCACTTTTCGTCACCCGGTCGGGATCGCGAGGTGAACAGTTGCCGGTGACGCTCTTCCGCATCGACATTAACGGCGAGGTCACGGAATTCTCAGGTGACATCACAAATCCAACGGGCATTGCCTTTGACAGCAAGGGACAGATGTTTGTCAGCAGCCGCATGGACGGCAACGTCTATCAAATTTCGCCCTTCAAGGAGGCGGTGCCTTTCGCAAGAAATCTTGGCATAGCCACCGGTATAGCCTTCGATCATACGAACACAATGTACGTCGGCGATCGCACGGGCACGATTTACAAAGTCAACGGCATTGGCGAAGAAAGCCCCTGGGCTCAACTCGAACCGTCGGTTTCCGCTTATCATCTCGCCGTCGGCCCTGACGACGCCTTGTACGTCACCGGACCAACAGTCGCCAGCTTTGACTCAGTGATGCGCATCGATGCGAATGGTGAGGTCAGCGTCTTCTACAAAGGCCTCGGGCGGCCGCAAGGGTTGGTCCTTGACGATGAAGGCAATCTTTATGTCGCGGCGTCACTGCGCGGAAGGCGAGGCATCGTTCGCATCTCAACTGATGGAAAAAACGCCGAGGTGTTTGTCGCGGGAATGAATCTGGTGGGACTGGCCTTTAGTTCAACCGGCGACCTGGCAATTGTTTCCACAGACTCCGTCTACAGTCTGACATTGGAGAATAAGTGAGTTAAAGGCGCAGGTTTGAATAAGGTTCCGCTCGGCGAAGCGATAAACTGGTGCACCTTGATTAGGACGTGGCGATACATCTCAACTTACAGAACCGGGAGCGGGTAGCGACCGGATGCTGGCACTCTGCCTGGCTTTCGCGCACTTCCTCCAGGATCAGGAATTCCAAGGATCATTTGCCAAGTCGAATTTAGTATCCGGTCGCTCTGTACTGAACGGCACTTAGTTGGATGTGCCTAAAATGCATCAGCATCGATAAACGTTGGTTTTTGACACGTCATGGGGGCCATGTTAGTGTGAGCACCCATGTTATCCGCGTCTCCAATTACTTAAATAATGGGCAGCAACGCCATCGGACAATTCATTCTTTACATGGTGGCGCTGATCTTTTCATTGTCCGTCCATGAATCCGCCCACGCGTGGATGTCAAACAAATTCGGCGACGACCTTGCACGTTTGCAGGGACGAATAACTCTGAACCCGGTTGCACACGTCGATCCAATCGGGACATTGCTGTTTCCCGCCATCGCGTTTTTCACGGGTGCGCCTCTCATTGGCTGGGCCAAGCCAACTCCGGTCAATCCGTTGAGATGGCGAAATAAGAGGGTCGCGAACTTTTGGGTCTCCGCCGCCGGCGTCATCTGCAATGCCATTATCGCGATCACTGCGGGCATTCTGATGCGGGTATTGTTCGAAGCTAATCTTGTCGGCTTGCGGCTAGACACTTTTTATGGACTGGTCGCTGTTGCGCAGAGCGATTCATTGATCGCGGAAGGCGCGGCAAAGCTATTAGGCACGTTCTTCACACTTAACGTAGCATTGGCGGTTTTTAACTTGCTACCTATTCCGCCACTTGACGGAAGCAAGATTCTGAGCAGCATTCTCCCGCCTAGTTTTGAGCCGGCACTGGAGGCGCTGGATCGCATTGGCTTCATGATCCTAATTATTGCAGTCTTCACCGGTGTTTTTGGTGTCATATTCAGGATCGTCATGCCGCTGGCGGCGTATCCATTTACTGTCGGCCTTTCCTGATCTGTAATGAAAAGAATTTTCAGCGGCGCACAGCCGACCGGCAACGTACATTTGGGAAACTATCTGGGAGCATTGCGCAACTGGGTTTCCCTGCAACACGAGTACGAAAGCTTTTTCTGCATTGTTAATCTTCACGCGATTACCACGCGGCAGGACCCGGCGTTACTCGCTCAGAAAACAAAAGAACTCGCGCAAATCTATCTGGCGGTAGGAATCGATCCGGAGCTTTCGACAATCTTTATTCAGTCAGACGTCGCCGAGCATGCCGAGTTGACCTGGATACTCAATTGCGTCGCGCGGATGTCTGAGCTGGAGCGGATGACGCAGTTTAAGGACAAGGCTAAGAAGCAACGCGAGAATGTGGGCGTGGGGATGTTTGATTACCCCGTGTTGATGGCCGCTGACATCCTGCTTTACCAGACGGACCTTGTTCCTGTCGGCGAGGATCAGAAGCAGCATCTTGAACTAACGCGCGACCTCGCCATTCGGTTCAATCGCGATTATGGCGACACTTTTCGCATTCCTGAGCCCTACATTCCAAAGGTGGGCGCCCGCATTATGTCGCTATCGGATCCAGCGAAGAAGATGTCAAAATCAGACGATGATCCGAATGGCTGCGTTATGTTGCTCGATGATGCAGATAGCATTCAGCGCAAGTTCAAGCGGGCGGTTACCGATTCCGGAACGACAATACGTTTTGATGAATCGCGACCGGCGATTGCTAACCTGCTAACGATCTTTCAATTATTGACCGGGAAATCGCCGGAGCAGATCGAGGACCACTTTGCCGCCAAAGGTTACGCTCAATTGAAGCAGGAGCTGGCAGACGTTACGGTTGAGTTTCTAAAGCCGTTTCAAGAGCGAGTACGGGCGACGACCGATGAAGAGTTGAGCCGCTTGCTGGAAAAGGGCCGCGATAAAGCGCGGCAGATTGCGCGGGTAACGCTGGAAACTGCTATGGCCCGCATGGGTATTTCCGGCGCCAGGGAATTAGCAGGATTGGCGGCGAGGATTTAAATGGACGAAAGCACAGAAGAAACCGCGACCCAGCCAGCCACTGAAGATGCGCCTGGCCCGATCAATGTTACCGGGTCCGCGCCGGAAATCGTTTCAGACGACACCACCGACGATCTCAAGATCGTGATGGGCGAGTTTGACGGTCCGCTCGATCTGTTGCTCCACCTGATTCGTCAGGAACAAGTCAACATCTACGACATTCCCGTCGCGCGCATCGCCGATGAGTATCTGCGCTATCTACAGTTGATGCAGGAATTGGACATCGCCGTCGCCGGCGATTTTTTGGTGATGGCGGCGACGCTCATCGAGCTCAAAACAAAAATGCTCCTCCCCCGCGACCCATTTGCGGCGGCAGAGGAAGAAGAAGATCCGCGTAAGGATTTAGTCGATCAATTGCTGGAGTACCAGAAATACAAGGCCGCGGCGCAGATGCTTTGGTCAAAGGCAACCGTTGAGCGCGCTGTCTTCAAGCGAGCGGAGCTGGAGACTGATAAGAACAATCCGGAAGTTGCGGTGGGATTGTTTGACCTGCTGAAAGTGTTTCAGGAAATTCTGGCGCGGCACAAAGAGGAAGTGCTGATGGAGATCGAACGCGAAGAAGTTTCGATGGCCGAGATGCTCGAGCGACTGAGAAACATGGTACTTTCCGCGGGGGAGCTTAACCTTCGCGTCTTCTTTGAACGAGCGCGGTCGCGCCGCGAGTTAGTGGTCGCATTTCTTTCAATTCTGGAGCTGGTGCGCACGACGGAAATCAAGTTATTTCAGGAAAGAACCTTCGGCGATATTGTTGCCAGAGTGGTAAGTTAATCGATAACCAACATGAATGAAGAAATTGTAGGCAGCAAAACAGACGAAGTCCTCGATGAAGCAGCGCTCAACGAGGAGGCAAGTCGCGAACTCGAGGCCATGGTAGCGGCGGAATCGACGGTCGCAGAAACGGAGGAACCCGAGGAAACAGGGACCTACGTGGTCCAGAGCGAGGCCGAGCGCATAGCGATCCTGGAGACCCTCATTTTTGTTTCGGAAGAGCCGTTGTCCGCGAAAACAATGGCAGAGGTACTCCGCGAAGATCGCGAGGTTGTTGAAGGAGCGCTTGTAGAACTCGCGAAGGATTTTAACGGGCGCAATGGAGGTTTGCAGTTGCGAGAAGTAGCGGGCGGTTGGCAATTTGCAACCCGGCCCGAATACCACGAACACGTGCGGAAGTTTCTGAAGTCCCGGCCCAGCGCAAAACTATCCATCGCCTCTTTGGAAACGCTCGCCGTGATCGCTTACAAGCAGCCGGTGACCGTGCCCGAGATACTGGAAATTCGCGGCGTCCAATCACCGTCTTCAATCAAGACGTTGCTCGACAAAAAACTTATTGTAGCCAAGGGCCGCAAGGAAACAGTGGGACGTCCGATGTTGTACGGAACCTCGAAAGAATTCCTGCTGCAATTTGGTTTGAAGGACCTTTCCGAGTTGCCGAGCATGGAAGACTTTCAAGATTTGGCCGGCGGAAG
>DIYZ01000251.1:5528-7771 GCA_002427845.1 Chloracidobacterium sp. UBA6041 | reverse complement strand
AGGAGGCAGGCGCAGGAGGCAGGTGTCTGAGTTCTGCCCTGCTCCTGCCTCCTGCGCCTGCTTACTGGTTATGCAAGAGCGTCTTCAAAAATTAATTGCCGCGGCGGGTATTGCGTCGCGACGCCACGCCGAACAGTTGATCGCCGCCGGCGAGGTGACGGTCAATGGCAAGGTGATTACGGAACTGGGAACAAAAGCCAACCCTGCCACCGACCATATTAAGGTCCGCGGCAAACTGATCAATACATCGCTGCAAAAGCGAGAAAACGTCTACGTTCTGCTAAACAAGCCACGCGGGTATCTCTCGAGCGTTAGTGATCCGGAAGGGCGCCCGACAGTACTCGATCTATTGCCTGCTTCGCTTGGGCGCCTGTATCCCGTGGGCCGTCTCGACTTTAATACCGAGGGCTTATTGCTGCTAACGAACGACGGCGACTTCACCAACTTCATCACCTCGGCGCGTAACAAAGTCGAAAAAATTTATGAAGCAAAGGTTAAAGGCGTTCCGGAAGAGCAAGCTGTTGAACGGCTGCGGCACGGAGTAGTGCTGGAAGATGGAACGCGAACCGCGCCCGCAAAAATCCGGAGACTGGGTGAGACTGAAAGCAATGCCTGGTTTGAGATTCTTCTTCACGAGGGAAAAAATCAACAGATCCGGCGAATGTTTGATCTCATCGGACATTCTGTACTGAAGTTGCGCCGTTCGCGCATTGGGTTTTTGCGAGATGACGAGTTGAAGCCCGGCAGATGGCGGCGCCTGTCGGACGATGAAGTCAAACTTCTCACCAGGAGCCGGCGACAAATTAAATCCAAAACAACAATTAGCAAGTCTCCTGCAGGCGGTCACGGTCATTCGCGCCGATGAGGTAGAATAACTAACCGCATCCTGACGATTTATATTAGGCAGGCATTCCAGCCTGTCATGATCTGACCGGCTGGGATGGCCGTGTTTAGTCTGCGCGCTTGATTGCAATCAGGGAACAACCAATGGAATTCGAGTTCACCGAAGAACAGAAACAGATTAAGACAAGCGTGCGCGAGTTTGCCGAAGCAGAGATCGCGCCCCATGTAATGGAGTGGGACGAAACGCAGCATTTCCCGGTAGAACTCCAACCAAAGCTTGCCGAGCTTGGCTTAACGGGCGTCATTTTTCCGGAGGAATATGGCGGCGCGGGGATGGGTTACGTCGAGTATGCAACCATCATCGAAGAACTTTCGCGCGTTGATGGGTCGGTCGGCATTTCGGTAGCAGCACATAATTCGCTTTGCTCGAATCACATTTATCAGTTTGGCACGGAAGCGCAGAAACAGAAGTTTCTCGTGCCGCTTGCGAGCGGCAAACATCTGGGAGCCTGGGGACTAACTGAACCAAGCGCCGGTTCAGATGCTTCGGGAACGCGCTCGACGGCTGTCCGCAAAGACGGTGGCTGGGTGGTTAACGGCTCTAAAAACTTCATCACCCATGCGATTCACGCGGATACCTGCGTCGCAGTTGCTGTGACCGACCGTGCAAAGAAAAGTAAAGGTATCTCAGCGTTCGTGTTTGAGAAGGGAATGAAGGGTTTTTCGCCGTCAAAGAAAGAAAACAAACTCGGTTTGCGCGCGTCAGAAACGGCGAGCGTTGTTTTCGAAGATTGCTACGTGCCGGACGAGAACCGGCTGGGCGAGGAAGGTCAAGGTTTTGTGAACGCCATGGAGATTCTTGATGGTGGCCGCATATCCATCGCCGCGCTTGCGGTGGGCATTGCTCAGGGCGCCTACGAATCGGCTCTGCGCTACTCGAGGGAACGGCAGCAGTTTGGCAAACCGATTTCAGCGTTTCAGGCGATTCAATTCAAGTTGGCAAACATGGCAACGCAAATCGACGCCGCGCGTTTGCTGATGTATCGTGCCGCATGGATGAAAGATGTCGGCAGGAAAGTAACTAAAGAATCGTCAATGGCTAAACTCTTTGCCTCAGAAATAAGCGTAAACGTTTGTGAGGAAGCTATTCAGATACACGGTGGTTACGGCTATACCAAAGACTACCCGGCGGAAAAATACTGGCGCGACTCAAAGCTCTGCACCATTGGCGAAGGCACATCGGAAATTCAACGTATTATTATTGCGCGCGAAATACTACAGCAGGCTATTTAGGAAGTGACTGTCTCAACCAACAATGCGTCACTCGTTGAGCGCGTCGCAGCGGGTAACACGCGCGCCGTGGCGCGCGCGATCTCCAAAGTCGAAGATGTTTCCCGCGA
>DIYZ01000251.1:0-5418 GCA_002427845.1 Chloracidobacterium sp. UBA6041 | reverse complement strand
GCATTACCGGCAACAAGGTGAGCGCGTCGGTATCGTCGCGGTTGACCCTTCGAGTCCGTTTACCGGAGGCGCGATTTTAGGCGATCGCATTCGCATGCAGACGCTTGGTCTCGACAGCGGCGTCTTCATTCGATCGATGGCGACGCGAGGAAATTTGGGAGGCCTCGCGCGAACCACCGTGGATGCCGTTTCGATCCTTGATGCTGCCGGTTATGGCAAAATTATTATCGAAACGGTGGGCGTGGGCCAGGACGAAGTGGAAGTTGTAAAAGCTGCGGATATTTCCGTTGTTGTGCTGGTGCCCGGAATGGGCGACGATATTCAGGCAATCAAAGCCGGCATCATGGAGATTGGCGACATCTTTGTTATCAATAAGGCCGATCGCGAGGGCGTCAATGCCACGGAAAAAGAGCTGGAAGCGTTGCTGTCCCTAGCTACGCATGAAGACTCCTGGCATCCCGCGATCGTCAAGACGGTGGCCACGGAAGGCAAGGGAATTCAGGAGTTGGCGGAGGCAATTGAGAGCTATCGCAGCTTCCATCTCCAAACAAAATCTGCGGACGGCAGGCGCCGGGCCATAGCCCGCTGGCGCATACTCGAATTGCTCCGCGAACGTCTTATTTCGCAAACCCTGGAGTCGGATTCTGCATCCGAGAAGCTTGACCGTTTGGCCGGTGAAGTTGCGAGCAGGCAACGAGACCCTTATTCTGCGGTAGAAGAGATCTTGGGTCAGGAGTCCGAAGTCTAGAGTCTACAGTCAAAGAAAAGGGCTTTTGTTCCGACTCAAGACTCCAGACTCTCGACTGGTCACTCTCGAAATGATGAAAGTTGATCATATCGGAATCGCAACGCGCCAACTCGACGAAGCGCTAACAATTTGGCGAGATGCTCTGGGTCTCGAAATAGATTCAACTGAGGAAGTAACGGATCAAGGCGTTCGCGTGGCGATGATGCCCATTGGTGAGTCACATATCGAACTCCTCGAGCCATTGAACGAAAATTCACCGGTCGGAAAATTCTTAGAAAAGCGCGGCCCTGGAATTCATCATGTCGCCATCAGAGTCGCAGACATTCATGCAGCGCTGGCCCAACTCAAGGAGAAGGGCACGCGGTTGATTGATGAAACTCCGCGATTGGGCGCGGGCGGTTGTCTGGTCGCATTTATTCACCCCTCATCCTCTAATGGCGTATTACTTGAATTAGTGCAGCGCCAGTAGATTTGTTTAGAAAGGAAAATTGTTTTGACGTCAACTACTAAAGCTTGGATTGCCGCTGCTGTCGCTGTGGTGTTTTCGGTCGGATTGATTGGCTGGCAGGTGAAGGCGAGGCGTTCTGAGGTCCTCAATCTCTCAGCGGAGGACATGACGCTCATTGCCGAAGACCAGTCGCCGCAGTTTCGCTCGCGTCTCGCCACCGACGCCGAAGCGCGGAAAAACTTTGCGGATGATCTACGCAAGATGCTCGCGGTGGCCGAAGAGGCCCGCGCAAAAGGGATTGGTAATAAACCCGAAGTTAAGCGGCAACTTGATTTGGTCCGGTCTGTTGTCCTGGCTGAAAACTACTTCAAGGCCCAGGGCGCGGGAGCTGCTGGTCCAAATATTTCCGACCAGGAGGTTGAAGATTTTTTCAAGCAACCCGCAAACCAAGCGAAGTTTGATCAATTCATAAACGATGCGAAAGCAAAGAATCCTCAACTCGCCGGTGGTCAAATTCCCGAAGAGCAGTTGAAGCAGGTCAAGAAGCAACTGGGCCAAGTCTTGATTGGCGAAAGCCGGGCGATAGCCGCAGGCATGGATAAGCAGCGCCCCGTCGATTTGCAGATAAAGCTCGAGCAATCGCGGATCCTGGCGCAAACGTATGCGCAGGAACAGTTGGCTGACAAGATGAAGGCCACCGATCAGGAAATCGATGCTTACCTTGCGCAACACCCCGAGTTGGATATCAAGCAGAACCGATCGAAGGCGGAAGAAGTGTTGAAGCGAGCGCGCGCCGGCGAAGATTTTGCGAAACTGGCAAAGGAATTTTCGACCGATCCCGGCAGTAAGGAAAAGGGCGGCGATTTAGGTTGGTTTGGCCACGGCCAGATGGTGCCGGAGTTTGAGCAAGCGGCGTTTGCGTTGAAGCCAGGACAGATCAGCGACATCGTTCAATCGAAGTTTGGTTACCACATTATCAAACTGGAAGAACGCAAGACTGAAAACAAAGACGGCAAACCTGAAGAGCAGGTGCATGCGCGCCACATTCTGATCGGCGAGAGCGGCGGCCAGGCTGATAATCCGCTTGCTCCTCCGCAAAGCGGCCGCGATCGAGCGCGAGCTGCGGTCGAACAGGAGAAACAGAAAAAAGTGCTGGACGAGATTGTCAAGCATTCGCATGTGACCGTTGCCGAAACCTTCCAGGTGAAAATGCCCGAGCAACAGCCGCAGGGACTGCCGCCCGGATTTTCTGCCGGTGGCGAAGATGAGGCACGCCCGGTAGAGCCGGCTGAGCAAGCCCCGAAGCCGAAGGGCGGCGATTCCTCGAAAAAGGCCGAATCAAAGCAGCAGAAGAAATAACGGCTGCAATCAGCAAACGAGAATGCAGTTTGGCGCTCACCGCGTGGAGATCGTGCCCGACACGGAGTTTCGCCTCGACGGAGGCGCGATGTTTGGCGTTGTCCCGCGCACGTTGTGGTCGAGAGTGTGCCCACCTGACGAAGCCAACCGCATAAGAATGAACATGAATTGTGTGTTCATCGAAACAGGCGCTGAACGGATACTCATTGAAACTGGAATCGGTGAAAAGTGGTCTGCAAAACACACTGAGATGTATGGCATCGCGCGGCAGCGACCGTTAGCTGAGTCGTTGCGCGCCATTGCCGGTGTGGGACCTGAAGACGTTACGATTGTTATCAACACCCACCTGCACTTCGATCACGCGGGCGGGAATACGACAATCAACGGAGAAGGCCAGACTGTTCCCGCGTTTCCCAACGCCAGGTACTTCGTGTCCAAAGATGAACTTGAACACGCAGAAGCTCCCGGCGAGCGGGACCGTGCGAGTTATTTTCCGGACAACTGGCGTCCACTGCTTGAAAATGGGCAACTGGAACTTAAAGAAGCAGCTTACGAAGTGGCGCCGGGCCTGCGCATGGAAACGTATCCCGGTCATAATCGATCAATGCAGTGCTGGCGGCTTGATGCGAACGGCAAAACGCTATTCGGTTTCGCCGATTTGGTGCCGATGAGGGCGCACGTTCCGTTTGCCTGGATCATGGGATACGATCTTTATCCGGTGGAAACGCTGGAAGTGAAGAAAAAGCTCTTGCCGCAGGCCGCGCGCGAAGGGTGGGGTTGCCTCTTCTATCACGATCCTGATGAGCCACTTTGTCGTCTCATCGAAGACGAGGGAAAACTGCGGCCGGTTAGTATTGAAAGAATTTAACAGAAATCCAAAATCATGACGAAGAGATTACTGATTGTCGCCTTCGTTCTCGCCTTCGGGTTTGCTGTAAACACTACCTTCGCGCAAAACCGCGGCCCGTCTACTCCGGCGGAACGGAAACGCGCGGTCGAAATCGCGACACTGCTGGAGAACGATCCACTTAATAAAGACGCAAAAGCTTTAAGCCGAGAATTGCTTGTTTGGTTGATCGAGGTGCCGGATATCAGCGTCAAGATTTGTACGAACGTGCTGGGCGACTATTCAAAGATCAAAGGCGACTATGCACCCACCATTACGACCCAGATGACATTCTCCGAGGCCAGGTTCGTCATCGAGCACCCGGAACAGGCTAATGACGAGTATCAAGTTTATACTGCGGGTGTGGAGGGGGTGCTCAAGACTTACCAGAACATCAAGAAAGCCAAGCCAAAGGTTAGGATGGAACCACTTGAAGAGTTGCTAGTTAAGCAGCAGGCGGGCCAGCTCGCGGACTTCATCAAAAACGCAATGGGCGGATGCAAAGCAACTCAATAGACCAGCGCCTGCCGGCGACGCCTTAAAATGACTACAGCAAAAATCGGCATTATTGGCGGCAGCGGACTTTATCAAATGCCCGAACTGCAGGACGTCGAGGAGATCACTGTCGAAACTCCTTTCGGCAGTCCTTCGGACAACCTAATCATGGGCACGCTCGAGAACAATCGCGTTGCGTTTTTGCCACGCCACGGCCGCGGACATCGCTTTACGCCGACCGAGGTCCCATTTCGGGCAAACATCTATGCAATGAAGCTCCTTGGCGTTGAGCGCATTCTGTCAGCTTCGGCGGTAGGTTCGCTGCAGGAACAGTATGCGCCGCTCGACATGGTTATTCCCGATCAGTTTTTTGACAGGACCAGAGCACGCGCGCGAGAGTCAACTTTCTTCGGAGAGGGAATCGTGGCGCATGTGACCTTCGCGCATCCTGTTTGCGATGAACTGGGAGATGCTCTGGAAGAGTCGTGCAAAGTTACTGACGTGAAGGTGCACCGGCGGGGCACGTATCTCTGCATGGAAGGGCCGGCATTTTCCACGAAGGCGGAATCCAACGTTTACCGATCATGGGGCATGGACGTGATTGGAATGACGAACCTTCAGGAGGCTAAGCTCGCGCGCGAGGCGGAGATTTGTTATGCGACACTGGCGCTGGTTACGGATTACGATTGCTGGCACCCGGGCCATGATGCCGTTACCGCCGAGTCAGTCATCGTCTATTTGAACAAGAACGTTCGCAACGCCCAGCTAATTATGAAAGACGCCGTCAAACGTCTGGGCGATCTGGACCGGACCTGTAAGTGTGGTTCTGCCTTGAAAAACGCGATCTTCACGGCGCCGCATTTGTGGCCCGAAGATACGAGAAAGAAACTTGACGCGATAGTAAAGAAATATGCGCTCTCCTGAGCGATGTTGGCATCCAATGCCATCTGTTAAGTTCGGTTGCCAACGATCATTGGTCGAGTCATTTGATGTAGAAAGGTAAGTTATGCGAAGTCTTTTAACGCTGGTTGTTTTGCTCGTCGCTATAGGAATTTCAGCGCCGGTTTCGTACGCGCAGGGAGCCGCGAAGACGGGCCCGGATCCCTCGACTGTGCGCGACGCCGATCTTGAGAAAGACTCTTTACACAATCTCGAGGTGGCGCGGCATTACTTCAAATTGAAAAAGGCTTATGTGGCCGCGATCAAGCGTTGCGAGGAGATCGATGCCGGGAATCCCAATTTCGCCAAAATGGATGAAGTTCTTTTCATCGCCGGCGAAAGCAGTCTGCGACTGGCGGACAACCGCGGCAAGCAGAAAACAAAAGAAAAAACCGCGGACCAACTACGCGAGGATGCGCGCATGTATCTTTCCCGGCTTGTATCCGGCTACCCCAATAGCGCCTTTCTAAAGCAGGCGGAGACCGACTTGCAGGCGCTCGGTGGACCAATCACGCCCGCGAGCAGTAAGCCTTGAGCAGTGAG
>DIYZ01000238.1:23965-24999 GCA_002427845.1 Chloracidobacterium sp. UBA6041 | reverse complement strand
TCCCGAGTTTTGACACAGGCTCTGCGGGCGAGGGCGCCCGCGCTCCCAGTAACTGCGCAGGCCTGACTGCGAACTCTATGAAACTTCAAGATCGAATCGCTTTAATCACTGGCGGTGGTCGCGGCATTGGCCGCGCTATCGCCTTTGCGTTTGCCCGCGAGGGCGCGCATCTGGCGGTCGCAGCGCGGACGCTGGAACAGGTCGAGCAAGTGGCGCGCGAAATCGCGGATCAGTTTCCCGTTAATGCGCTGCCGGTATCTTGCGATGTTTCTGACGCTGCGAGGGTCGCGAGACTTTTCCAAAGTGTCAGGGGAAAATTCGGCCGTGGTCCCGACATTTTGGTGAACAACGCGGGAATTGCTGAGAGCGCGCCCCTCATCAAGACGGACGATGAACTCTGGCAGCGGCATCTCGCGATCAATTTGAGCGGCACCTTCTACTGCACGCGCGCAGCGTTGCCGCAAATGATTGAGCGCGGCTGGGGCCGCATCATCAACATCGCTTCGATTGCCGGCAAGACTGGCGCGCCTTACATCGCCGCCTATTCAGCTTCGAAACATGGTGTGGTCGGGTTAACGCGTTCGGCCGCACTGGAAGTCGCAACGAAGGGAATAACGGTCAACGCCATTTGCCCGGGTTATGTTGATACGGATATGACCACGCGCGGGATAGAAAACATCACGAAGAAAACCGGGCTGTCGGCCGATCAGGCAATGGAGTCGCTCAGGAAGATGAGCCCGCAAAATCGTATTATCGCGCCTGAAGAAGTCGCTGCGCTCGCCTTGCTGCTGGCGTCGGAAGAAGGTCGTGGAATAAACGGCCAGGCGATTAATGTGGACGGCGGTAGTGTTTTGTTCTGAAGTGTTCGACAAAGCTTATGAAACTCTGAACAAGTTGCTGAAGAGTTTGCATTGAGCCCGCGAAGTGGGCGAGAGCCACTCATCCTGAGTAAATTGCAGCCTTCGCGCTATCGCACGCTTCGCGCGCTCGGTTTTCGTACCTTCGTCATCCTGGGGTTCCGCTCCGCTCCACCC
>DIYZ01000238.1:0-23795 GCA_002427845.1 Chloracidobacterium sp. UBA6041 | reverse complement strand
GGTTTTGGAAAGTAAGCTCCCATTGACTGTTCGGAGCTTCGGAAAGGTTGTCGCACATTCAATCAGATCCGGCGCGACAGTTCATAGACCAGCCGTACCGGCAAGCCCACAACGTTGAAATAATCTCCTTGAATCTCTTCGATGAAGAGTGCGGCTCTGCCCTGTATTGCGTAAGCGCCAGCCTTACCTTTTGGTTCACCGGTAGAAACATACCAATCAATTTCGTCCGCGCTCAACTCAGCGAAATGCACGCGCGTCGTTTCCTGATCAACCACGGCCTGAGAAGTCTGTCCTGCGCGCACGAGCGCAACGCCTGTCAACACGTCGTGCCATCGGCCATTTAGAAGTCCGAGCATTCTGCGCGCGTCGTCATCATTGTGCGGCTGCCCCAGAATTTCGCCATCAATCACAACGACCGTGTCTGCGCCAAGCACAACGCCCTCAGAAACTGTCTTGGCTACCGTGTCAGCTTTTGATTGTGCCACGCGCCTAACGTAACTCACTGCGTCTTCGGAGGCGTTTCGAGTCTCATCAACGTTTGCAGCGATCGCTGCAAACGCCCAGCCAACGGCGCGCAGGGTTTCCGCGCGGCGCGGGCTTTTCGAGGCGAGAATTAAACTATTCCCAATCGGGCTCTTATTCTCCATTCGTATGTCCTAACTCGAATGTTGTAACGCAAACTATTAGTTTGCGAGGTTCGTTCTCTGACTTCCGAAAACGTGAGCTTTTAGCTTGCGACGCAAAACTAGCAGTTTGCGTTACATCAAAGTAGCAAACTACTCCGCTTGTCGCGCCAAACATTTCTCCGCTACACTTCAGCATCATTTTCGAATTAGTGAGTTTGCGATATTAATTTAAAGCGAGCAAATTCTGAAACACGCTTCAAGACCTCCATCAATGGACAAACTAATTAAGAGCTTGCCTGCAATACTAGCCGCGTCTGGCGCTTCTGAAGAAGTCGCAGAAGCTGCCTGTATTGCCGCCTGGAAACATGCGGTGGGCGAAGGGTTGAGTATTCACGCGGTCCCCGTGCAACTGCAAGACAAGACACTCGTCATTGCCGTTGCTGACAATATTTGGAAAAAACAACTGGAACAAATGCGCGGCCAGTTGCTGTTTCGGCTCAACTCAGTCCTGGGTCAAGCGCTGGTGCAGTCGATCGAACTGCGCGTAGATCCAAAAACGCTGGCAACGTTGCGCAGTACTGAAGAAGAACGACAGAACGGACCGCGCGACTACCATATCCCGGCTGAGTTATTGTCGGCCGCGGCCTGTATCGAGGACGCCGAACTTCGGCGGGCATTTCTGGGAGCCGCCACGAGCTGTGTAAGACGCGTGGAAAATTCGAAATCTGAAATCTAAAATTTGAAATCTGAAATCTGAATTCCGAAATCCGAAATTCAAAACCATGCCTATCACGAAAGCTGACGTTGAGAAAGTGGCGCAACTGGCCCACCTGGAGATCACGCCGGAAGAGCTGAAAATCTTTGCGCCGCAGATGGCCGACATTGTTGCTTATGTCGAACAACTAAACGCGCTCGCGACCAGCAACGTTGAGCCGGCGCTGGGCGGTCTGACGCCCGAAGGCGAGCGGACAGACTCGTCCCGCGATGATGTCGTCACTCCCTCGCTCGGCCAAAAGACTGCGCTGGCAGAGGCTCCGGATGCGGCAGCGGGTCACTTCCGAGTGCCGAAGGTACTGTGAAAGAACAATAGGCACTAAGCACAAGGCAGTAGGCAGCATGAAGTTCAGAGTTCAACCTTCAGGTTGCTGCTTGGTAAGACGCAAGCTAAAGCTTGTACTCTAAACTCCAACGCAATCGCTTACGACGGCCAGGGCATAAGGTTAGTGAGATGAGTGAAACTACAAAAGACATCGAGGCATTGAGGAACCGTGTTCTCAGCGGTGAAGTGAAGGCGGGCGCCTTAGTCGAGACGTCTGTTAAGGCTGCCGAGGCTCTCAATGAAACCTTGAATGCGTTCCTTGAGATCGATCGAGCCGGAGCTCTAGCGCGCGCTGGAGAAATTGATGGTCGTCTGTCTTTGTCAAACAGAGATTCAGCGTCAGCTCCTGCGCTCGCCGGCATCCCCATAGCGATTAAAGACAACATCTGCGTTCGCGGAATGCAGACGTCCTGCGGTTCACGAATTCTCGGCGACTATCATCCGCCATACGACGCCACCGTGATCGAGCGCTTGCTTGGTGCAGGCGCTGTCGTGATTGGCAAAACCAACTGCGATGAATTCGCCATGGGCTCGTCGAATGAGAATTCCGCCTTCGGTCCGGTCAGAAATCCCTGGGACACGGCACGCGTTCCGGGCGGTTCTTCGGGAGGATCAGCGGCAGCAGTTGCAGCCGGCATTGTACCGGTTGCGCTAGGTTCTGATACTGGCGGTTCCGTGCGGCAGCCGGCGTCACTATGCGGCGTTGTTGGACTCAAACCTACCTACGGCCGCAACTCGCGTTATGGCCTGGTAGCGTTTGCCTCCTCGCTGGATCAAGTTGGCATTTTTGCTCGCAGCACCGTAGATATTGCGCGAGTTCTTAGAATAACTGCCGGGCGCGATCCCCGTGATGCCACCACCGCCGATGTTCCCGTGCCGGATTACACTGCGGAACTAACAAACGACATAAAGGGCGCGCGCCTCGGTTTTCCGAAGTCGCTTTTCGGCGAGGGACTCGACGCGGAAGTGCGTTCATCGGTCGAAGCAGTAGTTGATGTCTACCGTGAGCTTGGCACGGAGATAGTGGAGGTTGAACTGCCACACGCGCAATACAGCATTGCTGTTTACTACATCATTGCGACCGCTGAAGCATCATCAAATCTCGCGCGCTTTGACGGCGTGCGCTATGGCTTTCGCGCGGAGGACGCGCCGGAGCTGCGACAGATGTACCGGAAGACTCGCGAGGAGGGGTTTGGGCCGGAAGTTAAGCGGCGCATCATGCTCGGTACTTACGTGCTTTCCGCCGGCTACTACGATGCCTATTACCGAAAAGCGCAGCAGGTGCGCACGCTGCTAAAGGACGATTTTCGCAAAGCCTTTGAGAGTTGCGACGCGATCATCACACCAACGTCGCCGACGCCTGCGTTTTTGATCGGGGAAAAAGTTGATAACCCGCTGGCCATGTATCTGAATGATATCTACACGGTCACCGCGAACCTGGCAGGCGTGCCGGGCCTGAATGTTCCCTGCGGTCTTTCGTCAAACCGGCTGCCTATAGGTTTCCAACTTTTGGGTTATTACTGGTCGGAGTCAACTCTACTGAAACTCGCCGACGCGTATGAAACGGCGCGCCCCTTCACCGAGCGTCCGCCAATTTGCGCTTCTTAGGACCTGCGCCGACACTCGGTTTGAAAGCCCGTGAACAAGCAGAACCGCTCGCGTTAGCGACTGTGTGAAAACTCCGGGTCTCAGCGCCAAAGGCGCGAAATGTAATAGCCTCTAGGGCAACGCCCTGGGTGAGGGGTCCATGAATTTTGGAAGCGCTGAAGGCGCGAAATAGGAAGTGTCGACCGAAAATAGCAGTGATTGCGCTGCCTCCAATATCATTTCGCGCTTTCAGCGCTAAGAACCTTCAACTGGTCCCACCTGGGCCGATGGCCCAGGGCGGGTCCCCAGCCGAGCATCTTGGCTGGAGTGCAAGAGTATTACATTTTGCCCTTTGGCGCTGAGACCCGGAGTTTTCACAAGTCTCGGTAGCGAGCGGATGCTAAGCTCAGCCGCAACAAATCGGCATCGTTTCTTAAATCAAGTAGAGGTAGATTAGTTGCAAGGCAGGGCCTAAGTCGTAAGTGCTCAAGCTGACGCTGGTATCCGCGCGCTATCGTGAGCGGTTCTGTATTGAGTTTAGTCTACCGCACGGTCTGCGGGCTTTTGCTTGGTTTCGTCTGATTTCAATTTCGCTGAAGCTTTATCCGGAATGAGATCGCCGGTAAAGATCTCGACGACGTTTTTCGCCGTCCCCACGACTGGCGTCACATCCAGTCCCACGTGGACAGCCCCGGGGAGAAGTCCCTTTTTCTTGATCTCGTACCCGCCGAGACCGACTGAGAAGACCGTCCCGACGAGGGGAATCGCCTTGATAAGTCTCTTGACAACTTCCCAACCGACTCTTCCTTTAACTGTCTTTGCCATCTTGTTGGTACTTCTTAACTGAAATATTGGCCCAACCACTCTTAACCGCAAAGGACGCAAAGAACTCGCAAAGTGGCGCAAAGAATTTACTCTTTGCGGATCTTTGCGGATCAACTGGCGATCTTTGCGGTTAAGTCTAATCGTTTTGCATCATTCAGCAAAGCTTGTGAGACGCGAGATATTGCGGGAGATACTTGTATGTTAGCATGAGCGCGCTTCAACAGTTCCCGGGCCTGATAATCAACCAAAATGTCGTTTCGAGCGGCTCATTTGTTGTTAACAATCGCTTGCCTGAGTGCGCTACTCGTTTCCTGTAATCGCTCCAGCAGTCCCGCCGCTCGCAAACTTCTAATCTACACGCCACACGGTCAGGACCTGTTGCGCGACTTCGTTGCGCGTTACAAAGTAGCGCATCCGGAGACGGACGTGGAGTTTCTCGATATGGGCTCGCGCGAAATCCTCGAACGAGTGCGCGCGGAACGCAACCGTCCACAGGCTGATCTTTGGTGGGGCGCGGCGCATACGACTTTTCAAACTGCGACCGACGAAAACTTGCTCGCTCCCTATCGGCCCACATGGGCCGACAAAATTCCCAACTCCAGTCGCGACAGTCAGGACCGTTGGTATGGAACCTACCAGACGCCCGAAGTGATCGTTTACAACAGTGATGCGGTTAGAGCGGAAGAGGCTCCAAAGGATTGGGACGACGTGCTCGATCCGAAGTGGCGCGACAGGATCCTGATAAGAAATCCGAATCCCTCAGATTCGATGCGCGCGATTTTTGGCGCCATGATTTGGCGGTTTTACAAAGACACGGGTTCGCCGGAGAAGGGTTATGATTGGCTGCGGCGCCTCGATATGAATGTTCATGAATACACCGCGGACGGGACGCTGCTGATGCAGAAACTTGTGCGCCGCGAGGGACTGATCAGTCTGTGGAATCTGCCGGACGTCTGGATCTACAAAGAACAGAAGGGATTTCCGATCGGTTATGTCTTTCCCGCCAGTGGCACGCCGGTAATTACCGACGGAATCGCGATCGTGAGAGGCGCGCCAAATGAAGAAGAGGCAAAACGTTTCTATGAGTTTGTAACAACGCCCGAAAGCCTCGTGCTGGCCGCTAAGAAATACTATCGCATCCCTGTCCGTACCGATGTCGATCGCAGTCAATTGCCCGCGTGGATGAATGAACGTGTCAACGAGATGCCGCTCGACTGGGACTTGCTACGAAAGCAGAGCGGTGAATGGTTGCGGTATTGGGACACCGAAATTCGTGGGCGGAGTAAGAGATGAATTTGTTTCTCTGTGCAACCTCTGCGTCGGAGAACGCACAGCGTGGGAAGAACTATGCCACTGCTTTCTCTCAAGAATCTTTCCAAGCGCTTCGATAAGACACAAGCCGTAGCCGACGTCTCGCTCGACGTCGAACGGGGCGAGTTTTTCGGCCTGCTTGGTCCATCCGGGTGTGGCAAGACAACCACGCTCAGAATGATTGCCGGATTGGAGACACCCGACTCCGGGTCGATAGAATTCGACGGACGCGACATTACAAACCTGCCCGCCGAGCGTCGCGGCTTTGGCATGGTTTTCCAAAACTACGCGCTCTTCCCTCACCTGAATGTTTTCGAAAACGTTGCCTTCGGTTTACGCGCGCGACACAAGCCAAACCCCGAAATTCGCGAGCGCGTTAAAGGCGCTTTGGAACTGGTGCAGCTCCCGGGTTATGAGAAGCGCAGAGTTGACGAGCTCTCGGGCGGCCAGCAGCAACGCGTAGCGATTGCTCGAGCCATCGCGATTGAACCCGCATTGCTGCTTTTCGATGAGCCGCTCTCAAACCTCGATGTCACCTTGCGCGAGGAGACTCGCGGCGAATTGCGTGAGCTGGTTAACCGGCTGGGGCTGACCGCCGTGTACGTCACCCACGATCAGGAAGAGGCGTTCGCGTTATGCGATCGCATTAGTGTGATGGTCGGCGGACGCATCCTGCAAACCGGGCTGCCGCGCGATCTCTATGAGCATCCAGCGCAACTGTTGGTGGGTCAGTTTTTGGGCCGCAATAATCTGATAAGAGCCATTCGTTTGAGCGCCGGCAAATCTGAGCTGGCAGAGTTCCAGACACTCGAGGGTGGACACACGATTCGCATCGCGGTTGGTGACAAGAATCTGGTGCCACTAAATCAGGCGTGCATTCTCGCGATTCGGCCGGAACACATTCTGATCACGAAGTTGGATGACCAGTTGGAGAACGCTGTTCCTGCTACGGTGCGCGAGATCAATTTCGCGGGAGCAACCTCGAGCATCAAGCTCGATGCGAATGGTCTGACACTCGAAGCGCTCGCGCTCGAAGCTGCGGGTCTTTCGGTAGGAGATCATTGCATAGCAGTTTTGCCGCCAGAACGAATTTCACTTCTCAGGAATGAATGATTACGACGAAGAAAAATGGCGTCACCAGGAAAACTAGAGAACTCGGCTTTGCCGCCTGATGTGCGGAAGGTCATAGACGTCTCAGACCTGCCGCCGTGGACCCAGAATCTGCTGGGGCTATGCCCCATCTTTGGGGCGCAGCCCCTATGAGCGAGGAGCGCCCATCGTCGGTGGGGCAGAGAGCGCGGCCCCCACGCGGGCAGCCCGCGTGGGGTGCTAGTCACCACCGCACATCAGACGGCACAGCCGCGGCTCTTTCCCCGCGTCTTATCCTGCTGCTAATCGTTGTCGTAGTTCTTCTCTACGGCGTCATTTATCCGAACCTCCACGTCGTCATCGCCTCCCTTCAGCGCGACGGCGGCTGGTCACTACTAAACTATCGCGAGGTTCTGTCCCAGAATATTGTTCTGGAATCGATATTCGCGAGTATAGGTATCTCTGTGCTAACCGTGTTGTTTTGCGCGGGTGTCGGAGTTCCTCTGGCCTTTCTTTTTGAACGCTACACCTTTCCGGCCCGCAGGTTTTTTGCGACACTTGCGGCCTTGCCACTGGTTCTACCTCCACTCGTTGGCACAGTCGCGTTCATTTTTCTCTGCGGTGAGTCAGGCATCCTTGCGCGCCTGGTCCAGTCAGTCTTTCAACTGCAACACTCGCCCTGGTCGCTGCGCGGTTGGTCGGCATTATTACTTTTTCACACTTACACGATGTACCCATTTTTCTACATTCTGACGGGAGCGGGTCTTAGCAGAATCGACGCGTCACTTGCGGAAGCTGGCCGAAGTTTGGGCGCCGGCAAAACGCGCGTGCTCACGCGAATAGTCTTACCGCAGCTAACGCCGTCTTTGATTGCCGCGGCGTTGCTCACGTTCATGACCTCGATGGCGTCTTTCAGCGCCCCACTCCTTTTCGGCGGCGGTGTACGCGTTCTGACTCTCGAAATTTATACCGCACGGCAGCGTGGCGACGCGCGCATGGCCTTAACAGAAACGGTCGTCCTGGCGGCGATCTCACTAAGCGCTCTGGTCTTCTTTCAGAGATACGAAGGCACGCGAAAGTTTGCGGCCGCGGCCATGAAGGGCGCCGCTAAGAGACGCAAGGCAGTTAGCGCGGGATATGTTCGCGCGCTGGCCATCGCGTGTGGCGTTCTCTTTTCCGTATTACTGGTTTTGCCGGTGGCAACCCTTGTGCTCGTGAGCTTTGCAAAGGAAGGGAGTTGGACAACGCAAACGCTGCCCTCTTCTTACACGCTTGCCAACTACACTAAAATATTTTCTGATTCATCCGCGCTTGAAGTTTTCCTCAACAGCTTGTCGATGTCCGCAATCGCCGCGGGCGCCGCGTTAATCTGGAGTTTCTGTGTGGCCGCCCTTATCGCGCGGAAAGGTAGACGCCATTGGAAACGGGTGCTTTCGTGGTTGATTCTCGTACCGTGGGCACTGCCGGGAACCGTCGTCGCTGTTTCTCTGGCCGAGGCATACGGAAAGCCTTCGCCTTTACTGGGTTCTTTCATTCTCGTCGGAACGTTCTGGATTCTGCCGGTGGTTTATTTTCTTCGCTTCATGCCGCTTGTAGTGCGGGCCGTGCAAGCAAGCATGGAACAGATCGATGCGGCGCTTGAGGAAGCGGCAAGCAGTCTTGGCGCGCAATGGTGGCAAAGATTTACTCGCGTTACTTTGCCGCTGGTCTGGCCGGGAGCGATTGCCGGCACGCTGCTGGCTTTTGTGATTGCGCTGGGAGAATATGTGGCTTCGGTGCTGGTCTTCGTTCCCCATAACCGCCCGATCTCGATTGCTATTGCGTCCGAGTTGCGCGACTTTAATTTGGGAGCGGCCGCAGCGTATGGCGTCGTCCTGATCACCGTCATAGGACTCATTATGATTCTCGCCGGGCGGTTGGAAACGTCAACCTCGGCTGGATAAATTAGATAAGGAGAGCCTCTCATGATTAAGACCTGCGGACTAACTCACATTCATCTGGTCGTTAAAGACATTCGGCGGTCGCTGGATTTTTATAAGTCGGTTTTTGGAATGCAGGAAAAGTTTTGGGCCGGTGAGGGCCTTGTATTCCTGAACACGCCGGGCTCCAACGACCTGATCACACTCCATCAATCCGCCGAAGGCCAGTCGACTGGCGCCAGCGGCGGCATTCTTCATTTCGGTTTTCAGTTGGACGATAAGGCCAACCTCGATGCCGCCATCAACGAGGTTGTAGCTGCCGGTGGCACCTTGAAAAAGCGAGGCGAGTTTGGGCCGGAGATGCCGTTTGCTTATGTGGCTGACCCGGATGGCTACGAGATCGAACTCTAGTCCGCAAGCTTGCAGTCAGGAAACTTTAGTGAAAAGGCGACGTCCCAAGACATTGATGAACCCAACCCAACCCAAGCGCTATCTAACCGAATCCTGTGGCTTTCAACAGTTTCTTGTCGTTCTATTTGCGTTTGTAATCCTGTCGTCTTCGCTAACGGGAATTACGGGTGCGCAGGAAGTCTCTCCTTCGCCTTCGCCACCTGCTTCGCCAGCGCCATTGGCAGCGCCGTCAGTAACTGCTCCGGCTACTGATAAGGCACAACTTCATCAGGCGTTGCTTGATCTGACGAACCCCTACACGGTGATGTGTGTTGCAGCACATCCCGACGACGAAGATGGCACCACCTTAACTGTGCTAAGACGGAAGAATGGCGTGCACACCGTCAGTCTTTTTTCCACTTACGGCGAGGGCGGACAGAACGCAGTTGGACCAGAACTCTATGAAGAGCTGGGCGTGATTCGCGCGCAGGAAACGATGAAGGCTGCGCAAATCCAGGGCTCGGAGCCTTACTTTCTCGGGTTGAAAGATTTCGGGTTTTCGAAATCAGCCGATGAAGCGTTTCGCGTTTGGGGTCACGATGAAGCACTTCGGCGGATGGTCTTGAAAATACGTGAGCTGCGGCCGGATGTGATCATCACTAATCATGACACCACCAGCGGCCACGGGCATCATCAGGCAACTGGCCGGTTGATAATCGAAGCCTTCGACGCTGCTGCCGATCCGAAGCGTTTCCCGGAGCAATTAGAGCAAGTGAAGCCGTGGCAGGCCCAACGCCTTTTTGTGCGAATTTTCTCCGCTCCTCAAAACGACAACAAAGCTGCCGTTGACAGAGCAGGTGCGGAAGAAATTGTGGCAATTGATCCCAACGAAGTGGATCCCGTACGCGGAACTTCATTCGCCGAACAAGCCCTGGCGGCTCTCCAGCAACATGCCACGCAGGGACCATGGCCTAAGTCGATGGCGGAGTTGTTGAGAGCGCGGGGGATCGCAGCTGGAAAGTTGCCCTTGATTCGTTATCAGCTTGTGCGGCAAGCCGCAAATGTCCCGACGCTGCCGGATGATGCGATGCCTTTTCTCGGCGCGTTGAAGGTTCCCGAAGCACTTTCGATTCACATCGAGCCGTTCAAGAATGACGCTGGCGTATTAACCGACTTTTTGGATCAGCCCACAGTCGTGCTGGAGAGTTTGATTGAATGGCGAAAGACTAATTCACGTTTGGAGTCGGCTTCTGAAGATCCTCAGCGCGCGCAATTGATGCGTGCTCGTTTTGACCGAGCGCTCGCATTGGCTGCCAACGTTAAGCTAACGCTCACCTCCAGCGATTCAGTGTTAGTACCGGCGAAGACGGCTTCTTTTAATTTGACACTGACAAATGGCGGCGACCGCTCAATCGACATTGACCGGGTTTGGTTCTCTGCCTGGGGACAGCAACTTTCGGTAAGTACGGCAGACCAGATCTTGCCTGATACTGAAACCAGCGGAACTGTCGACGTGGCAACGCCTGCGGATGTAAAGCCGACCGTGCCAAAAGATAAACATCTTTACGACGGTCTCTTGACGGGTAAAAGGTTCGGCGCGACAGCGGAGTTGGAAATTGATGGAGTGCGCTTTTCAGTGGTGAAGGAAACCTACCTCGACATCGCGCCAGGGGTGGAAATTCAAAATATCGAGGTTTTTCCTTACGTGATAACGCCGGCAACTTCGCAGTCGTTGACCTTCAATATCGCGTTGATGAATCACCTGCCAGGTTTCTTTCGCGGACTGCTAAAGATTAATGGTCAGAATCTTGAAACTGGTCGGGAGATAGCGCTTGAGCCTGGCGAGCAGCGAAGCTTTAAAATTGAAGCAGTGCCGCCCGTAGCCCGACCTGTAAATCGTCGTCATCTCAGTTCGACTGCCGTCACCGTCTCGGTTGCGCTGCCCAATCCGCGCGGCAATGTAAGCATTGCGCGACGGACTGTTTTCACGATGTATGCTGACGCCCGGGTGTCGCCGAAATTGCGAGTCGCCTACCTTCCCAGTTTCGACGAAACATTGTCTAAGGCTCTCACCGCCCTGGGCGTGGACGCGAAGCAATTGACTGTCGCAAATATTCAGTCAGACGACCTGCAAAATTATGACTCTATTGTCATCGACAATCGCGGTTATGAAGCCCACCCGGAATTAGTTGCTGCAAATTCGCGGCTGCTTGATTTTGTTAAAGCCGGTGGGACGCTGATTGTTTTCTATCACAAGTCGAATGAATGGAATCCTGATCCAAAGAAGAAGCGGCCACAGTTAGCGCCGTATCCAATCATCCTCGGCGACGAGCGCGTCACCGACGAAACCGCGCCGGTTAAGTTTCTTACGCCGCGTCATTCACTATTGAACTTCCCCAACCGGATCACGCAAGCCGATTTCGAAAACTGGATTCAGGAGCGCGGCCTTTATTATCCGAAGGAATGGGACAATCACTACACGGCGTTGTTCGCTATGAATGACGCAGGCGAGAAACCGCTGAGTGGCGGGTTGCTGGTAGCGCCGTATGGCAAGGGAAACTACATTTACACGAGCATGGTTTGGTACAGACAGTTGCGCGCCGGAGTGCCGGGTGGTTATCGCATGCTTGCCAACCTGATCAGCTATCGGCACAAGTAGGACATTCCTGTCTGTCGGCGTGGGATAGGCATTCGTGCGTGTCAGACAGAAGAAATTTTCCATATATCATTTATGAGATATGGAAAATCTTCGGATTGTTCCTGGGATTATTGTGAGGCCACGGGAAGGAGGACAGGCAGGAATGCCTGTTCTACGAGGCAGCCTCCTGCTCGATAGCCGACTCGCCTTCGAGTTTCACCTGCGCGCGCTCCAGGAAAGTCATAATCATTTCACCAACGCGTTTCTGCATTTCCGAACTGATCGCGCCTTCACCAACCAAAGCTGCCAGGCGATGCAAGTCTCTGGCGTGTGGCCGGCGAAGTTCCACATGCTGAGAGATTTTGATCAAGACGTTATGCCCGCGCACTTCAAAAGCCGCAGCGTACCGCAGATAGTTTTTCATCTCCGAGCCGGCCGGCGACCATTCGAGTCTCTCCGGGCGATCTTCGGTCTTTCGCACGGCGAAGCTTGCCTGTACCGATCCAATCACCGGCACCTCGGCACGCACGAGCCAGCGAACTATGCCGCTGCTTTCCCGGCGAATTCCTTCGACGCCCGGCATCAAGTCAGCGAAGTTTCGCAACTCGCCAAAAAACTCGCGCGCGCGTTCGAGAGTAGTTTTCAGTTCCAACTGACCGGTGTATGACGCTTTAATTCGAAACATTTGCTGTCCCTTATTCGTGTGCTAACTTAATGATGCGCCGTTGCGGTCGTTTGTTGCATCAACGTGCCGCCAAAGTTAAGTTACACGATTAGGACGCTTCCGTAAACAGTTGATTTCTATTGAGGGTTTCGGGTGGATAAGCGACGTTTAGAGTACAAACTTTAGTTTGCTGACTGGTAACCAGCAAGCTGAAGCTTGTACTCCAAACAGAGCAAAGGAGTTTGAAGTGAACAGTGATAGATACTGTCCCAAGTGTGGCGAAAAAACAATGCGGACCTGGGACAAACTGAGCGATGAAGAACGGGAAGTAGTCCGCCGCTTGCCCGGTTCGGCCGACTACAAAGCGAATAAGCGCCAGGCAATGCATCGATGGTGCACCCGCTGCTGGTATGAATCGACCGGTGATAACGACGAACGCCTTGCCTAGGACTGTAAATCAATTGGATGTGATTCGATCATAGGATTGTCGTATCACTTGCATTCGTTCAATCAATCTTTGACATAGTTCGGAAGCTGACCCGAAATCAAGCTTCTTCGCGATCTCTTTGAACGTGGGATGATCCATGGAAGGCAGAGCCGCTGCCTTGCCCATAATCAGCCGCAAATTATGATCGACCGAACGGAGAAGCGCATAACCGTCGGCAAGCGCTTCGTAGTCATGACTGTCCAAAGAGGCCGTCGCCTGCAGGCGTTCCAGCGTTGCGCTCGTCGAGCGGTCGTCACCTTCATCGGCGACGTCGTCGCGAAGCTGAAGATAGCGCGCGGCAAAATAGACATCGAGCATTCCTCCCGCCGAATACTTTATATCGAGGCCCCGGTGACGGTCGCGCCGTCCTTTCTCCCTTTCGAGACGCTCGCGCACTCGTCGCGTCTCCTGTCTCAATTGATCTGCATCGATTTGACGTGCTTTCTCATGAAGGGCGTGCCGCGCATGTGTTTCGATCATTCTGCCCAGCTCCAGATCGCCGGCAACAGCGCGCAGCTTGACATAGGCAAGCCACTCCCAAACTGAGCTGCGTTGTCGCAAGTAGTCCAGAAACCGTTCCGAACTAATCACGAGCGGGCCATTCTTGCCGTCGGGTCGCAACCGCAGATCGACCCGATATAAATAACCTTCGCGAGTGACACTCGAAAGCGCGGCAATCATTAACTCGCAAAGACGAGCGTAGGCTTCATCCTGTGTGAGCGAAGCGACCGGCGATGACACGAGAGAATCGTAAACGATGATGATGTCGAGGTCGGACCCGTAATCAACTCCGCCACTCGCCAGCCGGCCAAGCGCGAGCACGCTCAAGCGCGGACCGCCATCCATCCGGCCGTAGCGTCGAGCCAGCTCGCGGCGCGCCACCAGAAAGGCGACATTGATACTGGCCACGGCAAGTTCCGTCTGGAAGCGATTGGATTCGGAAAGAGACAGTTCGCCCGCGCCGTCATGGGCGCCGATTTCAATCAGCAACCTTGACCATTCCCGACGCAGTGCGGAGAGTTCTGCGGAAAAATTCTGCTCCGCGTCGATACTTGCTCGCAACTGGGCGCGGTAGTCCCGGCGCCGGAGCCGCGGTTTCTCGAGTTCCAGCGAACTGATTAACGACGGGTTGCTGGCTACCATCTCACCGAAGAGTTCGGAGTTACCGCAAAGTCGGACCAACGCCACCAGATTGTCTTTCGAGAATTCCGCCTGGACTGTCGACTTGTCGAGTGAAGCGGCAACGCGCGCGGTCAAGATCATTGCCCGGTGCGGATTGGATGAACTGTGCGCCGCTTGAGACAGCTTTTGCGCAAGCGATTCCGCGTTTGGCAATTGCGCTGTCGCCGCCGGCGGCAAATGCGACATGAAAACTGCGGCCGCTCCGTTCATCGCCCGGGGTTCATCGCGCGCTGATGTGTGGTCGCTCGCATCGTGCTGAGGCAGCGATTGTTCAATCCCGTGTCCCAACAATGTGTCGTCAACGTCGGCAAAGACGCGGTCGTAAGCCCTGCGCACCTGCGCGGTATGCAAACTTAACGCGTTGTCAAAGTCACCAAGCGCACTGCCGCCGGAAAAGCCCATGCGCCTGGCGACCAAAGCTCGCTGCGGCAAAGCCGGGGGCACGGTGTGAGTTTGCAGTCCATGTTCCATCTGCAGGCGATGCTCCAGCGTCCGCAGGAAGACATAAGCGTCGGACACTTCCGAGCGCTCCTGTTCAGAAATAAGACGGCGATCGGCCAGTCGTCCCAGACTGATCAAAGTATGCGTAACGCGCAACCATTTGTCGCGGCCGCCATGGGCTAGCTGTAGCGCCTGGGCAATGAACTCTATCTCCCTGATTCCCCCGCGTTGAAGTTTCACGTTGGAACCGTCGTTGCCGCGCTCAATGTGCCGGTCGATTTTTTGTTTTGCCAAACGGACGCTGGCCAGAGCTTCTTTGACGGAAATATCGGGACGGTAGATGTAAGGTTGTACTGCACTGGCAAACCGCGAAAAAAGTGGATTGGAACCTGCGGCTGCTCGGCTGCGAATCAAAGCCTGCAGCTCCCAGGATTGTGCGGATTTGCTGTAGTACTTAAGAGTTTCATCGAGGGAACAAGCGAGCGAGCCATCCCGACCGTGAGGTCGCAAACGCAAATCAACGCGATACGCAGCTCCCTCACCTGCGGGCTGACCCACTAATTTGGAGACCGTTTCCGCGAGTTTAATAAAGTATTCGCGATTACTCAGCTTGCTGCGCTCGCTCGAGCCGGCAGTTGTTCCTTCGTCGGAATAAACAAACACCAGATCGATATCCGAAGCGTAGTTCAGCTCGCGCGACCCCAACTTTCCGAGGGCCACAATGCAAAACTCCGCGGTTGCAATGCGCCCCCGCTCATCGCGGAGCGGCGCTCCATACCGGTTGTCGAGATCCTGTCTCGCCAAACTCAGTGCGTAATCAAGAATAGCATCGGCCAGGTTTGATAGTTCTTCCGTCGTTTCGACCAACGTGTGCGCTCGCCGTACGTCATGCAGATAAATGCGCAGCAGCTCGCGCCGGCGAAATCGCGCAAACAAGACTTGCGGAGTCAGAGTCGAGTTAGTGAGCGCAAAACGCGCCAACGATTCTTTTAGCTGCTCACGCGTGCGGACGCGAGTGTCTGCGCGCTCGCGCATCAGCCATGAAACATAGTCTGGATTCTGCTCTAAGGTGGTGGCGAGTAGTTGGCTCCAGGCAGCCAGCGCCAAAGCGTCGGAAAGCAGACCAGAATCGCGGGTTAGTTTCTGAAATGTACTTGGCTGTTCCTGTGATATGCGCTCCAGAAAGAGCCGAGCGCCTTTTTCGTCGGGCAGATCGCGAATTAGCGATTCAACTTGCGCGTCGAGATTTAACACGCGGACATCTTACGCCAGATAAGTCTAGAGTCATGAGTCTGCAGTCTGGAGTCGCGGGCAGATGTTTATAGCTCGGTGTTATACAGATAAAGATTTGGGGCGGCGCGCTATAAACATTTCGTTCCTAACGGGACGAAACGCCTGCGACCCTGGAGTCTCGACTCCAGACTCTTGGTTTAAATATCGAAATACAGTGAAAACTCCAGTGGATGCGGGCGCATGCGCAGAGGAGTTATCTCTTTATCACGCTTGTAGGTAATCCAGCGCTCGATAAGTTGTGGACTAAACACATCACCCTTCAGCAGGAAGTCGTGGTCTGCTTCAAGGGCCTTCAGCGATTCATCGAGTGAGCCCGGCAAAGTAGGAACATCTTTCAGTTCTTCCGGCGAAAGATCGTAAATGTCTTTCTCGAGCGGTTCACCCGGATCGATGCGGTTTTGAATGCCGTCAAGGCCGGCCAGCAACATCGCCGAGAATGCCAGGTAGGCGTTGCAGGATGGATCGGGCGGACGGAATTCAAGACGCTTAAGTTTTGGATTGGTGGAGAACATAGGAATGCGAATCGCCGCCGAACGGTTTCTTGCCGAGTAAGCCAGATTCACCGGCGCTTCGAATCCCGGAACCAGCCGTTTGTAACTGTTGGTTGTGGGGGCGGCGAAACCGACAACAGCGGCTGCATGTTTCAGGAGACCGCCGATGTAATAACGGGCCATTTCAGACAGACCGGCATAGCCGTCGCCTGCGAATAGCGGCTTATCGCTCTTCCACAAGGACTGGTGACAGTGCATCCCCGATCCGTTATCTCCGAAAAGCGGCTTGGGCATGAAAGTAGCCGCTTTGCCATACTGGTAAGCAGTATTGCGAACTACATATTTGAAAATCTGTAAATTGTCCGCGGTGCCGAGAAGGGTCGAGTAGCGGAAGTCGATTTCGCACTGACCGGCGGTAGCGACTTCGTGGTGATGACATTCGACCGTCACGCCACACTTCCCCAGTGTCAGCGAAATCTCGGAGCGCAAATCGCTTAGCGTGTCTGTCGGCGGTACCGGCACGTATCCCTCTTTCGGGCGAATACGATAGCCGAGATTTGATCCCTGAAATTCGTTTGCATCGCGACCGCTGTTCCAGTGGCCCTCATCCGAATCGATGGTGTAACCGGCTGAATTCTGGTCGTTATGAAACTTCGCGGAATCGAAAACGAAAAACTCAGCTTCCGGGCCGAAGAATGCCGTGTCTGCCAATCCAGTGAACTTCAGGTAGCTCTCCGCGCGCACGGCTACTGAGCGCGGGTCAAATGCATAGCCTTCCTTGGTTATCGGATCGACCGCATTGCCTACGAGGCACAGCGTCGGTTGTTCGGCGAAAGGATCCATCCAGGATCGCGAGGCATCGGGGACCAACAACATGTCTGATTCGTGAATCGCCGCCCAGCCGCGAATCGACGAAGCGTCAAAGCCGAAGCCGTCTTCGAAGGTATCTTCGTGTAACTCGGCGATAGGAAATGTCAGGTGTTGCCAGGAACCCGGAAGGTCGGTAAATCGAACGGAAACAAATTTTGCTTCCTGATCAGAGGCATATTTCAAGACAGTCTTTGCATTCATGAGTTCTCCTGAAGGAAAAAATCGAGTGTTAGGGGTGCCCTTCGCCCCGGTGCCGGTGCTGGTGCTGGTGCGAAGTGTTTGGGAAGCCAGACCTTGCTAAGGAAAGTGCCGAACGTCATAAAGCGACGGCGCTAAAAAAGGGTGCATTATAGTTTGGCCGTTGACTATGTCAAGGTTTTTACTGCGAGGCACCGGAGCGGGTTCCGCATTTGGCCAATAACTCCTTTTTACCTCGTACTTTAACGGCTTGCAAAAAGCTTGCCGAAACAAAAAAGTTATAGACCGACCCTGCGTTTTCTGTTACATTGCGCCACTAAGCGTCACCATCCAAGATATTTCCACTACCGAAACTCGGGATGAGTATAACTACGCTTTGACTTCTGGAATCAAGAACATACAAGTTTTTCCGCAGGCAAGTCAGGAGACCGCGAATTGACCACGGCAATTGAGCAAACGCTCGAAACCTATGGCATCGAAAACTGGGGCGCTGGATACTTTGACGTAAATCGCAAGGGAAACCTGATAGTCCGTCCCGCCGAAGGTGATTCCCGCTCTGCGGATCTGAAAGAAATTATGGACGATCTAGCCCGGCGCGGAATCGGCGCGCCTGTGCTACTGCGTTTCCCCCAGCTCGTGGCCGCACAAGTAAGAAAACTTCAACGCGCATTTAGCCGGTCGATTAGAGAATTTGAGTACCAGGGCTCGCACATGTGCGTCTACCCGATGAAGGTCAATCAGCAAAGGTCGCTGGTTGAAGAGTACTTGCGCGAAGGTTCCCGGTACGACTTTGGTCTCGAAGCCGGCTCCAAAGCAGAACTCTATGCGGCGCTCGCTCTGGAACAAACAGCCGACAGCCTGCTGGTCCTGAACGGTTTCAAGGATGAAGAGTTTATCGAACTCGCCTTTGCCGGCGCCCGCGTTGGCAAGCGCGTTGTCATCGTGATTGAAAAACTCAGTGAGCTCGACCACGTCTTGAATATAGCTGAGCGCAATGAAAGCGGCGGCATTCCGATTCTGGGCATGCGCGTCAAGCTCTACTCGAAGGGCTCGGGCCGCTGGGAAAAGTCGGGTGGCGAAGCCGCAAAGTTTGGTTTGACTACAACCGAAATGCTGGAAGTGATTCGCCGGCTTGAACAGGCTGATCGTATCGACATGCTCAGGCTGCTCCACTTTCATATTGGCTCGCAGCTTACCGACATCAAGCGTATCAAGAATGCGATGAAAGAGGCCGCTCGGGTTTACGCGAAGGTCTATCAGATGAAAGTGCCCATCGATCTGCTCGATGTGGGCGGCGGCATGGCGGTGGACTACGATGGCTCGAAGACTGCCTTTGATTCATCCGCAAATTATTCGGCACAGGAATTTGCTAACGACGTTATCTACACCATCAAACAGGTCTGCGATGATGAGAACGTCCCACACCCAACCATCATTCAGGAATCGGGACGGTTCCTTGCTGCCTATCACGCACTATTAATCACAAACGTACAGGATGAAATCGAAACTGTTGTTGAAGACATTACTCCCATTGAGATCGATGACGACGATCCGCAGGTCGTGACTGAGTTGGGAGAGCTGAGAGAGTCGATCACGGTAAAGAACTACCGTGAGTATTATCACGACGCACTGGAACACCGCGAAGAGTTGTTTACCCTTTTTAATCTTGGTCTCGTCTCGCTCGAAGATCGCGCCAAAGGCGAAGTGCTGTTCTGGGACGTTTGCGAACACGCCGACAAGTATGCCCAGCAAGCCAAATATGTATCCGAAGAATTTGACGATCTCCGGCGGCTTTTGTGCGCCAAGTATCTGACTAATTTTTCCGTCTTTCGTTCCGTGCCGGACCACTGGGCGCTCGATCAATTGTTTCCGATTGTGCCCATCCACTATCTCAACAAGCCCCCTACGGAATACGCAACGCTCTGCGATATTACCTGCGATTCCGACGGCGTTATAGACAAGTTTGTGGATCTGCATGATGTGAAACAAGTGCTGGAACTCCATGCTCTGGTCCCCGGCGAAACGTATTACCTGGCGTTCCTGCTCGTGGGCGCCTATCAGGAGGTAATGGGAAACAACCACAACCTTTTTGGCATGCCGCATGAGGCCCACATCTACATCGATGACGAGGGATACCTGATTAAAAAAGTAATTCGCGGAACGACAGTGGGAGAAGCGACCGAGCGGGCGCGTTACGAACGAAGCCTGCTTCACGATGGCTTTCGCCGTCTAATAAACCAGCGGGTCAAGGACGGGGAGTTAAGCGAAGCCGAAGGCGCTGAGTTGGCGCAATTCTACGAGTCTCGTTACGACGCATATACATATCTTTCGGTTAACGGCGCGAAGACGCGCTCACGGCGTCATACAGATTATTAAGCTTACTTTCGTTTAATTCTGAAAATTAATCCGGTAATCATCCCATGACGTCCACAATTTGAGAGGTTCACAAGCTTTATGGTCACGCAGCGAAAACCCAAAGCATCGAAATATCTGACGACGCCAACTCGGCCCGTGCAGGTGGATCGCGACAGATCGGTTGCCGGATTGCTGGAAAAGATGGAAGGCGCCGGGTTTGGTGGGCGCCAACTCGCGGAAGCGCACCGAATCTGGCTCGACATGCTCGGCGATAACACGACGATTATCGTGGCCGGCTCCGGAGCGCTAATACCAGCGGGAATGCGCCGCCTGCTGGCTTACGTGATCAAGAATCGCTTCGTTGATGTGCTGGTGCTTTCCGGCTCACTCCTCTTTCATGATCTGCACGAAACGCTTGGTCGTTACCATTTCCAGGCGCATCCGAACATGACCGATGCCGAACTGGACGCGTCGCAGATCAGCCGCATGTGGGACCTGCTCGCAAGTGATGAAGAATACCGCGAGGCGAATGAGTGGGTTGGCGGATTTACCAACCAGCTCGACCAAACACGGCCGTATTCAACCCGCGAGTATCTTCATTTGCTCGGCCGGGAGTTAGCCGAGATCGCCACGGAAGATGGTGTCCTGACGTCAGCTTACAAAGCGCGCGTGCCAATCTTCTGCCCGGCCATCGCCGACAGCGGCATCGCGGTGGGAATTGCCGCGGCGCGTTTTGAAAAGAAGAATAACTTCATGTTCGATAATGTCCAGGACGTGCTCGACATGGCAAACGTTACCGCGCGCGCGCGTCTGACGGGAGTCATCAATCTCGGCGGCGGCACGCCGAAAACTTTCGTACAGCAGACCGAGATTTCTTCGTTCATCCTCAAGAGTCATCATCAGGGCCACAAATACGCGATTCAAATCACCACGGATGCGCCACATCCGGGCGGCAGATCCAACGCCGTCGCGTTTGACGAGGGGTTGATTTACGGCAAGCTGGCTCGCGGGGCGCATAGCGCCTACGTTAATTGCGATGCAACGATCGCGCTGCCAATTCTGATTACCGCTCTTTCGCAAACAGCGGCCAAATATCTGAAGGGTCGCAAGCGTCCCAACTTCACCTTCGGACGCGAACTGATTGTGGAAGTGCCGTAGCAGAATTACAGGATTATGCAACTTCGATGGTCAACCGCTCGGTGATTGATTCATCCGTCGGGATTGCCTCGCCGTCCTTCTTGAGACTTTCCAGGTAACCTTGAATAGCATCTTTCGCCATGGCTCGCGCTTCCTCAAGCGTATCGCCTGCGGTTACTAATCCCGGCAAAGCCGGACAAGTCACAAAGTAACCGCCCGTCACGTCTGGTGTGATTACGACTGTGAAGTTTAGAGTCTTCATTCGGTATGGTTCATTTGTGTCGCTTCGCAAGCGCGACGAAAACCATACCGACAATCAGAAGCGGGGGCGAAAGCCACAACATTCCCAGGTTAGCCACGCGCTTCAAGTTTAGGACCGCGACCACGGCGGCTGCGACCATGAATAAGATTCCAAGTATGCGTAGAGTTTTGCCTGACAAGGTCTTGCTCTTTCGTTAGTTGTGATGAAACTTTTTCCGACTCACCCGTACTGGTGCGTTGCGGCCGCTTAGCGCATGCAGAGTTAACCCAGCCACTGCAGCACTTCTTCTTCGCCCGTGCTGCGCTCACCGCCGACTATATAAATAAAATATTCTTCCAGAGAGATCGGGCCCGCGTGCTGACCGCTAAGGTCCGTTTGTTGGCCGTCGTCTTCGAGTTGGATTCCTTTGCGAAGCTCATCAAGCGAACCGGCAGCGAGTAGTTTGCCTTGTGAGATAATTGCGATGTCCGTGCAGAGTCTCTCGACGATTTCCAATACGTGAGAAGTCAGGAAGACGGTCAGACCGCGCGCGGTTAGCCGCGACAGCAAATCTTTCAACGTGCGTGAGGCTATCGCATCCACACCCTCAAACGGTTCATCGAGAAAAAGAATTTCCGGGCGATGAATTAAGGCACACGCCAGACAAAGTTTCTTTTTCATCCCATGTGAGTATTCAACAATTAACTTCTTCGGCTCGTTTCGTAGTTCCATCAGATCGAGAAGTTCCGGCAAACGTTCCGCAATCTCAGCCTTGTTCAAGCCATACATCCGTCCCGTGAAGGCGAGCATCTCCGCGCCCGTCAATCTCTCGAACAGATTCAAGTCTTCGGGAACAACGCCAATGCGACTCTTCACCTCCAAAGGCACCGTCGCGATATCGCGGCCAAGCACACGAATCCGGCCGCTGGTTGGACCAAGCAAGCCGGTCAGCATCTTTATTGTGGTGGATTTGCCCGCGCCATTCGGACCCAAAAAACCGAAGAAGCTTCCGCGGCGGACAGTGAGATTTAGATTGTCTACCGCTACAAAATCCTGGAAGCGCCGAACGAGATCAAAAGTCTCGACCGCCATGGAAGCGTCGCTAGATTGTGATTCCGACATTGCTACGTTTGTACTTGCGGAACGAGCGGAACGTCAAGCGCCTGATGTAACTCAAACTGTTAGTTTGCGATTACCCGAAAACGAAGACTATTAACTTACGGCGCAAACTAACAGTTTGCGTTACATCACCGAGGCGTTGTCCACATCAAACGCGATTCTGTCGGCGAGAATAAAGCTGACCATTGAGCACGCTGCAACGCTGGCCAGGTTGGCGCCGGCGATCGGCAGACCGAAGTGTCCAACCAGGAGGTCCATGAGGAGTAGATTGCCGGTGATCGAAACCAGACCAGTTGTCATGTTGAACTTTGCCAGCCGGCGAAGAGTTTCTCCGAGCGTCGCAGAAGGACGGTCGCTCCACGTCCATCGTTGATGCCAGATGAAGTTATTGAGTACAGCCAACTCCACTGCCGTCGCGGTCGCCGCCAGATAACCCAGCGGATGCGCGATATGTGTCAAAACAAAAAGCGCACCGGCTTGTAAGCCAAAGCCAAGCACGCCAACCAGGTTGAACTTTATCCAGTGAATCATCGCAGGCTAATTTAAAACTAACTCTGCCACAGAGACACTGAGGCACAGAGAACGATGAAACAAAAGAGGTCATGGCTAATGGTATTGCTGATCATTTCTGCTTGCGGTTTTCTTCCGGCCGTTTTCTCCGTCACCCTGTGTAGCAAATCCGTAAGTTCTTGTTTTTCTAACAAGGTTTGCCAGGTTCGGTCGAGCACAATTCTATTTGCACCCTTCAACGAGCCTGCGGAGCAGGCGGAAGCATACAGCCTGGGGCGTGAGCTGCAGGACATACACCATCAAACCCTGAGCCCGTGAAACGGGCGACAGTGCTTGCAAATTCATCGTCACCATTGGTAAACCGCCTCCGCTATCGCCCGCTTCGCGGGCTTGGTTCGACATCGGCGTTAACCTGGGGCTCCACCCCAGGCTTTATGCTGCCGCCCGCGATCACGGGGCTGGTCGAGTGGTCTCGCCTTTGGTTGCGGCCCTGGCCGCGCTGCGCCTCTGTGCCCCTAATCGGAAGGGGATTGGAAACCGCTGCACTTGCCGGTCACAACTCAGGCAACCGCTCCAATTTGTACAGCGTGTGTGTGTTCTTGACAGATGAGAAGACCAGCATCGCGCCCATTGCGATTGCCCCAGCAACTCCGCCAACGTCGAAGAGCAGAAACCTATGACCGAATATGCGGGCATGTGAACCGTGAAGCAGGTACAGGTTACCCACGATGAGAAGCAAGCGAATCTCGGTCGGGCCCATCTTCCATTGCGAGATCTTGAACACACCGAGCGCGTAGGCTGCCAGATAAGAGTTGATCGCGAGCATGAGGAAAACAATCAGCACAGCCACCGCCACTCGCTCGCTCATATAACCGGAAAGGGCGAGCCCAAAGATCAGGAACATCGTGCCAAACGTATCAATAATGTGGTCTACATAAAACCCATAGCGCGGCCGCTGCCGATCCCTGTATCGCGCGAGGGTCCCGTCCAGGCTGTCGCCAAACCAGTTGAGAAATATGAACAGGTTAACAATGTGCAACAACAGTGGATTTCTTCCACTCGCCGCGTAGCCGACGCCCGCCAGAAACATTGCCACCAACCCAAGCAGCGAAAGATGATCGGAATTTACCCACTGCGGCATCCGCCGCGCGAGGCCCCGAAGCGCAACTCTTTCGAGAGGGGCCAGCACACTGGTCTGCACTCGCCTGGCATCCTTGAAACTGTTAGTACTCATTGAGTGCTCCATACTTGTCCAACAACCTTCAAGACCTTTGATTAAGGTAGGGTAGTTATTCAGCCAATCAGCGGGGGCAAGGCGGGGTC
>DIYZ01000143.1 GCA_002427845.1 Chloracidobacterium sp. UBA6041 | reverse complement strand
CAAGCTTCAGCTTGCGTGCTTTCGTAAACGGCAACCTAAAGGCTACCACCCCCCGCGGGCTGCCCGCGTGGGGATCCCGGGTTGGACTCTCAACCCCTGTGTCCGCTCAGTTCAACTGGCCCTGAGCAATTCGATCATCCTCCGGTCTAGTTTGTGGCCTTTGTAATCTTCGTAGTTAACGTCCTGTCGCTCACTGTCCATGACACCGAACGAGCCGCGCAAATTCCACATCGAAAACCCCCAGCGAGCTTCTTTCCAAAGTGAGAGACAGTCCCGCATCCAGGCCAGGGTCACGTCATGCGGAGTCTTGTTGAAACACCCCCATTCGCCAACGTGCACTTGAACGCCTCTGTCGGTCAGCGGCTTGTATCGATCAATGAATTCACGCCTGAGCCGCGCGCGATCCCACACCTGGCCTTGATCGTCTTTCATGGGCCACGTCGGTATATTGAGACTTTCAAATTCATCCCGGGGAACCCAGGTCGCCGTGTAGTGACTCACGGCCTTCGGCATGTAACCGCGAGTGCTTTGCACCAAACCCAGATCGACAATTCCCATGACTGGCGCCTGACCGATGTTGATTCCATCAGCAAAGATCAGCCGGCTGGGATCGACTTCGCGAATCCCTGCCACTAACGCCTTGACGATTTCCACGTAACGCTCTTCCAAATAGCCTTCGTACGATCGCATTTTCGGCGGCTCGTTGATTAGATCGAAACTCAAACGTCGATTCAGAATACCTTTGTAGCGTTTGGCGAAGGCCTTCCAGTGAAGGACGGCAGCACTGAGCGCTCGGTCTCGCTCGGCTTTCGTCCCCGTAAACAGGTCTGCTTGCTCCAGCTCGCGTTCGTTGATGCAGTATCCGGGAATGCGATGGAAATTGAGATTGATATGAATGCCATATTGTCGGCCCAATTCGATCGCGCGGTCGATCTCTTTCAACGGCTCCTCATTGATGATGGACCAGTCGTCTTTGCGACCCCAGGCCCAATACGACAAGGGCAGACGCGCAAAGTCAAACCCCCATTCAGCCATCGTGGCAAAGTCGAATTCATCGAAAGCTCTGCCCACGTACGGTCGTCCGGGCATCGCAAATCTGCCTTGCAGATTGAAGCCGCGCCAGCGCGGAATGCGAGTGGCGCTGATGTCTTCTTCAGCGCGAGAGACTGTTCCGTTTGCCGCGAAAACAGGTCTTGTTGTAGCAACGCCAGCGGCGCAGGTTGCCAGATCCTTCATGAAGTTCCTGCGATCCATCAAGTTATTCTTTCCGGTTAATCTAAACATCCTCGGGACTAATTTCCGGTGGCGTTTGCGCCGTGGAAACATTCGGCAGAGTGGAGAAAAATTAACGCGCACAGCAAGACACAACTCACAATGCCCACAGCCGATGACTTAAGGAAGCTCTGAACAAGTTAATGCGGGCTTTCCTTTCCAAAACCCGCGCTTCGCGGGCTCAATGCAAAACTCTTCAGCAACTTGTTCAGAGCTTCCTTTGTTCAATCATTCGCTCACGGGTGGTTGGGGGCAGCACGGTAAAGGACAGAGGCATGAGGAGGCACAGTGATTTCAACAGCAGTGGCCGACCCGATGTCCGTGTGTGTCCATAAGTCGCGCAGCCTGTAGCTTGGGGCCGAGAGACCGAGATCGCTCCAGGCGTAATGAACAGTCTGTGCGGTATCGCTGATGTTGAAGACTGCGACGTAGGAGTCTCTACCGGACTGGGGCCGCGCCGTCCAAATCACAATGCTGTCAGTAGTGATGACGGGATGATTCTCCGTGGAGTGCTGATCGACCGCGATGACCTCGGCGTTGGTGAGCAGAGAAGTGGTCCAGGCATCGGACCGCAGCAGATTTCCGCCCATGATCAGCGGCGAACGGAAGATGGACCAGAGGGTCAACAAGGTGCGCTGCTCGTCATGGGTCAATCGAGTCTCACGCGGCTCGCCCCAGCCGGCGGCAGGTCGCAGACTGCCTAAAGGCAGCATGTCTGCATCGGGCCAATGACCGGGCTGCGCGACACCGGCCCACTTGGCTGCGCGCGGAAACTGGTTTTTCACGCCCTGCGGAAAATCCTTGCTGCTGTACCAGACATCCCAGACGTCGTCAGAGATGCGCCACATCTGCGCGAACTTAGAGACTTCATCGCGCTTGTCGATGGCAGTGGGGCCGGGAGAAAGGCTCAATACCATGGAGCGGCCTGACTTGGCGATGGCTTCGCTGAACATGCGGATCTCGGCACCTTTGTACGGATGATCGGAGATGCAATCCACCTTAATGAAGTCAACGGCCCATGCCGCATATTGCCGGGCGAGGGAATCATAGTAGGCTTGCGCGGCTGGATGAGAAGGATTAAGGCCGTAGTTGTATGCGTTCCAGGGGCACACGTCCGAGGTATCAGCCGCGTCCGCGGCATGGAAAGAAGAGCCTGCGATCGAAAGATTCCTGGTTACCGCTTCCCTGGGTATGCCACGGATGATATGGATCCCAAACTTAAGCCCCAGCGAGTGCAGATAATCGGCGAGAGGCCTAAACGTGAAATCCTTTCCTGCAGAGGGAAAGCGGACCGGTACCGGAACATAGCGACCGTAGGCGTCGATCTCGAAGCGCGTCTGCTCGTCGTTGCCTTTGGCGTCGAGGTTGGCCAGGTACCAGCCTTCGTCCACCACAACGTACTCCCAGCCAAACCGCTTCAGGTGCTGGGCCATCCACTTAGCGCTCGCCTTAATGCTCTCTTCATTGAGTGTCCTGCCGTAGGAATCCCAGCTGTTCCACCCCATTGGCGGAGTGGCGGCGACGAGCTTTGCTCGCCGCGGCTGAGACCGGGATCCCCGCGCGGGCAGTCCCCCACCCCAAGCGGGCTGCCCGCTTGGGGACCCCGGCCCGCGTAGGGTGGTAGTGTGTGCCGTCGCAACGTGACCCTGCACTGCGAGCAGGAAGAAGACTACACAGTGGAAAAGGAGTAGACGCAAAGATGCCGAGGTCTGCAGGGAATGAATTGTTTTCACCGGCGAATGGTAGATTGCTGCAGCTGCCCAGTCAATGACAAAGAAAGTGCGCCTGAATGCGAAGTTGGATTGCGTTTGGAGCCGCGCCGTCCCTACTGAAAACTCCAACCACGTTGGTAATGATTGAAGTTAGCAATGGCGGTCTATGTCACTCATTTGATCTTGAAGGTCAGAGTACAGTATGAAGATGGGCACTGTACACGCGTCTTGAATGCACCGCCGGCCTACGCACGGAATTTTCCGTTTACGCGGCGTCGCTTTTTCGGCATCATTGGACATTACAGCGCAACATTGGTAAGCAAAGGTTCGCTATCATAAACTACAATCAAATTGTCGAATGCATTGTTGACACAACTGCCCACTATTAACGGAACCGACGAGGACGGAAACGTAAGGGAGGTTCGAGTAGCGCTTATGAAATATGGCAAGCTAATCCTGAAGAACATCCTGCGCAACAAACGGCGCACGTTGCTTACCATCTCGAGTCTCGTCGTCTCACTATTTCTGATCATTACTCTGGCGACGATATTAACTGAGTTTTCGCGCGGCAGCGAAAGCTCAAACCCTCTGCGGCTGATAACTCGGCACGCTGTCTCGCTCGGCTTCACGCTGCCTGTTTCCCAACAACAGCGAATCGCCACAGTGCCGGGCGTTAAGGCCGTGATTCCGTTCAGTTGGTTTGGCGGCATTTACAAAGATGAGAAAAACTTTTTCGCCAACTTCGCTGTCGATGCCAGCAAGTTCCGAGAAGTCATGCCGGAACTAAAGATGTCCGAGCCGGAGTGGCAGGCCTTTATCAACGACAAACAAGGCGCCATCGTCGGACAAAAGCTGGCAAAACTCTACGGCTTCAAAATCGGCCAGCGGGTCACCCTGAGAAGCCCAATCTATGACAGAAGCGTGGAGTTCATCGTGCGCGGCGTTTGCACCGGCGGCGATGAGAAGACGCTTTTCTTTCATCACGACTACATCAATGAATTAGTTCCGGCCTGGGCCAAGGACCAGGTAAGCACATTCAGCATTCTGGCTAACTCCGCTGCCGATGTACCGCGCATCGCACAGGCGGTTGACTCTTTATTCGTCAACACTGATGCGCCGACAAAGACGGAGAGCGAACGCGACTTTGCCATCAGCTTCGAAACTATGATGGGCGGCGTCAAACAATTCATGTATGGCATTATAGCGGCGATTACTTTTTCTCTCTTGCTGGTTATGGCCAACACCATGGCGATGACCGTGCGCGAGCGAACCAGAGAGGTGGGACTGCTGAAAGCACTCGGTTTTCAGCGTGGAACGATTGCCGGATTGTTCGTCGGTGAGTCGTTGCTCGTGACCACTATCGGCGCCTTAATCGGTATTGGCGGAGCAGTGCTGATTTTCAGATCAATCGACTTGAGTCTTTATATCCCAAACTTTCAGGCGTTCGTGCCCAGCGTACAAACCTTGCTGGCCGCGTTCATAATATCGATCGGCGTAGGCTTACTAAGTGTGGTCTATTCGGCCTATCGGGTCTCGGGGATGACCATTGCTGAAGCGCTGCGTAGCACGGAGTAAAACGTTGGAGTTCAGCTTGCTTCTTTCCAACAGCAACCTAAAGCTTGAACTCTCAACAGCCGCTGCCAGGCGTTTAGAGTCCAAGCTTTAGCTTGCTCTTGAAAACCACAACCTGAATGTTGAAGGCAAAACTTTACCGGCAACCGATACCATCATTGAACAATGGCGCTGCCCCTTAAATACAACTTCCGCAACATTACTGTGCGCAAATCCAGCACGTTGGCCACGGCATTCACGATCGGCCTGACCGTAGGAGTTTTCCTGATGGTGATGGCGCTGGCCCGCGGGATTGATCTCACTTTGATCAGCAGCGGCGAGCCACTAAATGTAATCGTCTTGCGCGAAGGAAGCAACGCTGAGTTGAACAGCAGCGTGTCACGCGAGCAGCTAAACGACCTGATCTATCTTGATGGCGTGGCGCGTGAAGGTGACCAGCCGCTGGCCGCGGCGGAAACCATGACGCTGATCTATAAACCGCGCAAGGGTATGAGCCAGGGATCGAATGTCACCATTCGTGGAATCGGCCCCATGTCGAACAAACTACGTTCGGGTTATCAGACAGTAGCGGGACGAATGTTTCAACCGGGGATGACGGAAGCGATTGTTTCCCGGCGCATCGCTGAACGCTTTCAGGGCCTGGACATTGGAGATAAATTCCGCATACAGACCACCGACTATACTGTGGTAGGTTTGTTTGAGGCGGGCGGCAAGGCTTTTGAATCGGAGATTTGGGTGGACGTGAACTCGCTGGGAAGCACTACCAAGCGCGACACTTTCTCGACCGTACTCCTTCGCGCGAAGGATCAAACGGCCTTAGCATCATTGTCGAAACGCATCACGGACGATCAGCGCTTGCATTTGAAAGCCATGCCGGAGCGAACCTTTTATGAAGATCAACAGGGCGCCGCGTCCGGCTTCCTCAAAGGAGTTGCAGTCTTTATCTCATTCATCATGGCAGTCGGCGCCGGCTTTGCGGGAATGAACACGATGTACGCCGCGGTCGCCAGGCGAACTAAAGAGATTGGCACGCTGCGAGTGCTGGGTTTCAAGCGACGCAGTATCCTGGTGGCTTTCGTCCTGGAGTCGGTAGTGATCGCTATCATCGGGGCCGGCATCGGTATCTTGCTCGCGCTGCCGTTGAATTTTGTCTCTACTGGCACAGCTAACTTTCAGAATTTCAGTGAGATCGCTTTTAATTTTCGCGTGACTCCTGATCTAATGTTATGGGCTTTGATTTTCGGAGTAGCAATAGGGTTCGTCGGCTCCCTGCTGCCGTCGATTCGGGCGGCGCGATTCAAGATAGTCGACGCCTTGCGGGCGTCTTAAATCATTAAGTTTTCTTTAGCCGTTAAGAGTTGCATGTCTATAAATACCAAAACCCCGGAAGACCAGGAAGGTCTGAACAAGCGTCTCAGAAGCCTGAAGATTGATCGCGTTCCCGAAGCATCGCCCTCCGCACATATCCGTCCGCCGAAGCTCTTGTTGCTCGCGCTCGCTGTGCTCATCGTTCTGGCGGCGATGGGGTATTTCTATTTCTTTTCTGCGCCGAAGACTATTTCCATGGCCGAAGTCAAACTTGAAAGCGGTGAAGGTTCACAAGGCGATACCGTGCTGTCAGTCTCAGGATATGTCGTGGCCCACCACAAGATCGCTGTGGGAGCGAAGGTCATGGGACGCGTCGCCTGGATCGGAGTTGAAAAGGGCGACAAGGTACAGCAGGGCCAGATACTTGTGCGGCTGGAAGACAATGACTTTCGCGCTCAGTCAGATGAGGCGCGGGCCAATCTTGCCGCGGCCCAGGCGCGGCTGGATCAATTGCGCACGGGCTCGCGGCCGCAGGAAAAAATGAAAGATCGCGCAGGCGTCCTGCAGGCGCAAGCAACCCTGACAAATGCGGAAGCGGAATACGAGCGAACTGAGAAGCTTTATCGTGCGGGAGTTTTGTCGAAAGCTGAGCTGGATCGCGCCACTGCTCAGCGCGATACCGCGCGAGCGTTGGTCGAAGCCGCGCGCCAATCAAGCGCGATGACCGACATCGGACCGCGTCCTGAAGAAATTCGCGCCGCCGCCGCGCAGGTGCGGCAGATGAAAGCGGCGCTCGATTACGCGGATACACAACTTGCCAACACAGAAATCAAGGCGCCTGTTTCGGGAACCGTGTTGCAGAGAATCGTCGAACGCGGTGAGCTGGTGAGCCCCTCGGCCTTCGGCGAATCTGGCGCGCACACGTCTGTGGTCGCTCTCGCGGACCTGAACGATTTGCAGATCGAACTGGATATCAGTCAAGCAGATTTTGCGCGCTTGGAGATGAACCAGCGAGCGGAGATCATCCCCGAAGCTTTTCCTAACTTAAAGTACACCGGCTTCATCGCCGAGATTGCTCCGGAAGCGAATCGGGCGAAGGCTACCGTACAGATAAAGGTTAAAGTAGAGAATCCCGACGAGCAGTTGCGACCAGAGATGAATGCCCGCGTCAACTTTCTAAGCGACGCGCTGACAAGCCATGCCAAACCAGCGGTACGCGTGCTGGTCCCCAAAGCTGCGGTGGTGCGCAAGGACGGCAACGCTTTTGTCTTCGTAGTTAAGGGTAACAGGGTGGAACAGCGATCAATACGTCTGGGTGATGAGGCCGGAGAATTCTATTATGTCTTTGAAGGATTGAGCGGTGGTGAATCGGCGGCTACGGCAGGCGTTGAAAAGCTGCGGGATGGGGATAGAGTAAAGATCAATCAGTAGTCGGTAGTGTCCTAAACCTGCGTTGCTGATTCCGAAGATATTTTTCCCGCCTAAATCTGCCGTGGTAATATCTCACACATGGCGAAAGACCCAAACGAGTTTGCCCGTTCTATTCTCGATACGATCATTGCCAAGCATGATCCTGAGTCGGTTGAGGGCAAGGACGCCAAGAAGGTTGCGTCTTGGACTAAAAGGCGGTTCTAAGGGCGGTCACGCTCGCGCTAAGACCCTCTCAGCTAAAAAGCGCACTCATATAGCAAAGAAGGCGGCTAAGGCGCGCTGGGACAAATAATCTGTCTTGCTGTCACTCCTAGCCCCGTATTACAATTTGTCGCTTTGAATACCCTCTACTACTGTCGTTATTGCGGTTTGGACGGTTCGAAAGGAAGGAGCAGGAAAATGAAAAGAACGTTGTTGACAGTTGGGCTGATGCTACTGGTTCTGATAGTAGCTTTTTTCGTGATCAGAAAAGCAGAGGCGAAGATGGAGGTAATGGAAATCCCGCCAGTTCCTCAAGAGATTGTGGCTGACGTAGTGACTTATGATTTAGACCCGGCTCGCGTCACTTGCGATTGGCCAAAAACTGTTACTGTTACCAACATTTCTGATAAGCAAATTAGTAAATTCCAGGTTGACATCTGGTCCCCAGACGGTGAGCCGCTTCGCAGTTTGTTTTGGGGAACAAATTCAAACTCTATAAAGCAACCGCAACTGCTCAATCCAGGGGAAAAGGTAACTCTTCCTATTGATGAAAAGATAGTCCAAACTTTTAAAGAAAGTGGAAAAACTTTTCTTTACGTTCAAGTTGACTTTATTTGGATGAATAACGACCCAAGCCATTTCTATAGTGATGGCTCCATTTTTCAACAAGACTCATCAAATCCAGGCCACTACACTCTAATTAGAGATGCAAAAGGGAGAGTGAGACTTCCTTCTGGAAAGTTGGTCTATGAAGGGCTCCATCATAATCATGTTTTGACTCCACATATCACACATTCAGTAAAACCGCCATTCCTCGTGGGCTGATTCTATTGGAGACGCTTGGACGTTTACCGCGATTGAACGCCACAGCAAATTGATTCTGGCTTGGCATCTTGGACAGCGCGACTTCCCGAATACGGCTATCTTTACGGAGAAGATTGATAGAGCGACAAAGGGCGACTTCCAGATCACGACCGATGGCTTCGCTCCCTACCGTGACGCTGTAGGCTTCATTCTTGGCGGTCGTACAGACTTCGCGCAACTCATTAAAATCTACGCGAACAACCCTGAGAACGAAACCCGCTACTCACCTGCGCAATGTACCGGATGCAAAACGAAAGTGATCCACGGACGCCCCGATCCTGAGCGTGTAGGCACGTCGCGGATTGAACGCCACAACTTGAGCGTAAGAATGGAAAACCGAAGATTCACCCGCTTAACAAACGGCTTCTCTAAGAAGTGGGAAAAACATCATGCGGCCCTCGCGCTCTATTTCGCTTACTATAACTTTTGTCGGATGCACCGGAGCCTAAGATGTACGCCAGCAATGGCGGCAGGAATCACAAAGCATCTTTGGACGCTAAAAGATTTATTGATGGCGGCAACACACTGTTAGGACATTACCCAGTAGTCAGTAGTCAGTGGTCCGTGGTCAGTAGTTGATCTTTGTACTTTGTTCTTTGTTTCAGCCTGCGCCGTAAATAATTCTTAGAAATGACAAATCACCAAGTACCAAGAACAAAGTACTAAGACCTAAGGCCAAAGACCAACTTACGGACAACTGACCACTAACACTTTCTGGAAAACCAATGTCAGGACCAATGGTACAAGTTCGCAACGTGAGCAAGCGTTTCGCGCGCGACGGTTTTGAAGTTGTGGCGCTCGACAAGGTCAGCCTCGATATTCAGCAGGGCGAGTTTTTGGCGCTAATGGGACCCAGCGGCTCGGGCAAATCGACTTTGCTGAATCTGCTCGCGGGAATCGATCGCTGCACGGAAGGCGAAGTAGATGTGTTGGGAACCGACCTTGCGAAATTGAGCGAGAGCCAGTTGGCGGGTTGGCGTAATAGCCACATCGGCTATATCTTTCAAACATTCAATCTCATTCCGGTGCTGACGGCCTTCGAAAATGTTGAGTTGCCGCTGCTGTTGACTAAGCTTTCAAAAGCGGAGCGGCGCAAGAATGTTGAGACCGCCCTGGAGTTAGTCGATCTTAGCGACCGTATGCACCATCAACCTCGCCAGTTATCTGGTGGGCAGGAACAACGCGTGGGAATTGCCCGGGCAATTGTGACTGATCCGGATTTGCTGCTGGCGGACGAACCGACCGGCAATCTCGATGCGCGTTCGGGTGAAGAGATCCTCAATATCCTGTCCACGCTCAATCGAGAGTTGAAGAAAACGATCGTCATGGTCACTCACGATCCACATGCTGCCAGTTATGCCACTCACGAGCGCCATCTCGAGAAAGGTGTTTTGCTCGATGGCGCTGCGGCCGCAGCTGACTAAACTCGATAGAGCCCTCGATCGAGCCGAAGAGGCTGTCAGTCCTGCAACACCACTCAACTCAGAACTAACCACTAAACTTCCAGCCACCTCTCAGGTTGAGTGGTTGATTCAATGATTGAGGCTTTGGATCTTGAGCGGGGGCGCGCTGCGCTTTGCCCCCTTCCCAACCTGTAAATTCTCTTAGCTTGTGTGGCTACTTCAATGTTGAGTGGCTTTGAATCATCTAAAACTATTGACAACGAATACCCGAGTGCGCAGACTGTGCGACACTCTAATTGCTGCTGAGTTGAGAACAGGTAGATCCCGAGTATGTGCCGCTTGCGGCAAAACGCATTTGGCGAATCACACTTCTCCAATTCATGATTGTTATGACCCACGGTGCCCAAAGTCTGTTGGGAGGAACAAACGTTTGTTTGAGATTCGTTTAGCCAGTCTTCGTTTGCCAAGACCTCGCCGCGCCACCTTTGTTGTATGGGCGGCCATATCTATGACTCTTCTGACTTTTCCCAACGCGGGCACACGATCACAGATCTCGGTCCGGGACTATAAGAACCCGCGCTTACCAGTTGAGCAACGAGTAGCGGATCTGCTCGGGCGAATGACACTCGAAGAGAAGGTGGCCCAGCTCATCTGCCTCTGGCAGGCACGGCCTGAAGCAGGGCCACAAACTGACTTCTCCACCGACCGTGGAGACTTCTCGCCAGAGAAGGCAAGCGTCGTGATGAAATATGGGATCGGACAGATTGCACGACAAAGAGAGCGCAAAGGCCCCCGCGAGGGAGCGACCTTCGCGAACGTTCTGCAGAAGTGGCTCGTGGAAAATACTCGACTGGGAATCCCGGCGATCCTTCACGATGAAATACTGCACGGCCACATGGCTCAGGGAAGTACGAGTTTCCCTCAACCGATCGCGCTTGCCAGTACCTGGGATCCCGATTTCATTAGCAAGGTATTTGCGGCCGGCGCCTTGGAAACCAGGGCACGTGGCAGCCATCAGGTACTCGGGCCGAACCTTGATGTTGCCCGCGAGCCACGCTGGGGCCGGACGGAAGAAACATACGGCGAGGATCCTTATCTCGTCTCTCGTATGGCCGTCGCAATTGTCAAAGCATTGCAGGGGTCAGGACCAGCGATTGATGGAGATCACATTATCGCGACTGCCAAGCACTTTGCAGGCCACGGTCAACCGGAAGGAGGCACAAACATCGCGCCCGCTAATTATTCCGAGCGAGTACTGCGTGAGGTCTTCTTCCCCAGCTTCAAAGCAGCTGTGACCGAAGGCGGTATCATGAGCGTGATGGCCTCGTATAATGAGATCGACGGCGTTCCCTCGCACGCGAACAAATGGTTGCTCGAGAAAGTGCTGCGTGATGAATGGGGATTTAAGGGAAACGTCGTTTCTGATTATTACGGCATTCCGCAATTGCAGGACTTGCACCATGTGGCTGGTGACAAAGCAGAAGCCGCAAAACTCGCGATCGAAGCTGGCGTAGATCTCGAGCTTCCCGATCCTGATTGTTTTCCGTTACTGGTGCAGCTCGTCAAAGACGGAAAGGTCCCCGAAGCGACGATCGATCGCGCGGTCGCCCGTAACCTCAAACTCAAGTTTCTTCTCGGTCTGTTCGAGAACCCCTATGTTGATCCAGAGCGCGCGGTAAAGGTTACAAACTCCCAGGCTCATCGCGAATTGGCAGCGGAGGCCGCCAGGCGATCCATCGTCCTGCTCAAGAATGACAACAATCTTCTGCCGCTGGATCGCAATGGGCTCAAGTCAATCGCCGTCATTGGACCAAACGCCGACCGCGCGCACCTGGGCGGATACAGCGACAATCCTGGGCGCGGCATCAGCGTGCTTCAGGGAATCACCGAGAAGGCAGGCGGCAAAGTGAAAGTTACTTTCGCCGAAGGCTGCAAGATAACCAAAGAGGGTGGCGACTGGTGGGCAGACACTTCGCACCTGAGCGATCCTGCAGAAGACAGCAAACTGATCGCTCAAGCGGTCGCGGTTGCTAAGGCATCAGACGTTGCCGTTCTGGTTTTAGGAGGTAACGAAGATACCAACAAAGAGGGCTGGGCTGATACTCACCTCGGCGATCGCGACAGCCTCGACCTCGTAGGCCGGCAGAACGATCTCGTAAAAGCGGTGCTCGAAACCGGCAAGCCCACGGTCGTCTTGCTCATCAACAGCGGGCCGCTTGCCATCAATTACATTGCAGAAAATGTTCCGGCCATTCTCGAAGGATTCTACCTCGGCCAGGAGACGGGGGTAGGCGTGGCTGACGTTCTATTCGGCGACTACAATCCTGGCGGCAAACTAGCGGTCAGCTTTCCGCGGTCCGTTGGTCAGTTGCCCATCTATTACAACCGTAAGCCAACAGCCAAACGTGGCTACTTATTCACGAGCAAGGAGCCGTTGTTTCCGTTCGGTTATGGTCTTAGTTACACGACTTTCGAGTATTCGAATTTGAGCGTGAACCCGGCGCAGATTGGCCCAGCGGGGCAGGCCAAGGTGAGTGTTAAGGTTACGAACACCGGCAAGCGCGCGGGCGATGAGATCGTTCAGCTATACATTCACGATCTGGTAAGTTCTGTAACTCGCCCGGTGATGGAACTGAAAGACTTCAAGCGCATTTCGTTAGCTCCCGGCGAAAGCAAAGTGGTCGAGTTTGTAATTACCGCCGACAAGCTTTCGTTTGTGGGTCTAAACATGAACCACATCGTTGAGCCCGGTTGGTTTGACATCATGGTTGGCACAAGCTCAGCTAAATATCAGACCGCAAAGCTTGAAGTGGTAGCGAGGTGATCTCGAACAGTTACCGGTGACCGGAAAACACCAGACCTCTGCATGAATCGCCTATTACTTCTATCGTACGTGCTATTGGCAACCTCAATCGTTGTCAGCGCCCAGAGCTTGACGTCTTCGCCGCGGCGAGTAATTGCCGTCGACTACTCGCAAGTGAAAGGGCAACAGAACAAATTCTTTCGTCTGGTAGTTGGTGCTGGTCGCGCCGCTGAAGGTCTGCGCGCCGACTGGCAGCGGGATTTGGACGTCGTGCACCGTGAGTGCGGCTTCAAGTACATCCGCTTCCACGGCCTGTTGCAGGATGAGATGGGTGTCTACAGCGAAGACAAGCAGGGTCAGGCCATCTATAACTTTCAATATGTCGACGCCTTGTACGATGCGATTCTGAAGACAGGCATAAAGCCTTTTGTCGAACTGAGCTTTATGCCGCAGGCTTTGGCGAGCGGTAGCAAGACAGTGTTCTGGTGGAAGGGAAATATCACTCCGCCAAAAGACTATGGCAAGTGGGAGCGACTGATACAGGCCCTGGTCCAACACTGGACGGAACGTTACGGAGCGGAGGAAGTGAAGCAGTGGTTCTTTGAAGTCTGGAACGAACCCAACCTCGACATCTTCTGGTCTGGCGGCCAGGCCGAGTATTTCAAACTGTATAAGGTGACGGCGCGCGCGATCAAAAGCATATCGCCAGATTATCGCGTTGGTGGACCAGCGACTGCGGGGCATGCATGGGTAGCGGAGACGATTAACTTTGCCACTAAGAATCATGTGCCTCTGGACTTCATCTCAACCCATGACTACGGAGTGCAAGGGATCGGGGTTGATGAGAGTGGTACTCAGCAACTGTCTCTGATCACAGAACCTGAGGCCATCATCGGCGGAGTCAAAGGCGTTCGGGCAGAAATTGCATCATCGTCAATGCCCGGCTTGCCACTTCACTATACGGAGTGGAGCACATCTTATTCTCCTCGTGATCCGGTGCATGATTCCTACATCTCTGCGCCGTACATCCTGTCAAAACTCAAAGGTGTCGAAGGCCGTGCTGACTCGATGTCATACTGGACTTTCACAGATATCTTCGAAGAGAACGGTCCGGTACCTTCACCATTTCACGGCGGTTTTGGTTTGCTGAATTTTGCCGGCCTGCGCAAGCCGGCATTTTATGCTTATCAATTTCTTAACAGGTTAGGAAATCTGGAGCTTGCTTCGAGCGATTCAGATAGTTGGGCCTGTCGCGATTCACACGGCGTGCAAATATTGTTCTGGAACTTTACTCCTCCGGTAACCAAAGAGAGCGATCAAAAATTATTCAAAAGAGATTTGCCGCCTGGTGATTTCGGACAGGTGAGAGTATCGGTTGCCCGGATCCCCGCCGGCTCATATCAAGCGAAGGTTTATCAGGTTGGTTACCACGTCAACGACGTCTATGACGACTATTTGCAGTTGGGATCACCAACGGCACTGCAGCCTGCGCAGTTGCAAAGGCTGCGGGAAAGAAATGATGGGCGGCCAGTTGACACGGCTCGGGTTCAAATCCGCGCGGGCCAAACGTTCACGCGAAACTTTACAATGCGTGAGAACGACGTCTATTTGATCACGCTGGAGCGGTAGGATTTCGACCCCGCTACGCTTGGAGTTTCAGTTACTGCATAGCCGAGAATTCCACAGTTCGACTGGTCGCCTTGTTGCGTGATTTTTGTTTGCTGTAATTCATTTATCGAGGGCTCAAACCCAGAATTTTATGGTATCTTTGTTCGGCCACCACACAAAAGCATGCAGAGCAGAGTCTACTTTGCTCCTTTGCGTCCTGCGTCGCCGGCTGAAAAAACTTATTTGGAGGAATGCATGAAAGGACTAACTCGTTACCTGATCATCTGCGCCTGTTCGCTGCTGATGGTGGCCTGCGCGCGTACAGCAGATTCCAACAAGAGTTCGTCGAAGAATTTGCGGCTCGCGTTTATTACGAATAACTCTGCCGACTTCTGGACAATAGCGCGGCGCGGGACAGAGAAGGCTGACGCCGAGCTGGACGATGTCACGGTGGAGTTCAAGATTCCCTCAGACGGGACGGCGGCCGAACAGAAACGGATCGTTGACGACCTGCTGGCAAAAGGTACTGACGGTATGGCGATGAGCCCGGTTGATCCGGAAAACCAGACGCAGTTGATCAACGAAGCGGCGAAGCAGACCCTGGTGATGACGCAGGACTCGGACGCACCCAAAAGCGATCGCGCCTTCTACGTGGGTACAGATAACATCGCCGCCGGGCATCAGGCTGGAGGGTTGATCAAAGAAGCTCTTCCACAGGGCGGCAAGATCATGATTTTCGTCGGCAAACTTGACGTCCGCAATGCTCAGGAGCGCTATCAGGGGATTCGCGAAGCCTTGCAGGGTTCCAACGTCGAGATCATTGATATTCGCACCGACGATACCGATCAAGTGCGCGCGAAATCGAACGCAGCCGATACACTGGTCAAGTACCCAGACATTAAGGCATTAGTTGGTTTGTGGAGTTACAACGGTCCGGCGATTCTCAACGCAGTGCGCGATGCGAACAAAATCGGGCAGGTGAAGATCATCGCCTTCGACGAGGAAGACCCAACGCTGGCCGGTGTACGTGATGGTTCGATCTTCGCGACAGTGGTGCAGCAGCCATTTGAGTTCGGATACCAAGCCATACAGTTGATGCACAAGTGGCTAAGAGGTGATCGATCTTTTATTCCGGCGAGCAAGCAGATCTTCATCCCCACGCTCGTCATCAAGCGCGACAACGTAGAGGAGTTTACTAAAAAGATTAACCACCTGCGTGGCCGTAGCTGAATGCAAAGAAGAACATTAGATAGGGACTGATGGAAAAGTGTCAGAAGATCCTATCGGTCTTCCACCCCAAGCGGGCTGCCCGCTTGGGGACCCCGGGTCTTGCGGATTAATCATGTAGTCATGCCCGCCCTCCCGTAATTCACCCCGGGTGGTTTTAGATTAAGGCGATCTGATGAGTGCTCGGCTTTTGCAGATGCAGGGAATCGAGAAACGCTTTGGCGGCGTCTCTGCGCTCAATAGTGTTGATTTCGAGATCAAAGCAGGCGAGGTGGTCGCCCTGGCCGGAGAAAACGGCGCCGGCAAGTCAACACTAATGAATATCCTCGGCGGGATTCTTCAGCCCGACGCCGGCGAAATCCGAATTGATGGCGAGTCGGTCATCATTCGTGCAGTTAATGATGCGACGAGTCACGGCATCAGTTTCATTCACCAGGAACTGAATGTGTTAGACAACCTCGACGTGGCTGCGAATGTATTTCTCGGGCGTGAGCCGCGGCGCAGCGGTCTTCGCTGGCTGATTGACAGCAAGCAGATGCATGAACAGGCCAGTGTATATCTCAAGAGACTCGGACTGGACATTCCAACCGACACGCCGCTTTCGCGCCTTTCCATCGCTCAGCAGCAGATGGTTGAAATTGCCAAGGCGCTTTCGCTCAATGCGGGCATTCTCATCATGGATGAGCCGACGTCGAGTCTGACACTGACGGAAACAGAGCGCCTGCTCGAAGTGGTTCGCGACTTGAAGACCCAGGACGTCGCCATCATCTACATCTCCCATCGTCTTGGTGAGATCGAAGTGATTGCCGATCGCGTTGTCGTGTTGCGCGATGGCTCGAATGCCGGCGTGCTCTCGCGCGAAGAGATAACTCACGACCGAATAGTAAAACTAATGGTAGGGCGCGACCTGGAGAAGTTCTACCAGAAGCCGCAGACAAAAGCAGTACCCGGTTACTTTGAAATCGAACGATTGCGCACAACTCGCTATCCAAACCGGGAAGTCTCCTTCGACGTGGGTCGCGGCGAAATTGTCGGACTGGCTGGACTGGTGGGCGCTGGCCGTACCGAAGTCGGGCAAGCAATCTTCGGAATTGAAGGGGCGGCCGAGGCAATAGTCCGGCTCGACAACCAGGTGCTGCGCATTCGCTCGCCGCAGGACGCGATCAGGCACGGCATTTATCTCATACCGGAGGACCGCCGCCTCGCAGGATTGATCACCGACATTCCGATACGCGAGAACGTCACCCTGCCATCGCTCGAGCGATATGCACAAGTTGGCCTTATCGCCGTGGACCGCGAGCGCACTGCAGCTACGAGTGTCTGTCAAAGGCTGAACGTCAAAATGCCTTCGGTAGAAGAGCGCGTCATTAATCTGAGCGGTGGCAACCAGCAAAAGGTGGTTCTTGCAAAGTGGCTGGCGCTTGAGCCCAAGCTATTGATATTTGACGAACCAACTCGTGGCGTTGATGTCGGTGCCAAGGCCGACATTTACGCTTTGATGCGGCAATTGGCGGAAAGCGGCGTCGCGATTCTGATGATCTCGAGTGACATGGAAGAAGTCCTGCACATCAGCGATCGCGTTATCGTTATGCATGAAGGCGCGGCGAACGGAATTCTGGAACGCTCGGAATGCACCGAGGAGAACATTATGCGGCTTGCGGTCGGTAAACGCGCGGCGTGAACTAACGGGAACCCGGTTTCAACAAGCGATACGGACTTCCGTGTTGTGTCTCCAGGTTGAAGATTGAAGTTTTACTGAACCCTCTACCAACAGGAGTGAATCTGTGATGGGTATGCGTAAGGGTCGCGATTCGAAGTGTCTGGGTTCCATCATTTTCGTTCTCGTCTTTTGCTTCGCAATCTCTGCACTGCCGTTTGCCAGTGCGATTCAGAGACAGAAAGCGAAGATAGAGAAGCATGAGTTCGGCGAGCTCGCCGACGGGATTGCTCTCTATACGCTCACGAACAGGAACGGCCTGGAGGTGCAGATTAGCAATTACGGCGGAGCTGTTGTCTCTGTGAAGACACCGGATCGCGCAGGAAGGATGGCCGACATCGTTCTCGGCTATGACCAGCCACAAAGTTACGCGGACGATACGGTGTTTTTTGGGGTTCTCGTCGGTCGCTACGCTAATCGTATCGCGAAAGGTAAGTTCTCTTTAAAGGGAGTCGAGTATCAACTTGCGCAGAACAATCCCCCCAATCATCTGCACGGAGGGGTGCGCGGTTTCAATAAGGTCATCTGGCACCCGCGAGAAGTGAGCCGCGCCGATGGTGCCGCACTCGAACTCTCTTATGTGAGCAAAGATGGCGAAGAGGGATATCCAGGCAATCTCTCTGTTAAAGTAACCTACATTTTAACTAACGCGAATGAACTGCGGATTGAGTACTCAGCAACAACCGACAAAGAGACGATCGTTAATCTCACCAATCATTCCTACTTTAATCTTGCAGGCGCCGGCTCCGGCAGCATCCTCCAACATGTGTTGAGAATTAACGCCAGCAGATTTACCCCGATTGACAAGACATCGATTCCCACAGGTGAGCTGAAGATGGTGAAGGGCACACCATTCGACTTCACGCGGCCAACCGTAATTGGCAGCCGAATCGACCAGGCGGACGAACAATTGCGCTTCGGGAAAGGATACGACCACAACTTTGTTCTGAACAAAAAAGGAAAAGAATTGTCATTTGCGGCCGAAGTCTATGAGCCCAAAAGCGGAAGGGTTCTGGAAATGTGGACGACGGAACCAGGCGTGCAGCTCTATACCGGAAACTTCCTGGATAACGTGCATGGCAAGGCGGGCAAGGTCTACAACAAGCGCGACGCCTTCTGCCTTGAAGCGCAACACTTTCCTGACTCACCAAACAAACCCTCATTTCCTTCACCGGTGCTCGAGCCGAACCAGCGTTACATGCAGACGACCGTCTATAAATTTACAGTTAGAGGAGCCGGAAGAGGCCGTTGAAAAAAGAACTCGGCACATTCCTTTTGCTCGTGGTGTTATGTGCGGTCGTCGCGATACTCAATCCGCGATTTCTTGCGCCGGCAAACCTGCAGAACATGGCCCGATTGATCGGCGCCTACGGCATCTTCAGCATTGGTCTGGGTATCGTCATTATCACGGGCGGTATTGATCTCTCGGTTGGGTCGGTCTTTGCACTACTGGGCGTTCTGCTGTCGCTGATGTTGACATCGTGGCACTGGCCCACGGCACTGGCCGTCCTCAGCATCGTTGTCATTGCGATGTCTTTGGGTGCGCTTCACGGTCTATTGATCACCAAGCTTGGTCTTCAGCCTTTCATTGTGACGCTTTGTGGTCTCCTTTTCTACCGTGGCTTAGCGAGGTTCATCGCGAATGACGAGACTAAGGGATTTGGTAGCGCAGCCGGCTTCGAGTGGTTGCGCAATTTTGTGACCGGCAACTTGCTTGGAGTTCCCACACCGTTCGTAATGCTGGTTGTAATCAGCGTGGTGATGTGGGTGGTGCTTCATCGTTCGGTGTACGGACGTTATCTCTTCGCGGTTGGTCGCAACGAAACGGCGGCGCGTTTCTCGGGCATCAACTCGTCGCGCATCATCGCCAGCGCATACATCATTCTGGGATTGCTGGCGGCCATCTCAGCAATCATCTTTGCTTTCTATACAAACTCGGTTTCACCATCCTCGCACGGGAATTTCTTTGAGCTCTACGGCATCGCGGCTGCGGTGCTGGGCGGCTGCTCTTTACGTGGCGGCGAGGGTTCGATCATCGGTATCCTGATTGGCGCGGCCCTGCTTCAAGTCTTGCAGAATCTGGTCAATCTGCTAGGTATTCCATCGTCACTAAACTTCGCGGTCATGGGTGCGGTGATTCTGACTGGAGTCATCGCCGACCAAATTCTGCAACGCCGTACAAGGCGGGCGTAGTGTCCTTGTTTCAACTTCGTTCGTTCGGGAGCAGTAAACGGGTTTCACCCCTTAGGGGTGACATGTTTATAGCTCGAGGAGCAAGACCCCTCCGGCTCCGTTCGGAGAAGCGGAATGGTTCTGGAGTGGTGAAGCTCTACTTGAGTTCCGCTCCTCCGAACGGAGTTGGTCTGGGTTTTACGCTCCGACCTATAAATATCTCACTCCTAGCGGAGTGAAAACCGCAGCCGCACTATGAACCCCTAGCTCCCTGACGTTTGAGTTCAGTTAGCTTGAATGTTTTTGGTTGCGGCCGTGGCAGCGCTGCGACTCTGCGGTAAGTGCTTTTTCCAGTATTAACCGCCGAGGCGCAGAAAACGCGGAGGTTTCGCAGAGAAGAACTTCAGATTGGGACGCTACCAGGATGGGCGTAACCTTGCTGTTGTAACTCGAAGATCTCTGCCGGCGCAGAGTACCCGCGCGAGATCAGCCGCTTGGGGTAGTCAGAGGCGAAGAATCGGATGAAACTGCTGGGCATCGACGTCGGGACAGGCGGGACTCGGGCTGTGGCCGTCGATGAAAGCGGGAACGTCGTAGCTGCTGCGACCGCGGAACACGCGCCTTTTGCTTCGCCACACATCGGTTGGGCCGAGCAAGACCCGCGTGACTGGTGGCGCGCAACGATTGAAGCCGTGCGCCATGTTTTGGCGCGACCAAATGTGAATGCCGGCGAGATCGCCTGCATCGGTTTCTCAGGCCAGATGCACGGCGCAGTCTTAATTGATGAGAGCGGCGAAGTGTTGAGACCTGCGCTTATTTGGTGTGATCAGCGCACCGATGCTCAGTGCCGCTCCCTCACCGAGAAAGTCGGCGCGGCTCGGCTTATCGAGTTGACCTCTAATCCGGCGTTGACTGGTTTCACCCTCCCAAAGCTGTTGTGGGTGCAGGAGCAGGAACCAGATGTGTGGGCCCGTGTTCGTTCTGTTCTATTGCCAAAGGATTACATCCGTTTGCGTCTCACCGGCGAACGCGCAACCGATGTTGCTGACGCTTCCGGCACGCTTTTGTTCGACGTTGCTCAGCGTCGCTGGTCCACTCCGATGCTCGCCGCTGCGGAGATAGACCAAAACTATTTGCCAACCGTCTTCGAATCACCCGAAATTACGGGCTTCGTCTCCGCGGAAGGATCGCTTGCAACCGGTTTGCGCGAAGGCACGCCGGTCGTCGCCGGCGCCGGCGATCAGGCGGCCGGCGCAGTGGGAATGGGTATTGTCCGACCAGGCGCTGTCAGTGCGACTATCGGTACCTCCGGCGTTGTTTTTGCGGCGACGGATCATCCGGCACTAGACAAAAGGGGACGCGTTCATACGTTCTGCCACGCTGTGCCCGGACGCTGGCACGTCATGGGAGTTACGCAAGCCGCAGGACTCAGCTTGCGCTGGTTTCGCGATCGTTTTGGTGTGGTTCACCCCGAAGGTTTGAAACAGCAAAAGGATCCGTACGATCTTTTGTGTGCGGAGGCCGGCGATGCACCGCCCGGCTCTGACGGCGTGTTGTGGGCCCCTTACCTGATGGGAGAGCGAACGCCACATCTCGATCCTCATGCGCGCGCCGCACTGGTTGGACTGGCGGCGAGCCACACGCGAGCGCACATCGTTCGCGCCATTCTTGAAGGCGTGGCGTTTTCACTGCGCGACACACTCACGATCTTTGCTGAAATGAATGTTCCCGTGGAAACAATCCGGCTCGGCGGCGGTGGAGCTCGCGCGCCGCTTTGGCGGCAGATCCAGGCGGACGTTTATGGTCGGGCTGTTGAGATTCTGGCGGCGGAAGAAGGAGCGGCTTACGGCGCGGCGTTGCTCGCCGGTGTCGGTGGTGGTGTCTGGTCTTCAGTTGATGAAGCTTGCGGGGAAACCATCCGTATTGCTACGCGTGTAGAACCGCAAAGTGAAGTGTCGGCCTTCATGAATGCTCGCTATGCGATGTTTCGCGAGCTCTATCCAGCGTTACGCAGTCTGTCGGACAAAGATGCTTAGGAAACTATAGTGCTCCATGCAAAGAAATTTCTAACCCTGATCCTGACCGCGATTGTGCTTGTAACCGGTTGCAGTCGTTGTCTCGCACAGTCTCTCCGCGACTATGGAGATAAAATCGGAATATTAATTGGCGCAGCAGTCAATCCGTCCAAACTGACGGAGGATGCGTACGCTTCAACCCTTGCGCGCGAGTTCAACATGGTCGAACCGGAGAACGCAATGAAGTGGGCAGCTATCCGCCCCGACCAGAAAACATTCAACTTCAAGCCCGGCGATCAGCTGGTTACATTCGCGCAGGCTCATCGGATGAAAGTGCGTGGACACTGTCTGGTGTGGCAGAAGTACAACCCGGCCTGGCTCATGAATGGGCGCTTCACGTCCGAGCAGTTGTCAGATCTCCTGCGCGAACACATTAGTACTGTGATGAAGCATTACGCCGGGCAGGTTTTCGCATGGGACGTGGTCAATGAAGCATTCGACGCGAGCGGCGGCTTCGAACATTCTATTTGGTACGACAGTCCTGGCATCGGCATGGCGGGAAAGGGAACCGCATACCTTGAACAAGCCTTCCGCTGGGCCCGTATGGCCGACCCAAAAGCTTTGCTCTTCTATAATGACTACGATGCCGAAGGATTGAACGCCAAGTCGAATGCAATCTATGCCATGGTGAAGGACTTCAAACGTCGTGGCGTTCCGATTGACGGTGTCGGGTTGCAGGCACATATCTTCAACCTAAGCACCAAAGAAATTTCGTCCCTGAGTGACAACATCACGCGGCTTACGGCGCTAGGCGTCGAGGTGCATATCACTGAGATGGACGCAGGGTTGCCACTCGATAGGAAAGGAAATCTCATCAACGGGTCGGACCTGACGAAGCAAGCGGAGATTTATCGTTTTGTCGCGAAAGCCTGTTTGCAACAACGCGGCTGCACTGCCTTCCAAACCTGGGGGTTTACCGACAAGTACAGTTGGATTCCCGGCTATACGAAAGGCACTAAGGGAATGGCGTTGCTCTTCGACGAAACCTACGCGCCAAAGCCCGTTTATAACGCCCTAAGAGAAGTCCTTCAACAACGAGCTCAAGGACTTGGGCGAGGCGCTGGTCCGTGAGTATGGATAAAAGTTTTAGGTCCGTAGTTTCATCAGGGAAGGGAACCATGAAAGGTCATCGCAGTGCCGCAGGGTGCGTACTGATTCTGGTGATCGGCTTCGTCCTTATGTCACCGCCCAGTCGTTCCAGCGGACAGGTATCGAAACTGACCTACAAAGATACTTCGCTTCCGATCGAAAAGCGCGTCGACGATCTGGTCTCGCGGATGACTCTCGAGGAAAAGGTGTCGCAGATGATGAACGGCGCGCACCCCATCACGCGGCTCGATATTCCCGAGTATGAGTGGTGGAACGAGGCGCTCCATGGTGTTGCGCGTGCCGGCTACGCCACTGTCTTCCCGCAGGCTATCGGCTTAGCGGCCACGTGGGACACGAATCTTATCTCCCAGGTTGCGGATGTGATCTCGACTGAGGCGCGTGCCAAACATCACGAGTTCGAGCGTCATAACCAGCGTGCGCGTTACGAAGGGCTGACTTTTTGGAGTCCCAATATCAACATCTTTCGCGATCCACGCTGGGGTCGTGGACAAGAAACATACGGTGAGGATCCGTATCTGACTTCGCGGTTAGGAGTCGCATTCGTCAAGGGTTTGCAGGGTAATGATCCGCGTTACCTGAAGGTTGTGGCCACGCCCAAACACTACGCTGTGCATAGCGGTCCAGAGCCAGAGCGGCACACCTTCGACGCCAAAGTCGACGAAAGAGACTTACGGGAGACATACCTGCCGGCATTTCGAGCCACCATAGTCGAAGGCCATGCTGCTTCGGTGATGTGTGCTTACAATCGCACCAACACCGAACCCTGCTGCGCCAATAAGAGACTCATGCAGGACATTTTACGCGGAGAGTGGGGCTTCGGCGGCTACGTCGTCTCAGACTGCGGTGCGATCGATGATATTTATTTACGTCATCACTTCG
>DIYZ01000076.1:14741-15172 GCA_002427845.1 Chloracidobacterium sp. UBA6041 | reverse complement strand
TCCGAAGCCGTAAATCCTGAGGAGGCCCAAACTGCCACCGCCCCACCGCCCGGCGCCTTGAGCAATGACTCGCTCAAGCTGTCGATAAAGGCGTCGTGCGCATAGCCGTTGAGGCAGGTCATCATCACGTAGACAGATGGCTTGTTGGCGTTAGTCAGCTTGTCTGCCAAATCGGAATCCAGCACACCGGCGCCGGTCCACACACGCACTGATCCATGACCGTAGTAATTCACGATCATTGGCCCCTGATTGAGCGCGTCCACAATCTGCCCGCGCATCACGTCGTCGTTGCCAACCTGCGCGCGGTTGATCGTTTGCACTGCAACGCCGGCCGGCAACAGCGCTTGCATCTGACTACTCTTTGATTCAAAGCCGTTGTCGGCAACCAAGATCGCGCCTCGCAGCGGCACATTCAATTCCCTCTCCTGCTC
>DIYZ01000076.1:6825-14656 GCA_002427845.1 Chloracidobacterium sp. UBA6041 | reverse complement strand
CCCAGACCGGTGAAATCTACCAGCCAGTCGTCCGAGGCAGTTTCCATAAAACTGGTATCGATCAGTTTGGTGGGCACAAAATCATTGTCGCCCTGATCGAGGTAGTTGCGCGGATCCCAACTGCTGTCCCCGACAAGCAGGAGGTAACCGGGCTTGCGCCTCCAGTGGCTGGCGGCCCCCGACAGGAAATCCTTCAAAGCCGCAGGTGTGTGCGCGCCACAGCTAAACTCGTCGTAGACATCTTCGACGTCAACTACCGCCACGTTCATTCCCTGGCTGCGTCGCAGGTTAGCCAGCGGCTCAATTGCCTGGCGGAAATCCTGGTGCGTAATGATCACGAGGTCCGCGCCGTTTGTACTCGCGTGCCAACTCGAAGGCTTGTTGGCCGTCACGGATGAAGGTCGGTCGGCGAGGTCGTCGGTAAACGCGAGCAACGTGCGCACGTCGCCTTCCATTGCCTGGACCCTTACTGCGTATCCGGTTCCGGAAGGACCAGCCGTCGTCGTCAACTCCAATGGTGACGCGGGATTGGTAATGTCAACCACGCGAACATTCGGAGTCGTAAACCCGTCAACCTTTACCACCTGCCCACTCGGCAAGCTAAACGTCAGCGCATTGTTGTCTGCCGTGTATGCATGCGCATAGCTCAGGCGGATGGAATCGACAAAGCTAATATCCGCATCGCCGTTTTGGCTGGCCAGCGACACTGTGTTATCGCCCTCGCGCAGCAGTGCCCGGCTGATGGCAAATTTCGCCGCCGGATGTTCGGAGCCGCTGAAAGTTAATGTGCCAACATCAGTGCCGTTGAGTTGCACGCGCACCTCGTGTTCCTGGGCCGTTAATCCCTGCAAGTCAACTTCCAGTTGCGGTTGGGCTGCTGACTCGCGATCAAAATTCTTGATGCTCAGAGCCTGGTCGATGGGATCGGTGAAAATGATCGCGCCGAAAATATTTTCCGCATCACCATTCAGGAGGCGCGGCGAGTAAGTCAGCTTGTCGCGTCGCTCAGTAGTGTAAACAAAACTGCGCGGGCCACTGACTTGCGTCCAGTTCTCATCACCCGGCGTGATCTTCGCGCGCTTGGCGCTGACGCGCTTGCCCGCGCTGCTGCCATTAATCAGCCAATAAGTCCGCGTGTCGGTCGTCGGCGTATCCATCCCGACACCGTAAAACTCCAGCGTGTCATTAGCGTTGAGTCGCGCGCCATTGCTGCTGAGCCCGATAGGCACTTCCTCACCGTCAACGAACAACTGAAGCAGGCGCGCATCTGTTGCTGGATCGAAGCCGGCAGCAACCAACTCTCCTTGCGTCAGGCGATACCAGCCGGAATGCCGCACCTGAATCTTCACTGCCTTGCCCCCGGCAATTGCCTGCTGCACTGCCAGCGACTGCGGATTCAACCGCAAACTTTCGCGGCGCGCTTCAGCCTTCATTGCTGCCGGCCACCCCGCTGCATTCGTTGCGGCGCGTTTGTTTGCCAGCGACGAACCAAGCTCGCTCAGAAGCGTGGCCCGCTGACGCTTCGGCGACAGCATCTGGCCCGCGCCGGCGTAGGGATAAATTGGCCCAGTCCATTGCCGGCTGCCGTTCAAATCAATTGCTTCGAGATAGTACGTCGTATCCGGAGTGCCCTGAGGATCAAACCACGAATAAGAATAACCGGCCGTCAGGCGGTTGCCCTGGCCCACCGTCAACGCCGAGCCGGCAACCACCGAAGGCGTGACGCGCGTGCGCTGGCCGTTTTGCTCGCGATAGAGGTGGTAACCAAGATTGTTGACTTCAAAGCCACTCTCCCAACTCAACTGCACCCCATCCGCATAACTCGCCGCATTGAACTGCGTAAGCCTCACCGCCGTCGGCGCCGATGGTCCCGCGATCGTCCACCGCGAAAACTGTGTCACGCCAGCCAACTGCACGAAGTTGTTGTCGCTTACCGTGTCATCGGTCACTGTGCCACCCTGACTCGCCCAGACACTTGAGACGTTGCGCCACAAAACAAGGCTAGATTCTGTATTGCCGTTCAACTCGGAATCGTTGTAGTGCACTTGCAGTGTTCCAGTAAAACCGCCGGCGCTCGGCGTTATTGTGTAAGTGCGGCGCACTGCGTTGGCAAAATCTGCGGGCGAACCCTTAACCAGATTGACCAATATGTTCGCTGGAGCTGTGCCTGAAGTAATAGCGATGGTGTTGAAGGGATTGCCGAAACTCAGCGCGCTACCGCCAGTGACAAAGCCTGTACGCAGCACATTGCCGATTACATCGGTCGTACCCGCCGAGGTTGCCGTTGCCGGCATAGTCAAGGTGTTTGAACCAGTATCGAGGTCGCCGCTTGTAAGGGTCAGCGTGCCACCCAGATTCAAGTTAGCTGCCAGAGAGACGGTAATACCCGAGCCATTAAGCGCAAAGTCGGTATATGTTGGGTTAAATACCGTTCCTGATTTTATGCTGAGGCCAATAGCAGGATAGTCAAGCAAAGTTTTCGACGCAGCAGCAGTCTTAGCAAGAACTGTGAGATTATCGATTCGGAAGGTTCCGCCTGATGCGAATGCGCTTCGTCCGGTGCGGTCACCTGCAGAACCTGCGAAGGCATATATCCTAATCGTGACTGACGACTGATTATCTATTGCCGTGATGCTACTGAGATCGAACGTCGAAGCGGCAAATACGGCGTTTCCAGTAAGAGATGTTGTGGATGCTGTAAAAGTCGATCCGTCCGTGCTGTACAAAACACCCACGCGCGCAGGGCCGGTACCCGACGCTTGCTGGTCGAAGGTGATTGAAAGTTGAGAGAACCCCGCAATATTAACTATAAACTGGTAATAGTTCGTCGCCGTCGCACCCGGATCTGTGGTCGAACTATCCCACGTAGTCCCTGTCGCTGCTTGTCCAGCAGCGGCTCCTCCGTTGAAGGTGCCAGCTCCTGCGACTGATGAAACTGTGGTACTACCACCTGCTCTTGTTATGGCACCGCTTCCACTGTTAACAGCTTGCTCAACAGCATTCTCAAAGATGGTGCGAGTCGTGTTGTTCTCGAAGTCGTAATAAAGAATCGGTACTTGGGCTCTTATCGCTGAGCTCATAACCACGAGGCAGAACGCCGCTGCCAAAAACAATTTGAGTCGTTTCATAATTGCCTCATCCTGATTGTCTTACTCGGTTGTTCAGTCATTACAGATAAAGTTGTTTGCGGCTTCGTGACCGCGCTGCGACAGCGCCTTCTTCTTGGAGCGCGGCGGCATGACGCCGCTTTATATCCGAAGGAGAAGTGAACGCATGGAAAGAGAAAGCGGCGTCAAGCCGCCGCACTCCAAATTTGTTGCCTCTTCAGGTACATTTTGGCGTGCTCGCGGGGCAGCCTGGCACGCTGCCGTTGGAGCAAACGTTGCAGCAGTCCACGGGCGTAGTGCACGGGTGGCATTGGGCGCCGCACGAGACGGCGGCTTCGGCAGCTGTGGGCACGGTCACGGATATCACGATGGGCAGCGCGATAGTGGCGGCCAAGCCAATGCGCCGGACGGCTTCCCGTCTCGACATGTGCGACATCCCCGAAACGGCTTGCGGCCACGCGCCTTTGCCGCTATTGCCGCCGAGTTCTTCCAGCAGATGCACACGGCGCAATTGATCCAACCCCAACCACACGATGCGCTCATCTATGCCGAAACCCTCTGCTCGTGCCGTCTGCCTACGGCCTCCTGTGACGGCGTCCCCCCTAACGGTCGGGCTACTGCCCCGCTCTGCCGTCTGCCTACTGCCTTCTGCCCTCTGCTGACTGCCTTCCACCTTCTGCCCACCGCCGTCCAGCATCCGCGCAATCTCAGGCGCGCTCGTTTGGCCGTCGCAGAGTTTCCAAATCTCGGCTGCGGTTTCGTTTAGACAGTGGGCCTTGTCGCGAGTGCGATCGTAGACCAGCAGTTCGTCGGCAACCTCTTTGGTGATGAGTGCTTCGCTGCGAGCCTTTGGTAGAAATTCCAACGCTTGAGTTTTCATGCGACTCCTATTGTGTGACTCTGGACAGCGGAGAAAGACGGTCTCCAGCGAGGAATAAGCGATCCGATTCCGTCGCTGATCAAACTTACTTAGATAGAAAAGACTCGAATCCGAGGACAGTAGTCCCGAGAGAAGCGGGACTTAAGCGGAATGAACGCGGGGGAAATTATTACCGTTCAAGGGAAAGGTCAATGCCTTATGTGAATGTACGCCTCGCGTGTTCTTGCGGGTTTTTTTGCAATGGGGTCGCGGGCGGATTGGGAGCGCGGCCTTTTTGGAGTGCGGCGGCTTGACGCCGCTTTCTCTTTTCGGACTAACTGCGCAGCGCTTCATAAAGAGTAAGCAAAACTAAAGAAAAGCGGCGTCAAGCCGCCGCACTCCAAAAAAGAGCCGTCACGTGTGGGACAACAAATTTGGAGTGCGCTGGCTTGACAGCGCTTTATGTGCGAAGGAGCAGTGAACGCATGGAGAGAAAAAGCGGCGTCAAGCCGCCGCACTCCAAAAAGGCCGCACTCCAAAACGCGCTCTCTCGAACCCCTTGCCTAATCGGTCGCCGCTTCATATTCTTCACCAGAAAATTCACGAACTGGAGATGACGCCATCATGGAGGAGTTTCAAAAACTCGGCGAGCTGGTAGAAACACGTTGGAAAAACGAAAACTACAGCGAACAAGTTTTCCCTCAAATTGCCGCGCAGGCGCTGATTGAATCGGAGTTGCCGGCGAAGGTTGACCCCTGGGAAATTATTCGCTGGGTGCACACTTCCCCAACGCTGCCGGAACAACAGGACGTTGAAGGTAAATTCGGCAATCCACCCGTGACTCTCTTCTCCGGCTCGCGGTTTTATGTAGACGTCTATTACTGGCTCGACGGCACCACCAGCATTCATCAACATGCTTTCACCGGCGCGTTTCAGGTGCTGCTCGGCTCCAGTATTCATAGCCGCTATTCCTTTAGCGAGGATCGGGTCATCAACGAACACTTTTCTATTGGCCGCCTTAACCTCGAAGAAGTGCAGTTGTTGCAGAAGAATGACGTGCACATGATTCTACCGGGCAGGCAGTATATCCATTCTCTATTCCATCTTGACCGGCCGTCCGCCACGATCACCGTCAGAACGCAAAACACGCCTTCGGCCGCCGTGCAGTATGACTACCGCAAGCCATACTTCGCGCTGAATCCCTTTTTCAGAAACGTTGTCTTGACCAAGAAACTGCAAACCGTCGGGCTGCTGCTGGGCATGAAACACAAAGACGCCGACGCCATGATTGGCGATCTCGTCTGCTCCTCGGACTTTCATACCGCTTACTTTGTTTTGGAGAACACTTTTCATCAACTCAAGAGCAACCAGATGGATGAGTTGTTTGGTTTATCGACCAGCAAAGATCGCTTCCAGGTAATTTTGGACAAGTGCCGCAGCGTCCATGGCAAGGTGACGGATTTGATCATGCCGGTGTTAGAGGAACAACAACGGCAGTTTGATATCATCAAGCGTCGCGGAACAATCACCAGTGACGAGCACCGCTTCTTTCTGGCTTTGCTCTTGAATGTGTCCAGCCGCGAAAAGATTCTGGAGCTGGTGAAACAACGCTACCCGGAACAGGATCCGGTGGAAACCATTCTTGATTGGATTGAAGAACTGTCGCACACCAGAGTGCTGGGCTCAAAAGAACCAAATGCTCTGGGGATTGAAGGGTTTGATGATAGTTATCTATTCATCATCGAAGCCGTATTACGTGGATTTCTACCGGAAGAGATTGCCACGAAAGCAAAGGCTGACTACGGTGAGGACTTTGCGCAGACTCTGGAGCAAAAGAGCGCCGAGATCTACGACGCGCTTCAGCATTCACCGCTCTTCAAAAACATATTGAAATAAGCGGTTCTTGTTATGTGCAAGTATTGTTAGGAATACCAAGTCCACACGCGGATAGGTGGCTGCAGCAGGTACCACTACAACATTGATTGGGACTTCACAGGCGACTGCAGTAGGACGGCCGCCGGAGCTTCTGCGAGCAGTTTGAATTTTCAAGCTCGTCGAGCGTTAACCAAATCACGCGCTCGTCCCTCTATTTACTTTGAGTGTCTCGTCTCAGAGGCAATGATTATTACCGGGCGGACACAGCGCCGGAGCGCCAGGACTACCGCAGCAGAAACCACTGCAAGCATTGACCATTTGCTCCGCAGGCTCCATTCGACGGAGCGCAAGAAGATGCGGCTTGGACAGTGGGTGCCGCAATCGAAAGAATCACGGGCATCGCAAGCGCGGCAAACCCCACATTTCTAATCAACTGGCGCCGGTTCATGCCGGCCCAATGAGCTGGTTTCGCAGGCGCATCTTCCAGCAGATGAAACTTTTCGAGTTCATCCAAAGCCAGCCGGACGATCCGTTCGTCAACAAATGTTTTTGTTTCGTCGCCGACGAAGTTCGCAATTTCGCTGACGCTGTTCCTGCCGTTGCAATGTTTCCAGACTAGACCCGCTGTGCTGTTTAGACAGTGCGCTTTATCGCGCTGGAGATCGTAAACCAGCACCTCCCCGTCAAGTTCTTTGACGATTAACTCATCCTTCCGAGCGGCTGGAAGTAGGGCGATTGAATCTTTGTTCATTATTGTTTCCTTAATTGGAGATCGCAAATCGATAGGGCTTGGGAGCGATTAGCGATTTATCCGACCCTGAATGTCGCGCTTCTACTAGAAAAGTAAGAGCAAAAACGGACGTGAAACTAACAGAGTGCGCAGGAAAGATCAATAGTCGCGGCGCAAAAACACCGGCGGTGGCCGCAGAACTTATGTCGGAAGTCACAGCTTAGACCTTGAGGATGCGATGCCCAATTGATTTTCCGATACGGATTGGCTCAAAAAGGTTCCGACCAAATCTGGCGAATATTTTTGCCCGTAACTATCAGACCAATTCAATTGGTTCGCGGGAGGCATTGCCGGCACGCCTGCGTTGATGACTGCTATCTTCCGCCCAGACGCAAATCCTGAGGCGGCCAAATTGTCCTCCAGTTGTTTTGCGAAGGTGTCTTCATAGTTCACCCCCAGCCGAAGGCAAAAGATGGTCCGAGCAGCAGTATCCGAAAACGAGAGTTGTCTTTCACGGTCGAGTATTCCTCATGCGACTGCGAAGTACGAAAACCCTCACTGTTAGTATAGAGATATGCATCGAATTCGTTTGTGACGTGGCGGAAGTTCAAATTTGGTTTCATGGAAAAACCCATGAACGTGTCGGGCCTGAAAATAGGCACTGCGGTTCTCTTGAAGAGAAAAGACCCGCTGTTAAAGTAGTAAAAAGCTTGTAAGGAGATCTCCACAAAGAGAAGCAAGTAAAAGATATACCCAGTTATCTTTAATAACTTCCTAATCATCTTTGATCAGACCTTTAGAGAGAAGCATGCCAGGGTAATGTCAATACCTTTCGAGAATCAGAGCATAGCAATCGTCAAGCTAATCGTAGTCGAGATTGAGGCTGTGGACTAGACACAGAGCAGGCTGACTGAGATTTCAAGCCAGGACTCTACGCCGGGAGGGAGACCTGATGAAGCCTCGGGCGGAAAGATCGATAGCTCTGGCAGAAGGTTTGACGAAGCGCGAAGATCCCTGAGCCACTACATCGAGCGAAGACAAGGCAGATATTTTGTTGCTGAAATTAGTTAGGCAGGCGCCCTACAAGACCGACGACGGTTGACGGATGACCGAATACGTAGCGAAGCGTGAGCCAGAGCCAGAGGTGGAACCTCTGGAGAGAGGATTGGCTAATCAATCAGCGCGTTGAAGACGAGCCCAGAAGATCTGCCGACCTAAAGACGCTCAGGGACTGCAACCAGCAGACCCTCGTGCGCGGCC